>JAYTXL010000024.1:0-15656 GCA_043742955.1 Verrucomicrobiota bacterium | reverse complement strand
CTCCGGTTCAAAATCGGTTTTAGAATTCGGGTTATGGGCAAAACATTTCGGGCGTCAGCAAGAGGTTGACTTGCAGCCAATGCACTGGACTGCTTTAATTCAGGACAGCTTATGCTTCCTAACTTTCCACGGCCACGCCTGGCGGCCTTCACCACCGCAATTGCTCTCCTCAACGCCGCCCTGGCCAGCGAGCCGCCGCGGGACTTGTCCGAGTTCCGCACGGTGACCACAGCCATCAGAGCGCAACTTACCCGGACGGGCAACGCCAGCACCGGGCAATCCGGCTATCTGGGCATCCAGGTCGAGGTGGATAAGAAAGGCAAGCTCGCCATCGCCGAGATCGCTTCGGATTCGCCGGCCTCCAAAGCGAGACTTCAATCCGGCGACGTGCTGATGAAGCTGGACGGTAAACCGGTTTCCTCGGGCGACGCCGTGCGCGACGCGCTGCAGGCCAAAGCCCCGGGCGAAATCGTCAAGTTTGTCATCGGCCGAAATCGCAAGACCTTGGCGGTCGACGCCACGCTCGGTGCCACGAGCCGTCCGAAAAAGCTTGGCGACCAGCGCGCGGTCGTTGGAGTACAGGTCGGCGACTACGAGGAAGGCGAGGGAGTGCGGATCACGCGCCTGACGCCGGGCATGCCCGCCGCGAAGGCTGGCCTCAAGACGAATGACATTATTCTAAAGGTGGACGGCGTCGTGCTTTCGAGTGGATCCCGGCTGGCGGATTTGTTGATGGACCGAAAAGTCGGCGCGGCGGTGACGTTGCGGGTGCGCCGCAAAGATGAGGAGTTTGAAAAGCAACTTGAATTGGCTGCCGATCGGGGGGTGGACAGCCGTGGCGGCGGACCGGAGATGGCTGGGATTTGGAAAAAGCCCGCTTATCGACTCGCCGTTATCGGGGTCGAGTTTCCCGATGTGAAACACAACGAAAAAATCCCGATGGTGGAATGGGAGCGGGCGATGTTCAGCACGGCTTCCTATAATAAGACGAATCAGACCGGTGCGACGGTTTACGGGAGTCTGAACGATTACTATCTCGAACAGTCCTGCGGCGCGCTGCGCGTCGAAGGGTGCGCGTTTGAGTGGCTGGAGGTCGGGAAGAAGCGCGCGGAGTATTCCGGCAGTGCCAGCCAGCCGCAGAAGACCGGCTTTCTGACCGAGGTGTTGGATGCGCTCGCGAAGCGCGATGGGGCGGACGCCTTGAAGGGTTTCGACGGGGTGGTGTTCATCTATGCGGGCGAGCGCTATCCGACGGCGAATCGTGGCAGTTTGTTCTGGCCGCATCGCGCGAGCGTGACTTACCAGGGCAAACGGTGGTCCTACTTTATTTGCGCCGAAGGCGGGCAGCGGATGGGCAATGTCAGCGTTTTTTGCCATGAATTCGGGCACATGCTGGGCCTGCCCGATCTTTACGCACGGCCGGAAAACCCGGGCTCGGAGGGGCTCGGCAACTGGTGTGCGATGTCGAATCAGATCGGCGATGGCCGGCCGCAGCATTTTGGCGCCTGGTGCAAGGAGCAGCTGGGGTGGTTGAAGCCCGTGATGATTGCCGGGACCGTGAAACAAAAACTCGTGCTGGCACCCGTCGAAGGCACGACCAACGAGTGTTACAAAGTCTTGATCCGCCCCGACGGCAGTGAGTATTTGTTGCTGGAAAACCGCCGCAAGAAAGGTTTTGACCTGAGCCTGCCCGGTGAAGGGCTGCTCATCTGGCGCGTCGTCGGCAACCGCCCGATGCTGGAGGAATCGCATGGCGTGGCTGGGCCGGCCGGGCCGCGCGTGTTTCTGCGACAGGTGCCATACCCGAGCAGCGCGAACGACGCGTACACTCCTTACACCACGCCCGCGAGCCGCTCGCTCCTCGGCGGTGGTCAACCAGTGCACCTCACGAATATCCGTCACCAGCCCGACGGGCGGATCACCTTCCAGATCGGCTACGAATATCAGTGAACAATGTCCCTGCTCCCTCTGGCGGGAGTGACGCTCTGGGCGAAATTGTTCGCGCTTTGTGCCCCTGCGCCGTAGCGCGCAACCAGCTCGCGGCCACACCCCATTCAGCGGGCGGAGACGCCACGTGAGCGGGAGCAGTGCGCGATGCTGGCGCGCAGAGAACCGCGCAAATCAAGCTCGACAATTCTTCGCCGATGTCCCTAATAACGCCGCTAAATGACTCAGACGCTGACCAATGATCCGTGAAGCCTGTCTGATTCGATTCCTGAGGAAGACCCCTTGAAGATTACCAAAGTTGAAGCCTTTCTGTTGTCGTTCCCCCTGCCGGAACCGCGGCGCCTCCCTTTCTGGGGCGGCGAACGGACGATCCTGAAGCGCGACGCGATGTTCATCCGCGTCACCACCGACACCGGCTTGCGCGGCTACGCGCCCGGCCCCGCGCACGAACGCGCGGCGGTGGAAATCCGCGCTGTCATTGGGCCATTTCTTCAGGGGCAGGATCCGCGCCGCTGGCGGGAATTGGGTTTCCACGCGGATCGCGAAACCATGAAAACCTATCGCGCGGTGGAGATCGCGCTGATGGATGCCGCGGCGCGTTACGAGGGTTGCCCGCTCTCGGAACTGATTGGCGGACGCAAGCGCGATCGGATCAAGCTGTACGGAAGCGCCGGCATGTATATGTCGCCGGCCGGGTATGCCGCCGAGGCCGCCGCCGTCGCCGCGTTGGGATTCCCGGCCTACAAAATGCGCCCCGCGCTCGGCCCGGAAAAAGATTTGGAAACCGTGCGCCTGATGCGCCAGGCGGTGGGGCCCAATGTCGGCCTGATGATTGACGCCCATTCCTGGTGGCGCATGGGCGACCGCAACTACTCATTTGACACCGTCGCGGGCCTGGCCCAGGCGATGTCCGCCTATCACCCAACCTGGCTGGAGGAGCCGTTGCCGCCCGAGGATCACGCCGCCTATCGGAACTTGCGTGCCTGCGGCCACCTGCCCATTGCCTCGGGTGAACACGAACCCGACGAGGCAGGCTTCGAGGATTTGATCGTCACCCGCGCCGCCGATTTTATCCAGATGGATGTCTGTTGCCAGGGCGGGTTTGAGATGGGGCGACGCGTGATTAACAGTGCTGGCCAGCAGGGGTTGAAATTCGCTTTTCACAGTTGGGGCACCGAGTTGGAGGTCCTGGCGGCCGCTCACCTGGGCGTGTGCTGGCCGGCGGAGGTGGTGGAATGGCTGGAGTATCCCTGCTACTCCGCCCCGGGACGCGCCGGGATGTATCCGTTTCCGCTGGCCGCGGAAATCCTGACCCAACCATTGGAAATCCATAATGGCGAATTGGTGGTTCCCAAAACTCCCGGCCTTGGCATTGAGGTGGATGAATCCGTCGTTGAACGTTACCCTTTCATCCCGGGACCGTGGTCTTTTTTCCGGCTGGACTCGCCGGCGGAAACCATCGCGGTCACTGGTGATCACAGCGTGAAATGGGTCGAGGGGCAACCTCCGGGCTGATCGTGCTTGTCGGTTGACGCGGGTG
Organism: Verrucomicrobiota bacterium; assembly: GCA_043742955.1. Lineage (GTDB taxonomy): Bacteria > Verrucomicrobiota > Verrucomicrobiia > Limisphaerales > JAYTXL01 > JAYTXL01. The sequence continues at coordinate 12,169 of JAYTXL010000024.1, read as the reverse complement.
GCCGCCGACGTATTCTCGCCGAAGTTTTATGCGTATCGTTGACCTTAGGGTTCACAAAATTGCCATCGCCGACCCACCGATTCGTAGTTCCTATGGTCTGCACCAGCCGTACGCGCTGCGCACCATCATTGAACTCGAAAGCGAGGATGGAATCATCGGAATCGCCGAGGCGCATGGTGGCGACGCGCCAGCGGCCGCGATCGAATCGGTGCGCGGGCAGGTCATCGGCGCCAGTCCCTACCGGCTTACGGGGCGGCTGATCGCGCTCATTGAAGGGGAGGTTAAGGGTAGCAACGCCGACCGTTCCCAAACATTTCTGGTGCCCGGTGAAAATCCGCACGATGCCAAGGCGCGCGTCTATGCCGCCATCGAGACGGCGTGCCTCGATCTGATTGGCAAGGCGACCGGCCAACCTTTGTGCGACCTCATTGGGGGGCGCGTCCGGGACGAGGTGCCGTTTTCTGCCTATCCGTTTTACAAGCACGCCGGCGGTGGCGGCGAAGGTGACGACCGGCGCGAGGACGAATACGGTGAGGCGCTTTCGCCGGAAAATCTAGTGAAGCAAGTCGTTCGGATGCGGCGGCAATACGGTTTTGGCTCCATCAAATTCAAGGCCGGCGTGCTCCCGCCGGACGTGGAAATCGAAACGGTGAAGCAGCTCTACCGTGAACTCGGCCCGGACGTTCCGCTGCGCATCGACCCTAACAGCGCGTGGACGGTCGAGACCTCGATCCGCGTCGGTATTGAGCTCAAGGAGGAGTTGAGCCGCGGCGGTTATCTGGAGGATCCGACCGCCGACATCGCGGGCATGGCGGCCGTGCGTCGGGGTCTGCTCGCTGCGGGTGTGGACACGCCGCTGGCCAGCAACGTCGCGGTCACGTCCTTCGCGGACTTGCCAGAAAGTGTCCGGCAGGACGCGGTGCAGATTGTTTTGTGTGATCATCATTACTGGGGCGGGATGCGGCAGGTGCAGCATCTGGCCAAGCTCTGCAAGACTTTTGGCCTGGGTCTCTCGATGCACTCGAACTCGCATCTGGGCGTGTCGCTGATGGCCATGGCGCACGTGGCGGCTGCCACGCCGCATCTGACCTACGCGTGCGACACGCACTATCCCTGGGCGCAGGCTCAAGATGAGGTCGTGCTCGGCGGGCGCGTGCCGATCGTGAATGGTTGCGTGAAGATCACGGATAAGCCCGGCCTCGGCGTGGAATTGGATTACGACCAACTCGCGCGCGGCGCGGAGCGCTATCGCCAATGCCCCTATCGCAAGCGCGACGACGAAGCCGAGATGCGCAAACATGTTGACCCCAATTGGAAACGAGTACTGCCGAGATGGTGATTTGATGAACCACAAAGGACACAAAGTGTTGCTTGAGTTGTTAGCCTTCTTCGTGCCCTTTGTGCCCTTTGTGGTGATAACAGAATCTGATTTATGAAACCAAACGAACTCCGCCAGAAACTCAATAGTGGCGTCATCTCTTTTCCCGTCACGCCGTTCAAAAAGGATTTGTCCCTCGACCTCGAAGGGCACCGGCGCAACCTGCGCTACATCCTCAAGTATCCGCTTACCGCCATTGTCGCGCCGGCCGGCACCGGCGAACTCTATTCGCTCTCGCCCGAGGAACACCTGGCCGTGGTCCAGGCCACCGTCGCGGAGGTCGCTGGCAAAATCCCGGTGCTTACCGGTGTCGGCTTTAATTATCCCATCGCCATCGCGCTCGCGAAAAACGCTGCGAGGGCGGGTGTCGATGGCATCCTGGCATTACCACCGTATTTTCCCAACGCGGATGAGGAAGGCTTGCTTGAATATTACCAGGCCATTGGCAACGCCACGAAACTCGGCCTGCTCATTTACAGCCGCGACTGGGTGAATCCCGGCCCGACGTTCGTGCAGAAACTCGCCGATAAAATTCCGACGTTGATGGCGTGGAAAGATGGCCAGGCGGACACGCGCCGCTACCAGATGATCATGGATCAAGTGGGCGACCGGCTGCATTGGATCGGTGGGGCCGGGGATGACGCCGTGCCGGCCTATTACTCCATCGGCATCCGCACCTATACGTCGAGCATCGCGACCATTGCGCCAGGTCTGTCGCTGCAACTTCATGAGGCCGCGGCCGCTGGCGACTCCGCCACGCTCGCGCGTCTCATGCATGATTACGCCACGCCGCTCTATGCGTTTCGCAGTAAGCGCAAGGGTTACGAAGTCTCCGTGATGAAAGCCTGCATGGACATCCTCGGCCTCAACGGTGGCCCGTGCCGTCCGCCCCTACCCAATGTGCGCCCGGAGGAAGCCAGGCAATTGCGCGCGATGATGGCGAAGTGGAAATCCGTGCGGTGAGACTTCAGGGGCAAGTGCCGGTTTCCAGCACGAGCCTGGCCCCAACGCCTCCCTATCTTGGGCCCAATCCTTGCTTCATCGCGTCGTCTGCACCTCCCCTCCAGCTCGAGGCGCCAAATGAGAGCTGCAACCTTTTGTTGCATATGCAACAAAAGGTTGTCAGCGCTGGAAACCTTGTGGCCCGCCTTCCTCGGCTCATTGCTGGCAGCACTCGAGGTCGCGCCGGTGTTGCCGGAGCCAGAAACTGATTCGCGTGAACCGCAAAGTCGCGCTTGTGATGTGCACGGCCGGAGCACTATGCTGGCACCACAAATCATTTGAGTTTTATGCAACGTATTACCCTGTCTGTTGGTTGTGCCGTCGCCGCCGTGCTGGTGGCTGGATGTTCCACCCTGGGCGGTGCCGAACCGGGGGCGCGCGGATTCCAAAATCGCCTCTTCACCGATGCCGATGGCAAGCAGCACAAGTATGTGCTCTTCGTGCCGTCAAAATCCGAGCCGGGATCCAAGCCCCCGGTCATGTTGTTTCTCCACGGCTCCGGCGAGCGCGGCGACAACGGCCTGGATCCGCTCATGGTCGGCCTCGGTCCCGCGATCTGGAAGCGGAAGCCGACCTTTGCCTTCGTGGTGGTCATTCCGCAATGCCAGTCCGGTTCGAACTGGCAGGTGGAATCTCCGGACGCACAGCGCGCGCTCGCGATGTTGAAGCAGGCGCAGGCAGAGTTTGATACCGATCCCGATCGCGTGTATCTCACCGGCCTCTCCATGGGCGGCAGCGGCACATGGAGCATTGCGATGAAAGATCCGGCGGCCTGGGCGGCCATCGTGCCGATGTGTTCACGCGGCGATTTAACGCAGGCGCCGAGGCTTGCGGCGGCGCGGTTGCCGGTGTGGAATTTCTGCGGGGATAAGGACCAGGCTGCGACCGTGGCCAACGGCCGCGACCTCCACGCCGCGCTTATGAAAGCAGGCGCGCCCGTCCGCTACACTGAGTATCCGGGTGTCGGTCATAATTGTTGGGATAACGCGTACGGTACGGATGGGCTTTACACATGGTTGTTGGAACAATCGCGGAGCAAGAATCAAGGGAAGTAATTTCTCCGGCGGATTTATTCCAGCCGGCGATGGCGCTCCGTCCCCGGTAATTTCTTCAACCTTCCCAGATCCCGGAAAAACAGTTCCAGGTTGCCCTCCCTGGCTGCCAGCTGCTGCTGAAAAGCAGGCACTAAATCGTAATAGGTTGCCACGGTGTTCAAGCGTGCGTTGTTGAGCGGTTGGGCGAACCACGGGGTGTAGTCCAGTCCGCCGCCCCAGCCGGCTTTGCGTTCCTGGTAACGGGTGGAGAGGGCGGCCAGAATTTCCGCTTTGTGCTTCTTGAGTTCAACACCGGGTTGCCCGCTCTGGTACAGTGATTCCAAGTCGCGCCGGGCGCCGGCGATGAGCTGTAGGAATTGTCGGTGGTGGCGCAGGCCGGCCTCATAACGCTCCAGCGCCGCCGGATCCCCCTGGGCGCGCAGCCAGCGGCGCACTCCTTCCTCGGCCACGGCCGTCGCAAACGCCTCGTTGAAATCTGTGTCGCCGCTGATGAAGAGCCTTTGGTGAGCGAGTTCGTGAAAAATAATCTCCGCCAGTTCGGCCTCGTCGTGGTGAATAAAGGTGCTGAGGACGGGATCGGTGAACCAGCCCAGCGTGGAATACGCTTCGATGCCCTCCACCGAGACGTCCGGGTTTTGACGCCGAAGCGACGCGGCATAGCGTTGCGCGGCCGACTCCGAAAAATACCCACGATACGTCAACCGCCCCACAACCGGATACCACCACGACTTCTCCTTGAGCGAGAACTCCGGGGCCGCTTCGACGTTCCACACCACGTAGCGGCGGGGCACGTTCACGTAACGCAAATAGTGGCCGTTGGCGGGGAGCTTTAGTTCGCGCGCGGCGAATTCCCGCAGCTTCAGAACCAGGCGGAGCTTTTTCTGGAGTGCCACCGGCGTTTTTGGATCCGCCAGCAATTGGTCGATGGGTCGGCGGTGGGCCAGGATCGTGCCCTGTCCGCGAATCGCCTGCGCGTAGTAGCCGACGGTCTGGCAACCAGGCAAAGCCAGCGCTGCCAAAGCCCACATTGCCCATACCAAATGCCGTTTTAAATGCGCCATGGGAGACTTGTCCATCACGAACGCCAGAGGAAATACGGGGCGCGACCGTTTCTGGCAAACCCCGAGTGAAACTATTCCGCAACCGGGCGGCGGATAACCACGCAGGGACACGCATCCGAACAATGAGTGCAGAGACACGGATTGCACTGATTAGCACCGATATAATTCGTGAAAATCTGTTGAATTCGTGTCAAATTGTTTACCTGCGTTTTCGGGTTTGCCACTTACCCCCGATTCGACGAGAATTCTTCTTTAAGCCAATAAAGCATGAAGCCAATCAACTATTGTATTTCTGAAAACGTGTTCCCGGTAATATTGGCCCTCGGACTGACGGCGGTGGCCGTTACCGGCACGGCTGCCGAAACGCTTTTCATCGCCCGCCCGCTGACACCGACCCACTCCTTCACCCCCGGCATTGAAGGGCCGAGCTGCGACCAAGCGGGCAACATCTTCGCCGTCAATTTCGCGAAACAGCAGACGATCGGCCGGACCACGCCGCGCGGTAAGACGGAAATCTTTGTCACGCTGCCGGGCGAGAGCACCGGGAACGGCATCGTCTTCGACCGCCAAGGCACGATGTTCGTTGCTGATTACGTTGGTCACAATGTGCTGCGCATCGACTCCAAGACGAAGGCGATCACGGTCTTTGCCCATAACGACCAGATGAATCAGCCGAACGATCTGGCTATTTGCCTCGATGGCACGATGTTCGCCAGCGATCCGAATTGGAAGGCGGGCACCGGTCAGATCTGGCGCATCGACACCAACGGCAAGACGACCCTGGTCGCGCCCGAACTGGGCACCAGCAACGGCATCGAGGTCAGCCCCGACGGGCAAACGCTTTATGTCAACGAAAGTGTCCAGCGCAACGTCTGGGCTTTCACCATCACGCCCGATCGCAGTCTCACGAACAAGCGGCTGTTGAAAAAATTTGACGACCACGGCTTCGACGGCATGCGCTGCGACGTGGATGGCAACTTGTACCTTACGCGCCACTCCAAAGGCACCGTGGTGAAACTCTCGCCGGCGGGAGAAATATTAAAAGAGATCGACGTGCTGGGGGCGAAGCCCAGCAACCTGTGCTTCGGCGGTCCGGATGGACGCACCGTGTACGTCACCGAAGTCGAGCACGCCCGCCTGGTGCAGTTTCGTGTGGACCACCCCGGCCTGGCCTGGCAGCGCTGGCGGCAAAATCTAGCTACCCCACCGCCACGACTGCCTTGATCACCCCGGTCTCGGGTTTAATCCAACTCGGGAACGCCGCAATCATCTCTTCAAAGTTGGCCTGATGGGTGATCCACGGGCGCGTGTCGATTTTGCCGTCCTTGATCAGCTTGATGATGCGCGTGAAATCGGGCGGGAGGGCGTTGCGGCTGGCCAACAGCGTCAACTCGCGGCGGTGCATGACGGCGGCATGCGGGAAGGCGACCTCGGCCTGGGTGATGCCGACATAGACGAGCCGACCGGTGAAGCCGCAATAATTGAGCGCGTTCGCCATGGATTTGTTGCTGCCCGTGGCGTCAATCACCACTTGTGCCAGCGTGCCTCCGGTCAGTTGTTTGAGGGCGTCGAGCTCCGTGCCGTCGCCCTGAATAAGAATCGTATCCGAGATGCCCATGGTCTGCCGAACGAAGTTCAGTCGCTGCTCGTTCAAGTCCATCACGATGGTCTTCGCGCCGGACAGCTTGGCGAATTCAATGACACTCAGACCAATCGGTCCCGCGCCGATGACGAGCACGTTCTCGCCCGCGAGCGGATGGCCGCGGTTCACCGCATGACAGCCGATGGCGAGCGTCTCGACCAACGCGCACTGGTCGGGAGAAAGTTTATTGGCCGGATGCAGTTTGCGCGCGGGCAGCACGATGCGTTCGGTCATGCCGCCGTCCATCATCACGCCGATGACCTTGAGGTTTTCGCAACAATTGATCGCGCCTTGGCGGCACGGATAACACTGCTCGCAATTCATGTAGGGCTCGACCGAGCAACGGTCGCCGGGCTTTACGTTGGTGACGCCTTGGCCGAGGGCCAGCACCTCGACACCCAGTTCGTGGCCGGGAATGCGCGGGTAACTGAAGTAGGGCATCTTGCCGAGGTAACCGGAGATGTCCGTGCCACAGATGCCGATGCGCTGCACCTGCACCAGCGCCTCGCCTGGCCCGGGCGCGGGGGGTTCGGCGATTTCAATGGCGCGGAACGACTGGGGCTTTTCGAGTTGGATCGCTTTCATGTATAATTTTAACTGCTCCAGCGTAGCCATCGCGGCGCATGGAGACAAGGGTTGTTCGCCCGCTGGGCCCGTCCAATCCGCGCCAGCACTTTCGATTACCGAGGCGAATCAAGCCTTTCCTAAACCGGCGCCTTGGCCTCGATTTTCATCCGTTTGGCGCGCTGGCCCAGGGCATCGTAGGTCGCGTATTTGTAAACCTCGGTCAGCGTCGGGTAGTTGAAGCACATCTGGATAAATAGATCCGCCCCCGCCTGCAGCAACAGCGCCGTCAGGCCCACGTGCACCAGTTCGCTGGCTTGCTCGCCGATGACATGCACGCCCAGCAACCGCAGATCCTCCTCGTGGAAAATGAGTTTGATGAAGCCGTCCTTGTCGCCGATGATCTGCCCGCGCGCATTCGAACTGTAACGCGCCCGGCCGACCACGAACGGAATTTTCTGTTTGAGGAGGCTTTCCTCCGTCTCGCCGGCCATGGAGCATTCCGGAATGGTGTAGATGCCGTAGGGCAGGATGTGCGCGAGCTGGTTTTTGTATTTCAGGTCAAAGGCGTGGACCATCGCCACGCGCGCCTGCTCCATCGAAGTCGACGCCAGGGCTGGAAAGCCGATGACATCGCCCACGGCATAAATGTGGGGAACAGGAGTCTGGTAGTGCTCGTTGACTTCAAGGTTGCCGCGCGGGCTGGGGGTGATTCCAATTTTCTCCAAGCCCAGATTCGCGGTATTTCCCGTGCGACCCGTGGCGGCGAGGATCGTGTGCATCGCGAGTGCCTTGCCGGATTTCAGCCGCACGGTGAAGGTTTCCTCGGACGTGATCGACTCAATGGCGTCGGGCATGAGCAATTCAATGCCCATGCCGCGCATATTGTCGGCCAGCACTTGCGCCACTTCCACGTCCATGAACCCGAGCAGGCGGTCGCGGCCCTCCACGAGGCTCACCTTGATGCCGAGCGCGGAAAACATGCAGGCATATTCGCAGCCGATCACGCCGCCGCCGGCGATCAGCATGGTCGGGGGAATGTCGTGCAAATTCAAAATGGTGTCCGAGTCGTAAACGCGCGCGTCATGGAACGGAATTGTCGCCGGATGATGCGGATGCGAGCCGGTGGCGATGAGAATGACGTCGCCCTGGATATGAGCGGACGGCGAATGGCTGGGGGTAATGGCGATCGTGTGCGGATCGACGAACGATGCCCGGCCGCTGTACAAGTCGACTTTGTGGCGTTTCAGGTTTTCGGCAATGCGCGCCCGCTCGCTCTGAACCACCAGCCGTTCGCGGTAGAGGAAATCACGTGCGGTGACCTTATCCTTGAGATTGAAATTAATGCCGTAGAGTCCGCGTTGCTTAAAGCCCGAGAGATAGAGGGCGGATTCCCGAAGCGTTTTGGAGGGGAGCGTGCCCGTATTCGCGGCCGCCCCGCCCAGCACCGGCTCTTTTTCGATGAGCGCCACCTTCTTGCCGAAATAGGCCGCCTGGGCCGCGCCTTTTTCCCCGGCCGGACCGGAGCCGATGACGATCAAGTCGTATTTCTTTTCTTCCATGGCAACCTTGGGTGGGTGGGATGGCGTTTTTGACTGGGTGACTTGAGCCGAATGATAACGTGTGGCGGCGGCGGGGCAACGCTAAAAAGTGCTGCGGAGCGGTGCGAGCATAACTCAGTTTCTTGCAAGCATTGGGAGCCACGTTTGGATCCGTGGCGGCATTGGATTCGTGCGTGGTCTTTCCCCCTCACCCCGGCCCTCTCCCCAGCGGAGAGGGAGAATCGCTCCCCGCGCTGGGACGAAGTCTGGCGCTTAGATTTTGAGACCCATGTTGCTCCGTTCTCCCTCTCCCGGCGGGAGAGGGCCGGGGTGAGTGGGAAGGGACGCCCAGCAAGGCAAATGAGATGCAATAAACTGAGATGCGCCCAGCGGTGCCGCCGGGCCTCCCTCCCGTAGCCGCAACCTTCAGGTTGCGCGCGCGCCGAGGTTCCGGTGGGGATTGCGGCAACCCAAGCGCAGCCTGAAGGCTTCGGCTACCAGGGAGGGGACGCCAACAGCTGCCTCCCAGGCCGGCGTCTTTTACGCTTTCAGTAATTATTGGTCAAAGTTTTCGCTTGTCGGGTTTCGGTTCCAACGCAATCGTGGCCTCGTGAGCCTCGAAAAAATCACACCCGCCAGCGTGCAGGCAATGAAAGTGCGCGGTGAAAAGATCGCCGCCTTGACCGCCTACGATTTTCCGATGGCAAAGTTGCTCGACGAGGCGGGCATTCCGGTCCTGCTGGTTGGCGATTCGCTGGGCATGGTCGTGCTGGGCTATCCGGATACGACGCACGTGACCATGGCGGACATGGAGCATCATGTCGGCGCGGCGGCCCGGGCCCGGACCCGGGCGCTGCTGGGGGGGGATTTGCCTTACCGCAGCTACGAGACCCCGGAGCAGGCGGTGGTCAACGCGCGCCGACTCAGGGCGGCGGGGGCGGACTTTGTGAAGGCCGAAGGCGGGCGTGAAATCCTCCCCCAAATGCGGGCGATCCAGGCCGCGGGCATTCCATTCATGGGCCACCTCGGCATGCTGCCGCAGCACATTTTGGAGGAGGGAAAATACCGCATCAAAGGCCGCGATGACGCGGGTCGAGTGCGGTTGTTGGAAGACGCCGCGCTCCTCGCGGAGGCTGGGGCATTTGCGATCGTGCTGGAATTGGTCACGCCCCCGGTCGCAAAAGAGATCTCCCAAGCCATTTCGATTCCCACGATTGGCATTGGCTCAGGGCCGGATTGTGACGGGCAGATTCTGGTGACGCACGATTTGCTCGGCACGTTTCCGTGGTTCACGCCGAAGTTCGTTAAGCCGAGATTGGACGCGGCCGGTCAGATGAAGGCGGCGGTATTGGAGTGGGTGAAAACCATTTGATCGAACCATGAAGTATCCCCGGCATCCAGCCACCGCGTTGAAAAAACTCTCTCACCTCGACGCCCGGGGTGAGGCCAGCATGGTCGATGTGTCAGCCAAACCCCTGTTGCAGCGGGAAGCCGTGGCGCAGGGGGAAATCCGCCTGCAACGCGCCACGCTGCGCCTGATCGAATCCAACGCCATCGCCAAGGGAAATGTTTTTGCCACTGCGCGACTGGCCGGCATCCTCGCTGCCAAAAAAACCGGCGACCTTATCCCGCTCTGCCACCCGCTGCCGATCACGCATTGCGAAGTCAGATTCGAAATCCCCAAAACTCACGACCGCGTGCTGATCACCGCGGCGGCCAAGATTACGGCGCAAACCGGGGTTGAAATGGAGGCGCTGACGGCCGTCACGGTGGCGGCCCTGACAATTTACGACATGTGCAAGGCGGTGGACAAGGGGATGATTATCTCGGAGGTGCGCTTGGTGTCGAAGACAAAGCGGAGTGCAGGTGAGCAAGTGGGAAAGTGAGTGAGTGGGAAATGAGCCGTCCGGACACGGTGTCCACTTTCGGTCTTTCACCTATTCCCATCGGGGTTATTATCAGAGCCATGCAAATTCAAACGGGTATTATCACCATCAGTGATCGGGCTTCCAAAGGGCTTTACGACGATCTCGGCGGACCGGCGCTCAAGCAGGCGGCCGAGGGGTACGGTTGGAAGGTGTTGGCCGATGCGCTCGTGCCGGACGAAAAACGGGATATCCAGCGGGCCATTCGCGAGCAGATCGCCAAGGGTTGTGCGCTGATCCTCACCACCGGCGGCACGGGCGTGGCGTTGCGGGATGTGACGCCGGAAGCGGTGCGTGAAATCGCCGTGCGCGAACTCCCGGGCTTCGGTGAGGTGATGCGGGCGGAGTCGTTGAAGATTACCAAGAACGCCATTCTCTCTCGCAATCTCGCGGCGGTCGTGGACAAGGCGCTGATTCTTTGCTTGCCCGGGAAACCAAGTGGGGCGGTCGAGTGTTTAAGCTTTGTGGTTGGAGCCATTCCGCATTGCGTGGAAGTGTTGCAGGAGGTGCCGACGAGTTGTTGAGGCGATTTATGAAAAGTTTTCACAAGGTTGCGTTGGTGGTGCTGATGGCGCTGGCGTTGGCTGGTTGCACCACTAAGAACAAGGCCCTGGCGCAGTCGCGCGGTTCTTTTATCGCCGGCCAACAGCAGGGATTCGCGCAGGCTCAAGCGCAGGTGGAGGCCGCGGGCACCGCGGTCACAGTTTTGGGGGACGTGCGAAATCGCACCGTGGAATGGGTGGAGGAGTTGACGTTGAGCCAGGCCATTGTTGCCGCCGAGTATCTGCGGGCATTAGATCCCACCGCCATCACGATCACGCGGCAGGGCCGGAAATACGAGGTCAGCCCCAAGCGATTGACCAAAGGGCTGGAGGATCCGTACCTGGAACCGGGCGACGTGGTGGAATTGCACCGGTGATGGGCACGGGGAACTAATCGAACTTCTCTTCAACCATGAAAAAATATCTGACGCGGCGACAAGCGCTCGGTTCCCTGGCGGTGGGGTGCGGTGGCACGCTGGGTTTGTATGCCGTCGCAGCGGCGTCGAGCAAAGGCTATCGGTTGGCGACGTTTTCCGCCGACGTGACGCCGCCGATGGGGCATCCGCTCATGGGTGGTGGCATCGCCCATGCGTCCGTCGTGGTGGATCCGCTTTTCGCGAACGGCCTCGTTCTGCTGGGCTTCGGCGCGCCGCTCGTGTTGGTGTCGGTTGATTGGTGCGAGATTCGCAACGACGCCTATGACCGCTGGCGCGCGTTGTTGGCGGAAGCCTCCGGGACCACGCCCGAGCGCGTGCTGGTGACGAGCACCCATGTGCATGACTCGCCGATCGCCGATCTGGAGGCCGAGCACATTCTGAAACAACACGGGGCCGCAGGCAGCATTTGTATGCTGGAATTTCATGAACAGACCGTGCGTCGCGTCGCCGCCGCGTTGCGGCTAGGCCTCGGGAAAGCGCAGCGCATTTCCCACGTCGGCACCGGTCAGGCAAAAGTTTCTCAAGTGGCGTCGAATCGGCGTTACCTCGGCCCGGACGGAAAGCCGGCGTTTGGCCGGGGCAGCGCCACGCGCGATGCGACGCTGCGTGAACTACCCGAAGGCACCATTGATCCGTGGCTGAAGACGCTTAGCTTTTGGGATGGGGATCGCCCGGTGGCTGCGTTGAATGCCTACGCCACGCACCCGATGAGTTATTATGGAAAGGGGGGTGTCTCGGATGATTTTGTCGGGCTGGCGCGCCGCCGTCGCCAGGCGGATGACCCGAAGGTGTTTCAAATCTATGTCTCTGGTTGCAGCGGCAATGTTACGGCGGGCAAATTCAACGATGGCTCGCCGGAGAATCGCGCGGTGCTGGCGGAGCGAATGTATCAGGCGATGGCCGCCGCGTGGAAGTCGACGCAACGCCGGCCGATCAAGACCTTTGATTTTCGCGTCGTGCCCTTGCGGTTGGAACCGCGCAACGCGCCCGGCTTGACCGTGGCGGATTTGACCAAGCGACTG
>JAYTXL010000023.1:0-15939 GCA_043742955.1 Verrucomicrobiota bacterium | reverse complement strand
CGGCACGCGGACAAGCTTGCCGTCGTGCGTTCGTTTACGCACAAGCTGGCGCAGGCGGACCACATGGTCGCGTCGCATCAGGTCATGACTGGTTACGACCATCCGCCGGCGGTTAACGGCGCGGCGCAGATCAAGCCGAGCGCCGGTTCCATTTTGGCTCGCTATCGCGGCGCGACCAGTCGGCAGACGGGGTTGCCGACGTTCGTCAAGACCGACCATTTGTATGCCGACGGTCCGGCGTGGCTGGGCAAGGCGTATTCGCCGTTTCATGTGCGCGACCAAGCGGTGGCCGACATGACGCCGCGACTGACGCAGGACCGGCTGGAAGATCGGCGAACGCTTTTACAGTCGCTGGATGCCTCCCATCGGCGCGCGGATGAAACCGGGTTGCTGGAGGGCTTGAATAGTTTCGAAGTGCAGGCATTCGAGCTGCTCCGGAACAATGCGTCCGCAGCCTTCGACATTTCCCGGGAGGATCAGCGCACCCGCGATCGCTACGGTCCCGGGCTTGGTCAGCATCTGCTGCTCGCCCGCCGGATGTGCGAAGCGGGTGTCGGCTTCGTCAACGTCTGGTACGGCGGCTGGGATTCGCACGGCACCAATCCTGCCGTCAACCACGGCACCATCGAGCAGGAGATGCACAAGCTGGCGCCGTCCTTCGACCATTCTCTGTCGGCTTTGTTGGAAGACCTCTATGCGCGGGGGCTGAACAAAAAGGTGCTCGTGGTGGTGACGGGTGAATTTGGGCGCAGTCCGGGAATCAACAAGGATGGCGGGCGGGAACATTGGCCGCGGCTGTGTCCGCTGGTGCTGGCAGGCGGGGGTATGAAAATGGGTCAGGTGATCGGCAAATCCTCCACCAACGCGGACGAACCCGCATCGAAGCCGATTGTCCCACAGGATCTGATGGCCACTCTGTTTCAATTCCTCGGCATGCCGTTGGATTTGACCTACACGGATTTCAGCGGCCGGCCGACGCGCATGATCGACGAGGGCACCCCCATCGCTGAACTTGTTTGATTCGGTGTGGGTGGGGCCGCGTAGACTCCGGACAAAACTTTCCAAGGCGCAGTGCTGAAATCAGGATCCCCCGATCCTTTGATTTGAATCGGAGATTACCACACAGCGGATTCTTCGACGTGGCCACCCAGCGACGATGCGTCCCATCCGACCCGAAAGCGTCATTGATTGCGACGTAAGTTCGCTTGTGGCTACCGGAATCCCAACCACCAAGACCCGCCCAATCTTACTTCGGGGCAGTCGAAAACTCCTGATGCAGCACCCGCATCGAATCGCGAACGGTGGTCAGGTCGCCGACCAGCACAAACATGCGGTAAGAATATTCCCCCGGCGGAATGCCCGCCGCATCATGCACCCGGAAGACACAATTCCATTTCACGACCTTTTCCGCCGGGAAACGGAAACGACCAAACCCGGGGCCGATGGTGTGGCGCGCGGGTTGCGGTGGTGCATAGATTCCCATCGCATGCGTGCCGGCCGGCACCGCGAGCACCACGGGACGGGGACCTTCCCCCGGTCCGTCGGACAACGGCTCCAGTTCACCACTGCGGGGATTGTATTGCAGGAACCGCTCAAACTCCGCCGGCAGGTAGCCGGTGAGCGCCTCGAACGTCGCATCGACATGCCGTTCACCCACCGGCAAACTGAAGGCGACATCATACGTAATGACCTGGGGCAGATTCTTATAACCAATGCGCACCCGCTTGGTAAGCAGATGATCGGATAGAATTGTTTTGTTCTTGGCTGGATTGGGTCCGGATTTTTCGCCCGGAGCCAGCCAGAAGGCCATTTGGGTCACCGTTTGGAGCGCGTTCGTCTCGACCCGCAAATGAAGCAGCCGCCCCGACGATCTTGGGCCGGCCCCGTCCCGCGCCGAACCGGCTTCCGTCGGATTGTAGGTTTCATTCGAAAGCGGCGCGCCGGCATCGAGGTTGGAAGCGGACTGGAGTTGCCGCCCGTGATCCGTGGAGTCGATGAATTCCCGGCCCTGCCACGTTAACGAATGAATGGCACCGGCCAGCCGGGCGGTCGTGCGGATGACAATCTCCGACGCGCCCGCCGGGGCGCGGATAATGGCATTACCATCGGGGAGTGTCGCGGAATAAACCGCTCCTGGCGCCAGCCACAGGGGCATCCAAGCGAGTAAAAGGCCTTTCAGCTTCATGAGGTTTACAGGCTAGCTGGCACCGGAGCTCATGGCCATCGGCATTTCACAATTTTAAAAAATCAGGAGGGATTTGTTCGTTGGCGATCTTGCCTTGAGAAGAGCGGCTTGCTACAAAAAAGCGTGTCGCAGGCCCTGCTATTTCCCGATCCGAAACCGCTGGTGGAGCGGCTGGGGAAAAATTTTTTCCGGAAAATTCCCACCCGGGCCGGCGTCTATAAAATGCGCGATGCCCAGAACAATATTGTCTACGTCGGCAAAGCCAAGAACCTCCGCCAGCGGCTGCGCAGTTATCGGATCGCCAATCCGGAGAAAATGCCCCGTCGGCATTTGGTGATGTTGCGCGCCGTGGTGCGCATCGATTTTGAACTGTGCCCCAATGAATCCACGGCGCTCAAACAGGAGGCGAAATTGATCCGCGAATTGAAACCCCGCTTCAACCGGGCCGGGGTGTGGCCGGGGAAACCGCGGTTTTTGGCCTGGCGGTTTGATGGGCAGTGTGTCGAGTTGGTGATTCAGGAAACACCGCTCGCGCAATGGCGGCGGATAGGGCCGTTGGGGGCCTGGGCTCCGCGTTTGCGAGGCTCATTGGTGCGCTTGTTGTGGTTGTCATTTAATCCTGAAACCGGTTTCGCCGGGTTGCCGCGCGGTTGGGCGGGAGGCGAATTGGGCGACGTCGTGAGGCTTGATTGCGGGACCCGGTTTGCGGGCGTGCAAGCCGCGCTGGAAAATTCATTGTCGTTCGAACCGGAAGCCTTCGTCCTTTGGTTGAGAACCGCCCTGCCCAACCAGCTTTCAGCCTTCGACCGGGTGGCGATGCAGGCTGACTGGGAAACAATTCAAGAATTCGCCAAGCAGCAAAAAGTGCGGCAACGCGATCCCGGTCAAATGCCGCTGCTGTAACCTGGACCCGGATCGCAAACGGCTTTGCTTCTTCCGCGCTGGCGCGAAATCATCCAGCTTGGATTCGTGTCCATTCGTGTCCATTCGTGGTTTGAAACCCCCTCATGATTCTATTTCGGGCTCGCTGCCTGTTGCTTCAGCCACTGGGAGAGGATCGTCTGCGGATCGCCGACGCTGCCTTTCGGGCGGGTGATCAAACCCAAATCTTGGGCGAAGATCATTCGCCGTGAGAAATTCTCCCGGTCTTGATCCGCGGCCGAAAGCGGCCAGTGCAGCCCCGACGGGGCGATGCCAACCACGTCCCATTTCTGCACTCCGAAACTGAGCGAATAATTGAGTATCCAGCTATGGTCCATGATCGAGTCCTCATCCGGTTGGGAGAGTGGCGGCGTCACCGCCAGCGGCACAGCGATCAACACGAGATCGGCCGGCATCGTCCGGATCTTTTTCGCCGCGGCATGCAGTTGACTTAGAGACTGGCCCGCCGTCGGCCAGCCCGTAACGGTCACCTGCGCAGTGGGATAAACCCTCTTGATTGCCGGACCGATCCACTGGTCGAACGGAGACATGGCAGTGACCCGGACCGGCTGCCTGGATTCCAGCAGCGCGATGGTTTTCGGAATGCCCGGCGCCAGTGGCGCCATCGATTTCAGCGAGACCGCTTTGCCCGTGATCGATTTGCAAATGGTCTCCGCATTCAACTTGTGGCCGTCCATGTTCGGATGAATCTCGTCGCTGCAAAACAGTCGGAAGGCCAGCGGATCTTCAGCCCGCACGGCTTCATAGGCGGCGTGGATATCACAAACCGGAGTCTGGGTCTGTTCACCAACGGCCTTCATCGCGGCGATGCATTCTCTAAGTCGAGTGATGGGCCGGGCGGAAGTTTCCATGACTCCGTTCGGGGTGCAGAGCAGGACCTCGGCCCCGATGTCCCGGCATTGCTGGATGATGGAAGTCAGGTTGGCTTGAAAATCGACGATCGGCACGCGGATCATGTCGTTGAGTCCGAACATGACCGTGACCAGGGTGGGTTGGTGCGCGAGCACAGCTTTCTGCAAACGCGCGCGAGCATCGACCGTGGAATGGCCGCTTATCCCGGCGTTGATCATGGTGATTTGCGCCTTCGGATCGAGTTTCTTCAGACCGTCCGACCAGTCATTGTGCCCGCCAGCAATTGCCGTGAACTGGACCCTGGATATCTGTCTCGCCAAAGCCCTGGATGCGATTACCGTCCACCCACGCCGTCAGCCCAGTGGAGCGTGCCGCGTGCGTCGGGAAAAAGAGCAGCGATCGTTGCCGGAAATAGACAATTACGACAACCGCCAGGTGCATCACCAATAGGATTCCGACCATCCCAAGCACGGGTTTAGTCGTACGCCAGGAGCGCCTAATCATTTCTGTGCGGTTGGTCCCATAACCGGTCAATTTCCCAACCCTACACCGAAACTGAAGTCACCACAATGAGTTCCGTATGTCAAGGTGCGGGGCGTGGATGCGATCATGCAATTTCGCAGTGCACCATTTGCCCGACGATCAACGAGGTAATACCAGCGAAAGAATTCATGGACCTCAGAATTTCTGCGCCCGGGCCGTTAAATGAGAAAGCCTCGACGGTGCCGGAGGCGAACCCGCCAGAACGCGCGCACCGAAACATCACCAACCTATCTCCACCCGCCGCCAAGATAGCATTGTTTCGATCCTTGTTCCGGGGCCGGGAGCACGTTTATCCGCGCCATTTCAAAAATCGGAAGACCGGAAAGGCCGGTTATGTCCCCGCGTGCGCCAATGAATGGATTCGCGGGGTCTGTGAAAAGCCGCGGTCAAAGCGAGACTTAGTTCATTTGCTTTATAGGCTGGTTCCGTCAATCTGGACTGTTCCGTCGCCAGGTGGAAGGTAGATGCGATATGTCGTGATTCCACCTTGCTTGATCTGGACAGCGCGCTCCGCTGGCGCGGAGTTGAACGGGTTGGTGCTAAAGACAGCTCCAAAAATGTAGTCTCCAGGTGCCAAACGGAGATCAAGACGTTCCGCTGTTTGCAACTTTGCGATCGGCATTCCGTTAAGAAGGAAAGTAATGCGTCCTCCTCCGCCCTTAAACCCAGAGTCCCGTTTTACGGTTACGGGGATACCATCCTCTCTCCAAAAAAATCCCGTGACGCGACAATGTGAACTTCTGAGACATGAGTAGTTTGTGAGGTTGGAACCGGAGTGGTCCCGCAAGCGGAAAGCAGAAGTGCAGAAACTGATGTAAGAATGAAGGCCGGGATCCTGGAGTTGGTTTTCATAGTGGGTACAATGGTGGCGCCTGGACGTCCAACGATATTCTTCTATCCTTCGTTTGATTTAAATTCCTGTAAGGCGGTGGTTATCAAGCGGAAGAATTCCATTCCTTTTGTCGAGAATGATGTGCATGGGATTCCGGGGGATTGACAGCCGCATCATCGGCATGACCGCCAACAGCTCAACCCTTCACACAGCTCGTTCAACCCTGCACTTCGACGCTGGCTCGTCCGGCTCAACGGGTCAAAGCCGTGGCGGTTTTGTTGCCGGTGTGGTCACCATGTCAGCACTTATCTCGCCTGCATCGCCTGCACGACGGAAAACGCGAAGTGCGGGTGTACGACTATGCGGATCTGAATGTCCCCATGTTCTCCCGGATGTGTGACAAAGGCTGCGGGGGGCTATGAATCGCTGGGCTAAACCATCCTGCTGCCCGGATGGCCGGTGGAGGTCCCGCTGCCGGTCGATCCGGAATGGAAGCGGGATTATGCGGCCAGTGTCCGCCGGCTCATTCGCGATGGAGTGGATATGCCGCTGCCCGGCCTGTTCATGCACGTCGCCCGGAAACCGGCTGCGGAAGGACCAGATCGGGCACGGAGCGCCAGGTGAGGCGTTTCTGTTTCGACGACTGGTAACATTAGCGGAAACCACGGGGTGTTTTTGCCTGAACGTGGGGTTGCCGATTCCTTTCGACAGCCGCAGCCAAAGCAAAAGCGAATTGATTTTCGAATACACCATCCTGGAAACCGCCAGCCGATCCCGCGCTGGCCTTCGCCCAACTCTTGAGGTAGATTTTCCGCCAGATGCCAGCATCTTTAACATCTCAATTTGGGCACGACCACCGAAATGGCTCCCCGGCTGCGTTCTTGCCACCCGTCTACCATGCCTGTTGAATTTAAAGACTACTACGCCACGCTCGGAGTCGCCCGCGATGTCAGCGAGGCGGACCTCAAGAAAGCCTTCCGCAAACTGGCCCGCCAATACCATCCCGACGTCGCGAAGGACAAGAAGGTGGCTGAGGAAAAGTTCAAGGCAATCAATGAAGCCAATGAAGTGTTGAGCGACCCCGCCAAGCGCAAGAAATACGATCAGCTCGGCGCAAACTGGCGGGATGAAGGTCGGTTCCAGGCGCCGCCTGGCCGGACGAGCGGGCGCGCGCGCGGAACGCCGGGCGGTTCCGGACAGGAATTTCATTTCGGCGGCACAGGCTTCAGCGATTTTTTTGAACAGTTTTTTAGTGGCGGCAGCCGCCAGGGATTTCCACCCGAGGAGCCGGACTTGGGCCGATCCCGGGCCGCCCAGGAACGATCGGCCCGTCGCGGGGGTGACATCGAGGGCGACATTCTGGTCACCTTGGAAGAGGCGCTGACCGGCATGGTGCGCCGGATCTCGCTGAAAACCGTGAATCCGCAAACTGGCGAAGAGGAAAAACACACCTTCCAGGTCCGCATTCCCCCCGGGGCCGCCGATGGTCAGCGCATCCGGGTGGCGGGCCACGGCGAACCCGGGCATGGGGACGCACCCGCAGGCGATCTATATCTGCGCGTGCGGCATGCCGCCCATCCCAATTTTCATGCGCGTGAAGCCGACCTCTATCACGAGCTCGAGGTGGCTCCCTGGGAGGCGGTGCTCGGCGCCGAAATCGCGGTGCCCACGCTGGATGGATCCGTCCGATTGCGGATTCCCCCCGGAACCGAACATGGCCAGCAATTGCGCGTGCGGGGGCGCGGTCTTCCCAAGGGCAAGAACGGCGGGCGCGGCGATTTTCATGCGCTTGTCCATGTGCAATTGCCAACGAAACTAACCCCCGAGGAACGCGGGCTATGGGAGAAATTGCGTGACACCGCCAGCTTCAATCCGCGCGCGCCCTCGTCGACTTAAGTCTGGTTTTTACCGCGCCCTGCCCGGCGCACTCTTCACGCGAGGAGTTGTTTTACGACCTGGCCGTGAATATCCGTCAGCCGGAAATCGCGTCCTTGAAACCGGTAGGTGAGCTTTTCATGATCAATCCCGAGGCAATGGAGCGCCGTCGCTTGAAAATCATGCGCATGCACGGGATCAGCGGCGATGTTGTAGCCGAAATCGTCGGTCTGGCCGAGACAGACGCCGCCCTTGATGCCGCCCCCGGCCATCCAGATGCTGTAACAACGCGGATGATGGTCCCGGCCGAAACTGGTTTTTGAAATGTCCCCCTGGCTGTAGGCCGTCCGTCCAAATTCACCGCCCCAGATCACCAGCGTTTCGTCCAGCAGGCCGCGCTGCTTGAGGTCGGTCACCAGCGCCGCGCAGGCTTGGTCGGTCAATTTCGCCTGCGTGCGAATGCCATCGGGCAGGCCGCCGTGGTGATCCCAATCGCGATGCCACAATTGCACAAAACGCGTGCCCCGCTCCACCAGCCGGCGCGCCAGCAGACAGTTGTTCGCAAACGAAGCCTTGCCCGGCTCCGCGCCGTATTGTTCCAGCACGGATTTTGGTTCCTTCGCAAGATCGGTTAATTCCGGCACGCTCGTTTGCATGCGGAACGCGAGTTCGTAGGCCTCGATGCGCGTGGCAATTTCCGGATCACCAATGGCCTCGAGCTGCACCTGGTTGAGCTGGTTCACGCCATCCAGCAACCGCCGGCGGTCGGCGCTGTCCAGGCCCTTCGGATTGGAAAGAAACAGGACGGGATCGCCGGAGCTGCGGAACTGGACGCCTTGATGGTTGCTCGGCAGGAATCCGTTACCCCAATAGCGGGCGATCAATGGCTGGCCCCCGCCGCCCGACAACAACACCACGAACGCCGGTAGATTCTTGTTCTCGCTGCCCAGCCCGTAGGAGATCCACGCGCCCATGGTGGGCCGGCCCGGCTGCTGGTGGCCGGTCGTCAAAAACGTCACCGCCGGATCGTGGTTGATCGGGTCGGTGTGCATCGAGCGGATGAGCGCGATGTCGTCCACAATCTTGGCGGTGTGCGGCAGAATTTCGGAAAGCTCGGTGCCGCACTTGCCATGCTTCGCAAACTTGAACGGCGTGCCCACGCAGAGGAGCTGTTTCTGGCCGCTGGTCATGCCGGTGATCCGCTGGGTGCCGCGCACGGAGGCGGGCAGCTCGGTGCCGGTTAACTCCACGAGCTTCGGCTTGTAATCATAGAGGTCGAGGTGCGACGGCGCGCCGGACATGAAAATATAGATCACCCGCTTGGCCTTAGGCGCAAAACTCAGCGCCTTCATCGCCCCGTGCGTGGCCAGCGGATCCACCGCCCCGGCCGCTGCTTTCTTGGAACTGGCGGCCAACAAATCCTGATTCAACAACGACGACAAGGCTGCGGCGCCGATGCCGGTGGCGCTGCGGTTGAAGAAATGCCGGCGGGTCATCGTGAGGCCGAGCTCGCGGCGAAAATGATTTTCCAGATTCATAAAAGCGTCCTCAGCCCTTGGTGAGGGTTTCATCCAGGTTCAAAAGCAGGTTGCCGACTGCCGTCCACGCGGCCAGCTCGCTTGGATCCAGACCTGCGGCCACCGGCGATTCGCCGACCGTGAGGAGCGCGGCCGCGGCGGTTTTGTCCCCCCGGTAACGCTCCAATTCCTGTTGATAAACGCGGGCCAGGATTTCGAGTTCCTTCGGCTTGGGTGCGCGCGCGAGCGTCAGGCGAAAGGCGTAGGTCAGCCGCTGGTTCAGTTCGCTGCCCCCCTCCCGCAGGACCCGCTGTGCCAGTCCCCGCGCGGCTTCCACGTAGGCCGGATCATTCAACGCCACCAGGGCCTGCAGTGGGGTGCTCGTCCGCGGACGCTCGGCGGTGCAGACTTCGCGATTGGGCGCGTCAAAGGTGATTAACGACGGATACGGGCGCGAGCGTTTCCAGTAGGTGTAAATGCCGCGCCGGTACAAATCCGCGCCCTTGCTCGGCGTGTAACTCACCCCGGCCACTTCCTCCCACAATCCGGGCGGCTGGTAGGGAAACACGCTCGGCCCGCCGATCTTGCGGTTGAGCAGGCCGCTGATGGCCAGCGCATTGTCGCGAATCACCTCCGCGTCGAGGCGAAAGCGCGGCCCGCGCGCATAGAGCCGGTTGTAGGGATCGAGCTCCAGCACCTTCTTACCCACTACGGTGGACTGCCGGTACGTCGCGGACATCACCATCATTTTGACCATGGCTTTCAAGTCCCATTTGCGGGCCATGAACTCCGTGGCCAGCCAGTCGAGCAACTCCGGATGGCTCGGCCATTCGCCCTGAGATCCGAAATCGTTCGTGGTTTTAACAAGCCCGGTGCCAAAGAACATTTGCCAGTAGCGGTTGATGGTGACCCGGCTCGTGGTGGGATGCTCCGGGGAAACGAGCCATTTGGCCAGCGCCAGTCGGTTGGCCGGTTGGCCGGCTGGCAGTGGTGGCAGGCTCTTCGGAACGGCGGCGGTCACCACGTCACCCCGCGCACGGAAGTCCCCCCGCACCAGGATCTGCGTCTGGCGCGGTTGAGGTAATTCCTCCATCACCATCGTCGAATCAATTCGCAGGTTGAGCGCATCACTCTCCGAGCGCAGCCGGGCGGGCTCCTTTTGCAGGGCGGTCAGTTCGGCGGTGTAGTTGTCGCGGTAAAATTGTTTCAATTCATTTTTCTGGGCGTCACTCTGTTTGGCGGCGGGGACAGTGAGCGCCGCCTGGACGGGACCGCCGGCGATCGAATCGATCTCGAGTGGGTCCGGCGCGCGGTTGTAAAAACGCAGGTCATCGATCACGCCGTTGAAGCCGAGATCGCTGCGCCGCTGGCCAATGTGCAGCGATAGCGGCGTCCGGATGGTCGCCGAAAGGGTATCTTTCTCGACCTCCACCGCGCGCAGTTTTGCGTTGACGTAGATTTTTAATCCCGCGGCCTTGCTCGAGCCATCGTAGGTCAGGAGCACATGCTGCCAGGAGTTCGTGGGGATGGTTTCCTTGGTGCTGACCTTGAGCGCGTTCTCCGGCCATTTATGGATGAGGTGCACCGCGATCTTGCCCTCGAACGCGAGTAAATCGAATCCGCGATAGGCATTGGTGGAACTGCCGGCCTCCATTTTGGAAATGACCGTACCGCCCTTGTCCGCCACCTTGATCCAGGCACTGATCGCAAACACATTGGTGCGCTCCCAATCCACCGCTCCGCCCAGATCGACGTGCCCGCCCTGGCCGTCGAGTTGCAATCCCTGGCCCGATTTGCCCTCCGCCCACACCGGTGCGGCCCCGCCCTGAAATGTTCCCGTGCCCAGTTTTCCCGCGGTGTCGATGGGGTTGCCTTCAAACTCGAAGCGCGCCAGCAGACCGGCATTCGCCGAGCCCGGTGACGCTTTGGCCAATGCCTCGACTTCCCATTGAGCCTGCGCGGCGGGCAGGGCAGCCTCCAGATCCCGAATCCGTTTTTCGGTCTCCGGGATTTTCCGGGTGTACTCGTCCTGTTTCGCTTTTTCATCGGGCGTTGGAAACTTGATGTAAGGCACGGCATTGTCCGCGCGGCTCGGCATCCCGACCTCGTTCACGTTATTGAAGAAAGCGTAGAACTGGTAAAATTCCTTTTGCGTGAAGGGATCGTATTTGTGGTCGTGACATTCCGCGCAGCCGAAGGTGGTGCCCAGCCAGACGGTGGCCGTGGTAGTGACCCGGTCAATGATGTATTTGGTGAAATACTCGTCCGGATCCGCTCCGCCTTCATCCGTAACCATGTTGTTCCGGTTGAAGCCGCTCGCAATTTTCTGGGCCAGCGTGGTGTTGGGCAGTAAATCCCCCGCCAGTTGCTCAACCGTGAACTGGTCGAAGGGCAGGTTGTTGTTGAAGGCCTGGATCACCCATTCGCGCCAGCGCCACATGCTGCGATGGGTGTCGGCATGATAGCCATGCGTGTCCGCATACCGGGCCAGATCCAGCCATTGCTGCGCCATTCGCTCGCCGTATTGAGGTGCCGCCAGCAGGCGATCCACGAGCTTCTCATATGCGTTGCCCGCCGGGTCCGCCACGAACGCGTCCACCTCCGGCAGGGTGGGCGGCAAACCGGTGAGATCCAGCGTGAGCCGGCGAATGAGGGTGATCCGGTCGGCTTCGGCCGACGGTTTGAGGCCGGCCTTTTCCAACCGTGCCAAAATAAAAGCGTCGATTTCGTTGCGCGCCCATTTCTTGTCCTTGACTGCGGGCACCGGCGGGCGTTCCGGTTTCAGGTAGGCCCAGTGTCCCGACCACTTCGCGCCTTGATCAATCCACCGGCGCAGCAAATCAATTTGTGCCTTGGACAGATGCTTGCCGGTGCTGGGCGGCGGCATGAGGTCGTCCGGATTCTTGGCAGTGACCCGCTTGAACAAATCGCTCTTCGCCGCCTTGCCCGGCGCGATGGCGAACCCGCCGTCGCCCAGTTTTTTCAAGGCCTCCGCCTTTACGTCCAGGCGCAGTCCGGCCTTGCGTTTGTTTTGGTCGGGACCGTGGCAGGCGTAACAATTCTCGGACAGGATCGGTCGGATGTCCCGGTTAAAATCGATGCTCGTGGACGTCGCGGCACCGGGCACCTTGCCGGCGCCGGAGGCCAGCAGCCAGCCAGCCAGCAGCCAGGGCTTCGGCTGGATTTGCCACCGGCGGAGCTTCGCATTACAAATCGGCTTCATGGTAGGAGAAAAAATTAACGCCGGGTATTGCCGTTGGCAATACTCTTGCGCGTCCCTCGTGGACGAGCGAAGCGGGCTCGAAATTCAGCCCCCGCCGAACAATCCTGACCTGTGGATTTTAACCGGAATGAAGTCGGAACGGAACGGTGGGGAGCTTAACGCCGAGGACGTGAGGAATTCGCAACGGTTCGCCGAGCAAATCCCTCGGCGTCCGCCGCGTTAAATGTGGATCCTCTCGCTCAACGTAACAGGGCACGGGCGGGTGCGCCATCGCCACCGCGCACCTTGAGGGGCAGGCAGAGCAAGTCATACTTGCCCGGCTTGACCGGGGAAAGATTGAGACCCTCGATGATCCAGACCCCTGCGCCGAGCAGGATCTGGTGCGTCTCGACGCCGTCGCGCCGATAGCCCCCCACGGAAAGGTAATCCACGCCGACCGTTTGAATGCCACAATCCACGAGGTGTTGCGCGGCTTCTTTCGAGATGAAAACAAAATCCTCGTCAAAGACGTCGGTGTTCCAGGAACGCGCCGAGTTGCGGGTCTTGAACAGGATCCGTTCGCCGCGTTTGATTTTGTGGGGGCGCAAGTCCGCCGGCTGGATGCAGATCTTGCTCTTGATTTCGATCACGCGGGCGCGACCAATCACGGCCTCGAAAGGCAGTTCATCCACACTTTTGCCGTCGCGGATGAAATGGTTCAGCCCGTCCATGTGCGTGCCCGTGTGCGCCCCCAACGCCATGAGGGAGACGTTGCAGACGGCGCCCTTTTCCATGGCGAGCATCTTTTTGATTTCGACAGGTGGATTGTCGGGCCAATGGGTCATCCCGCTGTAGAGCGGAACGGAGATATCAATCCAGGGTTTGCTCATGTTTTTTCCAGGGTTTACGGGTGAAGGAAGGCCGGTCAATCAAAGGCGATGACTTTCTTGATCCCGGTATTCTTCCCCAGCAATAATTCGGCAAAATCAGCCACGCGATGGCGGCTGGTAATCAGCGACGCGAGCGCCTGCGGCCAGCGTTTCTTGAACTCGCCCAGGTCGCGGATCGCCCCCTCGAAAGCGGCGCGATCGGCGTTGACGGTCCCGACGATGGCCTGATTCTTCAGCACGATATTGCGCATGATCATTCCGCCGTCGATCGTGATCATCTGCTCCGGCGCGGGGATGCCGGTAAAGACATAAACCCCATTCGTGCCGAGCACATTCAGCACCTCGAACGCGATGCTGGGAATGCCCACCGCCTCATATACGAGATCGATGTTGCCCAGGCGTTCGGCGAGTTGCCCGGGCGTGACCGATTCGGATGAAATGTATTCCAACCCCAGCGACGCGATCAATTCAGACTTTGGGTTCGGGGTTTTGGAACGCGAATAAACGACGGTCTTGAACCCGTTAATCGCCAGCGCCATCGCTCCGAGAATGCCCACCGGACCCGCGCCCAGCACCACGGCGGTCCGGCCCCTTCCGCGCTCCTCAACCGGCCCCGCCCGTGGCGCCCACGGCAGACGGCCCTGGGCCTGCCAGACCTGGGCGAGTCCCTTCTCGACGATGGTCAACGGCTCGACCAGCACCGCCACATCGCGCAAGTGGGGCGGCACGAAATTGAGGTATTGCTCCTCGTCCACGTAATACTCGGTCATGAAACCGTGCGTCATTTTGATCCCGCGCTCGGTGAAATCGCCGGTGGCGCAGAAGTCCTGCAAATCCGCCCGGCACGGCGCGCAGTGATCATGCGGACAGGGACGGCGGACGGAGGGAACCACGAGGTCGCCGACCTTGAAGCGCGTGACGGCGGCACCCACCTCCACCACTTCACCCAGCGATTCATGGCCGAGCACCAGGTAATCAAACCCCGGCGGCGGGGAGCCATACACAAAGGTGCAAATCTCGCGGTCGGTGCCGCAAATCCCCACCTCCAGGGTCCGGATGCGGACTTCGTTGGGCGCCGAGATTTTCGGAGCCGCGTGTTCGAGGAGGCGCACTTCGCGCCGTCCGGGAACCACGCCGACCGCCCGCATCGTTTTTGAGTTCATCAAATTCAACTCCCGCACGCCGCCGGCTTCATTGCCATTGGTCGCGCCAAGAATGCCGCATCATATAACGCCGCCGCCGAGTGGAAACAAGAAAATGCCGGGGGCGTCTCTCCAGCCAACAGGGCCGTGCTCACAGCGGATTGAAAGGTTGCCGGGTTCCAATGAGTTCGACGGCGACGTGTCCCTGCGCGGCGAGCAGCGCCGCCGCGCGCGCAATCCAGCGAGCTTCGTGGTTCCGCCAGGTTCTGGACTGCGCTGGTGCCCTGGCGTATTTCTTGTAAACTGGGTTTCCGTCGGCGAGGTGGCGCTCATTCCACCAACCGCACGCCGTCTTCGCCAAGGTCATTTTTCGAGGCGCGGCGTTGTCGGTCCGTGCAAGGTGAGCAGGAACGCCGCCAGTTCCCAGCGTTGCTCCTCAGTCAAGGCTTCGCCAAATGAAGGCATCGGCGTGCCACCCACACCGAGGGTGAGCACACGAAAAATGTCCTCGGCGGTACGCCCATTGCGGTATGCGGCCGAACGCAAATCTCCCGGTGGGCAGGGATCATCCCACGTATCTCGCAATTCCGCCGCCGCCGCCCCCTCCCCGTCGCCGTTCTCCCCGTGGCACGCAGCACATGCCGTCGCGTAGGTGGCCTTGCCTTTGTTCACGCGGGACGCCGGGCTGGCCGGATCTGCCAGCCAGTCCGGCGCACCAGGAAATGTCAAAGGCGCGGCGTGGTTG
Source organism: Verrucomicrobiota bacterium (assembly GCA_043742955.1). Lineage (GTDB taxonomy): Bacteria > Verrucomicrobiota > Verrucomicrobiia > Limisphaerales > JAYTXL01 > JAYTXL01. Next base: position 1,214 of record JAYTXL010000023.1, on the reverse strand, counting down.
GCGGCCTTCCGCCATTTCGACGAGAACGATTTCACATACTCCACCACGGCGCGGACTTCGCGATCGGAAAGGTTGGCAAAAACCGGCATGGCCGTGTTGGCCCGGCCCCCCCGCACGGTTCGGATCAGATCTTCCGTGGTCGGAAGAAATCCCGGGGGTGTCGAGCGGTATTTGAAGATGCCCGAGGAAAACTTGCGCGGCTTCGGCACGACCGTCCGGCCCACCTCGCCGTCGCCGGCCCCCCAACGCCCGTGGCAGGCAATGCAATTGCGCTCGTAAACATAGCGTCCAGGCGCAAAAAGAGACTCATCCGGCGGCTCAAACCACACCGTCGGTTCGCGCGCAACCCCGCCGAGTGCCGCCAGCAACAGCAGGGCGAAAGCGCACGACAACACTAGGGGAACTGTTGGCTTCACCCCAGCAGCAGACCACGGGTTCCGGAATCTTGGTAGCCGGTTCTTGCCAAAGACAGGGCGGGAATTGTTTTGCCGTAAATGCGTCCCGCGACGGGCCCGTGGTCGCTTCAAGAACAGAATCGTCGCCCGGAATTGTTCCAGCCCGAACGCTCGCCCACGCATTCGCACGACCGGGTCCAACCAGGGGGAACAAAAAGCGGTTGACGCGGAAAAAACCGGAGCTAAATGTCCGCTTCCTTTCCCGGAGGCGCGCCAATGTCGCCACAAACCCCCCGTTTACTGAGGGCGATAAAATCCAGCAAGGCAACCGCCCCTTCGCTCAGCGCAATGCCTCGGGCTTCAGACACCGCTTGCCGGAGATTTTTTCCCGAGCGGAACAAGGCATGATAAAGGCGGCTTAATTCGAGCCGGTGCCCGCTCGTGAAGCCCGCGCGGCGCAAGCCGATGGTGTTCAATCCGCAAATGGCATTGTCGCCGCGCGCCACGGTGTAGGGGGGCAAATCTTTGCTGATCGCCGCGCCGCCCTGCATCAAAGCCAGGGTGCCGATGCGCACAAATTGATGGACGAGGCAGTTGCCGGAAATGAACACGCGATCGTCCACTGTCACATGCCCCGCCAGGAGCGCGCCGTTGGCGATGATGATGTGGTTGCCGAGGCGGACGTTGTGGCCCACATGACAGTTCGCCATGAGAAAATTGTGCGAGCCAACCCAAGTTTCGTCGGCGACTTTGGTTGAGCGATGTACCGTGACGTGTTCGCGAAACACATTGTGATCGCCGATGCGCAGACGCGTTGGC
>JAYTXL010000022.1:0-10953 GCA_043742955.1 Verrucomicrobiota bacterium | reverse complement strand
CTCAACGAATTCACGTTCCGCTTCAATCGGCGCACCTCTGCCTCACGCGGAAAACTGTTCGACCGTTTGGCCCAGCAGGCCGTTCAGGTCTCGCCGGTTCCATTCGACTCGCTCGCACACCACAAGCTGTAGTGGTGTGTGGAGTCACGTAAATACCCCTATGCTTTAATGGCACCTTGGCGGTAACCCTAAATTATCTACTTCACTTCATCCAGTCCCGTGATGATGCGGGAGCCGCGCCGGTAGGTGAAATAGGAGTAAGTCCACTGCAGGAGCACGGCGAGCTGGTTGCGGAAACCGACGAGAAATATCAAATGCACCCCCAGCCAGGCGAGCCACGCTGGAAACCCGGAAATTTCCAGGCCGCCGATCTTGGCGACGGCGGCGGAGCGACCGATGGTGGCCATCGTGCCCTTGTCCCAATATTTGAAGGTCGGGCGCGGCGCGTGGCCGGGTGCGGGCGCGGAGATCTCGTCTTCGATGAGGCGGGCGACGTGGTTGGCCATCTGCATCGCAGCCGGGGAAACGCCCGGAACGGGTTTGCCATCCGCTTCTAGCACCAGCGCCAGGTCGCCGATGGCAAATACTTCGGGGTGCTGCGGCAGGCTGAGGTCGGAGTTTACTTGCACGCGCCCCGCCCGGTCGAGCTCGGCACCGAGCTTGTGGGTGAGCGGTGACGCCGCGACTCCCGCCGCCCAGATGATATTCTCGGCAGCGATGGTTTCATCTTCCAGCTCGACCTGACCCGCAGTGATCAATTTGACTTTGGTCTGCGTGCGGACCTCCACGCCGAGTTCCCGGAGCTGGCGTTCGGCGTCGGCGGACATCCCAGGAGTGAAATGCCCCAGGACGCGCGGGCCGGCCTCAATCAAAACCACCCGCGCCTGCGCCGGGTTGATGCGCTTGAAATCCTTCTGCAAAACCGTGCGGGTTAATTCGGCGAAGGCACCTGCAAGCTCCACACCCGTCGGCCCGCCGCCGACCACCACGATGGTCATCAAGCGGTCATGCTTGGTCGGATCCGGTTCATTCTCCGCCTGTTCAAAGGCCAGGAGGATGTGGCGGCGGATGCGCATCGCGTCATCGAGCGACTTCAGGCCGGGAGCGAACTGTTCCCATTCGGGGTGGCCGAAATAGCTGGTCGCACCGCCGAGTGCGAGGACGAGATAATCATAGGTTAAGGGGCCGGTGCCTAAAACGACCTGCTTTTCCGCGAGCTTGAAATCGAGGACCTGATCCAGCAGGACGGTGACGTTTTTCTGATCGGACAGAATCGAGCGGATGGGCTGGGCGATTTCCGGGGCGGAAAGGCCGGCGGTGGCGACCTGGTAGAGCAGGGGTTGAAAGAGGTGATGGTTCTGCCGGTCCACGAGCGTGACGCGGGCGTGCGGGTGACGAAATGTTTCGCAAAAGGTTAATCCGCCGAACCCGGCCCCCAGCACGACGACGTGGATTTGCTTCTGTTCCATGCCACGCAATGGTGAACACCACGCGGACAAATTGCAAACGCGGTGTTTGTGCCTGAAGAAAAAATAGGAGGCGAGGGGACGAGCCTCAGATCTCGTTGGTTTCTGAAGGAAGAGTTGGAGACTCGTCACCTCGTCTCCTGCAAAGAAGGGAGTCTTTTTGAATCACCTCGTTGGCTTAGCCGGAACGAGGCAGTAGAGCCGGCCCGGAATACACCGCCGAGGCGCGCAAGCCGCAGAGACAGAGCGAAACGACGATCCGCGGGCTGACCACCAAAAAGGGTGCCCAAACCAAGGTTGGGGAAAGTTGTTTTCTCTGCGCCCTTCGCGCCTCGGTGGTGCCTGGCATTGATTCTGACTGCATCGTTCCGGCTTAGTGCTCCGAAATCCAGACTAGCGTACCGACGGGTAGCCGATCGTAGAGGGGAATCAAATCATCGGCTGCGAGGTGGACGCAGCCGTGCGAGGCAGGTTGGCCAATCGTCAGTTCGTCGCCGGTACCGTGGATGTAAATGAAGCGGGCATGAGAATCGACCTTGCCCCCGCGATTGAAGCCCGGTTCGAGGCCTTCCAGCCAGAGGATCCGGGTAGTGATGGACGTGAGCGGGAGACCTTGCCCGATGAATCCAACGGGTTGGCGGCCTTTAAAGACGGTCCCTGCGGGGCAGCCGCCGCCAATTTTGTTGGCGATGCGATGCAGTCCGAGGGGGGTGCAATTGGAGCCGGAGACCTGGCCGATGCCGAATTTGGAAGTGGAGCAACGGAAGGACTGGACCAGGGAATAGGTGATGGGAACCTGTCTTGCACGTCGGACGCCGCGCGCCAGGAGCGCGGCGGATTGCTCCGCGACGTTCACAAAAAAAAGGTAACGCGTCGGGGTGATTTTATGCTGGCGGCAGGCAGCGAGAAATCCGTCGACCGCAGGTGGCCCGTTCATGACGGCAACGTGAGGTAAGGGCTGAGGTTTGATTTTAACAACTCAATCAGCTCGGGGTCCATGAAGTGGTAGTCATCCGGGATGTGGAGGCAGATGACGGTTTTATTCACCAGGAGGTCGGCAAATTTTTCCTGCAGGCGGAGCGCATGTTTCCGTTCCATGACAAAAATGGCGTCGGCCCAGCGGAGCTGTCCAGCCGTAACCCTGACCCGGGCGCGGGCGGCCGTGCCGGCGGATTTCACCTGATACCCTTGAAAGCCACGCAAGATTTTCTCCGCCGTCGGGCTGCGCCACTGGTTCCGGCTGCACACAAACAGGAGCTTCTGCGGTGGCTTCATCCGCGCCTACTTGAGCTTCTTGACCAGCACCTTTGAATTGCGGCCGCTCGCGTCGTATTTCTCGCGGCGGCTGGGCGGGAGATCGTCCGGGGTGCCCTCCGCGAAACCGCCCTTGGACTGGAAGTAAGTAAAGGCCTGCGTGGAGAGGGTGAGCAGTTCCGCCAGGCCTGATTCGCGCGCCTTGTTCTCGACGAACTGGATTAACTTGCGGCCGATGCCCTGGTTCTCGTGTGACGGGCTGACATAGAGAAAGGCCAGTTCGCCCTTGCTGAATTCCGGCCAGGTATGCAGCGCCACGCAGGCCACGGGGTTGCGGTCGATTTCAAAAATGTAGTAATCGCCCAGGTTTTTTTCAATGGTGTTCCGGGAGCGCTTGACTAATTCCTCGCTGGCCACGGAATTTTTGGTCAACAGCAGGATGCTGCGAATATCTTTTTTCTTTGCGGGCCGGATCTGCTCGTATTCGTTGGCATAGATCAGCGTGCCGATGCCTTCATTGGAAAACACCTCGGCGAGGAGGCCTTCGTCCACGTGGCCGTTGATGATGTGCACCCGCGCAACGCCTGCGCGGCACGCGGCCGCAGCGTGCTGCGCCTTGGACAACGCCTCGGGAGTGAAATCATTTTTGTTTTGGGCCAGCAACACGTCCAGATCGGCGACCAGCATCTGGCGGATCAACTGGCCCTGATGAATCAAACCGTCCTGCGTGGTGATGTAAATCAACTTGGCCGCCTTCAACGCGTCGGCCACGGCGAAAGCCACCCCATCGGAATTCACACGATACGTTCGACCATCGCCGTCGAAGCCCAGCGGCGGCACCACGGGAATGATGCCTTGCGCGAGCAGCGTCTGGAGAAGTTCGGTGTCCACGCGCTCGACCTTGCCGGTGAAGAGGTGATCCGCCCCGTGGAGAATACCCATCGGGTGGGCGATAATGGCATTGGTGCAGGCGGCCCGGAGGTCGTTCGCCGAAAACCCTTCGAGAATTTCGTGCGTAAGGCGGTTGGCGGCGGTGAGGGCAAGCTTGAGCGTTTCGGCGTCGGTGATCCCGACGCCGTCGAGGTTGGAGGCCGCCACGCCGGATTGTTCGGCCAGCAACTTGATTTGCGCCGCCGCGCCGTGAACCAAAACCACGCGGATGTTGAGCGAGCGCAGGACAGCGACGTCGAGCAGGATATTGGCGAAATTCTCGTCGGTGACGATGGCGCCGTCCACGCTGACGATGAACGTCTTTTCGCGGAAGCGCGGGATGTATTGCAGGATGCCCCGCAGATCAGTTGGTTTCACGTTGCTGATCGAATGTCGTCAAATGTTCCAAGGGCCAATTTAGTATGCAGATTCGCAGGGGATTCAACTGTTTATTTTGACCGGGTGAATTCTAAAACGATGCGCGGCGGCAATCACTCGAGTTATGTGCTTCATTGTGTTCGATTCCCACGTCCGCGACTGCGCGTATTCTCGCACTCTCAAAACAAGCCAGCCTTGTGCGTGAATTATCCCCTCGGAGGATGTTTTGCGTAGTGCTCGGCAATTTCGGCGCGGATTTGCACCACGCTGTTCTTGCTGGGTATGTTTCCTTCGGATGTCGCCCACGCGCGCCCAGCGTGAAGAGCATCCCAAGGGGAACGTTTGTTCGCCCGCGTATCCGCGCTGTCGCCGTGCTTGCCGAAGCCTTGGCAGACTTTCATTTCCTTATTCCAGACCGGATGAAACCAATGAATGAGCAAGTCTTCGGCAGTCTCCACCCACGCGCTTCGAACCACCAGGTAGCGGCAATCGAAGTCATCTAACTTTAAGTTTTCAGCGCTCCCGATTGTGCGTTTATGGTCCTTGAGGCGCGTGAAAAGCGACGTGCCCTGTTCTTGCGGCGTCAAGGCGTGCAGGGCTTCGGGGTCTGCTTTCCCAACATATATCGGATGCTCTTTGCCTGATATTGGCGCGTAGGAGTCGAACGGTCCACGATAGTAGATGGCATAAACACCCGCGCCATAGAACGATTGCTTAACCGAGTATGATAAGGGCTCTTTGTCCTGAAGTAACAATGTGTCGGCGACCATTTTGCCAATTACTTTGGGACTTGTCGGGTCAAACACATGTTTGGGTTGTCGAATCAGGTCAAGCGATTGTGACACAGTGTTCAAGCGTAGAACTGCTGTTTCTAGCTCCGTCCGGATGCTTCGCCGCCTATGAGGAGAAAGCGTCGTGTATCCAGCAGGGCCGGTCGGAAGCGTCAGCGCGAGCCTGATTATCTCCGCGAGGATGTCGGTGGGATTCTCAGGCATTATAACACGTGGGGTGTTTCAATAGCGTCCTGGTGTTCGAGCGCGGCGCGCACACTGCGCAAAACGACTTCACCAAGTTCAACGGGAACGGCGTTGCCGAGTTGGCGCATGTTCTCCGTCCAACTTCCTTCGAAAACGTATTCGTCGGGGAAAGCTTGGAGGCGGCAAGATTCGCGCACCGAGAAATAGCGCACATCCCCATTCGGGTAGCGCAGCATATTCTCACCTCCGGGGACACCGTGGTCTCCAGCTTTTAACGTCTTTGCTGGCTCGTCGAGGGGGCTGCCAGTGTGGCCCGCATAGGCGCGTGCGCCGGGTTGCAAAACATGGTTCGGAAAACGCGCGTCATTCGCGGTGCGTGTCGGCTCGCCCAAGTCCGCGATTGCATCGCGGACTGTGCGCCATGGCGTACGTTCCACAGGCTGTCGGAACAACTGTGAGGCGTCTGTGAACCGCGCAAAGCGCGCCGGTGTTACTGGGCGATTTCGTCGCGGGACTCCGTGACGCTCCCAGTAATCCTCGGTGTCCCATTGCGTCATCAGCAGTGCTTCGCGCGAGTGCGTCGCCGAAGGGAACGACCAGGGAACTTTGATGTCGGATCGAAAACCAACGACAAAAACACGCTCACGGCGCTGCGGAACGCCGTAGTCGGCTGCATTGAGCAACCGCCAAACAACGCTGTATCGCAAATCCGAATCGGCATCTTTCGTCTTGATGCGTTCCAACCGCGCAAGGTGGTCCGTCCAATCTTCACTTTCGCGTGCCGTCACGACTGGATAGGTGAGTTGAAGCACAATGTAACTAAAATACTTTGCGAAGGATTCACGCAGCAGTCCTTTCACGTTCTCGAATACAAATGCCCGCGGCTGAATCTCCCGCACCGCACGTGCGGCTTCCGGGAAAAGGTTGCGCCGATCGCCCATCGCGCCGTGCTTGCCGCCAATTGAAAACGGCTGGCAGGGTGGGCCGCCCGAAACCAAGTCTACTCGGCCATTCCAAGTCTGGTAATTTTGGTGGTGAACGTCGCCCTCGATGAGCGGCCAGTGGCGAACGAGGTCATACCCGCGCCGTTGGTTGGCGCGGATGGTTTCGCAAGCGTCGTGGTTGAACTCGAGAACCGCGTCATGTTCAAAACCGGCTTTCGAAGCCGCGATGGCAAGTCCCCCTGCCCCAGCGAATAGCTCCACGCACCGAAGCCCAAGGCGCTGGGGTGGCGTCGTCTTTTCACGCAGCGCCATTAAATCCCCGGGACCGTCGGGTGTTGATACCAGCGAGGTTCTTCCACGAGGCGGATTTTTGCGGTAAAGCAGGATCGGCTTTTTATGGGCTCGTTTCATTTTGAACGGAACGCCATTGGCGTGGAAAAAAATGCCAGAATTTATGGTGCTGATTGAATGTCGTCAAATGTTCCAAGGGCCAATTTAGTATGCAGATTCGCGAGGGATTCAACTGTTTATTTTTGAATCAAGCTTCCGCCGGCGTAATTGGGAAATTCTTGTTGAACAAATCAGCGGGTGACGTATTCATAGTGCCAGTGAAACCGTTCCGTCTATTTGTGGCCGTGCTGTTGCTGGCGCTCTGGGTGCCGGCCACCTCACATTGCCTGATGGAATCCGCCGGTCTGATGCCCACCGTCTTCTCCTGCACGGATGATTGCGCGCCCGGCGCGCCCGGCGGCCAGGACGCTGACGATGCCTGCGCCGCGCTGGAATCGGCCAGCTACAAGCTGAGCGACGACGCGCTGGCCATCATCTCCATTTGCCCGCCCGTTCTGGCACTTGCATTCCTGCTGGGGGAGTCGTTTTCAAGCGCTCCGTCCTCACCGCCTCTCCCGACCATCGCGCCGCCGGCATTGCCCGTGACGTGGCAATTCCTCCAGCGTGCCGCACTGCCCGTCCGCTCCCCTTCGCTCCCTGCCTAAACCGTTCCCTTGCGGAACCTCTCCGGCCCGTGGTGTGTCTTCACGCTACGGGAGTGTCGCTTTCGGCTGTCCTTAACTCTTGGTTTGTTTATGAAACGAATTTTTATCTGCTGTTTGTTTGTTGTTTGCGCCGTTCAAAACGGCTTCTGCGCGGATGCGCCTGCCAACGATGCCAACTCCGCCACGCTCGACGCGCTCGTGGCCGAGGCGTTGGCGCAAAATCCCGAACTCAAGTTCTACGAGGCGGAAATCGCCGCCGCCAAGGCCGGGCGCAAGACAGCGGGCGCGTTCGCCAACCCCGCCCTGTCCACGCAGACCGGCTATAAAGGCGTCCACGACAAGACCGGCACGTTGTTGGGCGAAGGCGTTGCCTGGTCAGTGTCCATCGCGCAGTCGTTCGAGTGGCCAGGGCGCATCGGGCTGCGCAAGGCGATTGCCAATCGCGACCTTGATTTGGCGGAACTCGGTTCCAGTCGATTTCGGGCCGCGCTGGCCGGGCGTGTGCGCACACTCGCCTATGGCATATTCGTCGCGCAGGAGAAGGCGGCGACCACCCGCGAAGTGGCGGAGCGGTTTCAGGCTTTGAAGGAAGTGCTGGTGCAACGCGACCCCGCCGGCCTCACACCGATGTTGGAAACACGCATCATTGAAGCGACCACGCTGACCATGCAACGGCGGGCGGGCGAGGCGGCTCTGGCCGCGCAAGCCGCCTTCCTTGAATTGAACCAACTGCGGGGCGTGGCGATGGACACCCGGATTTCCATTGCGCCAGCGAATCTTTCCTTTCGTCCGCCGGAGCCACTGGAATCGCTGCTGGCCCAGGCCCAGGCGAATAATTTTGAACTGCGCGTCCGCGCGACAGAACTGACGCAGCAAGGCTTCAAGGTCAACTTGGCGAAAAACGAGAGATATCCCGCCATCAATGTCGGGCCGTATGTGTCGCTGGCGCGCGCCGGCGACCGCGAGCGTGAGGCAGGCATTGCCCTCTCGCTGCCACTGCCCTTGTGGAACAAGAACACCGGAAACATTGAGGCCGCCCAAGCGCGCCAAATGCAGGCGGAAATCTCTTTGCTGGTCACGCAGCGCGACGTGGCACGCCGGGTCATGGAGAACGCGATTGCTTATCAGGCGAAGCTCGACTCGATGGCCAAGTGGCGGCCCGACACCGTCCAGCATTTCCGAGAGGCGGCGGAACTTGCCGACCGCCATTACCGGCTGGGCGCGGTTCCCGTGGCCACCTACGTCGAGTTGCAGAAGCAATACCTCGAAGCGGTCGAAAGTTTGCTCGACACCAAGCGCGAGGCGCTCGAAGCGGGCCAGCAAATCCAACTGCTCACCGGACTCGATTTCAACGCCGTGCAAACCGGCGTGCCGAAAGAAGAAACCAAGTGAAACACCATCGACTGCTAAAGTCCGCTCGCGTCCGGCGTTTCTCTCCGGCTCTCCAGCCAGTCGAGCAGGCTGGCGAAATGGACGACCATGCCGAGCCATTGAATCGTGGCGACCATCAAATAGGCCCGGTGCCATTGATAAAACACGCCGTCGTCCAGCACCGTGCGCCCGGCGAAATCCAGTTGCGCATCGAGACGTCCATGCAGCCAGCAGAGCGCGGCCAGCGTCGCAGCGAGCAACGCCCAGGAAAGCACGGCCCATTGGAAACGCCGGCCCCCGCCGCTGCGGCTGCGGCGCGTGGCGAGCAGTTCCCAGAGCAGCACGCCCAGCGTGACGCCGCCGAGGGCGTTCAACTTGTTCGTGACCTGTTGCGTGATGAAGCCCTGTCGCACTTTGCTGCGCAGCACTTGATGCCCGGTCGGCACCACGGCCAGCGCATAAAAAGTGAACCCGCCCCACCACAGGGCGAGCAGCAGTATCGCGGCGAAACGGCGCACCACGGCGAGACGGTTCATGGCGTTCTTTCCACTTGGCGTTTGAGGTTGGCCAAACCTTGTTCCATGTCGCCGCCCATCAGTGAACCCATCGCCAGGCCACCCCAGCGTTTCAAAGGATTCAGGCCCAGGTCGGCTTCAAGTGTCCACGTCACATGCAAACCTCCGGGCGCATTCCTATGACGAATCGAGCCGGTGAACATTTGCGTCCCGTGATTGAAGTCAAGGGTGTAGGCCAGGCCGCTGCCGGGATCGGCGGCGGTAATTTTCACCGTGCCGTCACCGCTGGATTTGCCGGCGGCCAGCATGGTCGCGCCCAGGCCGGTGTCCGGCCCATCGAAGCGCAAGGTCAGGTCGGGGAAACGGTTGGTCGTCCACGCCGTCCAATCGGGCCAGCGCTTCAGCGTGGCGGTGAGAGCGAACACGTCTTCCGCTTTCCCGTTCAGAAGGATGCTCCGCTCGATGCGTTGCCGCGAAGGGAGAAGCCAGCCAATCAGAAGCAGGATGAGGATGAGTCCCGCGAAACCCAACAGCAGCTTCTTCCAGAGCTTCATCGCGGCGCGGCTGGTTCGCTAAAAATTGTGGACGAGGTAAAAGACGCCGGACGGATTCGGCCCGCCGCGCTTCTCATCCACGAGCGTGCGGCTGATGGATGCCTTGAGCGCCCAATGCTCGTTGAAGGTGTAGATCGCGCCGAGCGTGGTGATCCACTGGTGGTTCTTGTGGTCGTCGATGGGCGTGTAGCCAAAGATTTCCGTGCCGAGCGCGAAGTGGCTGGTGAAGTTGTAGAGCGTGCCGAGTCCGTAGTAGCCCACGTCGCTGGCCTTTTTGTCGAAGGCCATCTGGTAGCCGACTTCGGCGAAGTTGTAGAAGCGCCCGATGGTCTTGCCGAATTGCAGCGGCAGTTGCGCGCGATACACGCCGTCGCCCAGGCCGCGCCCCTCGTCGGACGTGGGGAAGAAAGCCTTGGGCGCGATGCCGATGGAGGGCAGCCAACTGTTCGTGTCCGCGTCGAGGAAGCGCCACTTGATTTTGAACTCGGTGTCGGCAAAGCCATAGACGGTCGGCCCGGAGCGTGGTTCGAGGAGACGCCCGGCCAGCGTGAGATTCAGGCGCACTCGTGGCACGATGGCGTAGTTCAAGTCGACCACCGGCGCGGCCCACACATTGCCGCCGGAGTTGTGCTCGGCGGTGAGTCCATACTTGATTTCCCAGCCGGGCGAGAACTCCGGGTCGTCCGTGTAGAACGGCGAGTCCGCACGCGACGACGTGGCGGCGAGAGTGAGCGTGAAGGCCGCGAGCCAGAAGACGCGCCGCAGTCCGGTGGTGTTTTTGGGTTTCATTTTCCAGTAAATGATGATGCCGCTGACGATCATGGCAAAGAGCGCCACGCCGACGAACATGTAGATGACCATGCCGCCGTCACCGAGAGCTTCGCCGCTGTGCAGTCTGAGGATGAAGGAATCTTCGTCGTAGTCCTCTTCCTTCGTGATGGCGGACGTGAGCAGATTCACCACGACGCGGCGTCCGTCCTTGCTGCCGAGAAAAAACGTGGCCGTCGGTTCCTCGCCCTTGAGTTGCAACTGGATTTTGTCCAGCGGCGCGTCGGGATGTTTGGCCGCGACGGACGCACGGGCGGCGGAAAGCTTTTCCTCGATGGCAAACGCCGGGACTTTCGGCGTGTGCCTGGAAGCAAGGTCGCGGACTTTCTCGCGCAAGGCTTCCTCCTCGCCGAAGAAGCGCACGCACTCCAGCCACACACCCGTGAACGCCGTGACCAGGAGAAAAATCCCGGCGGGCAGACCAATCCAGCGATGCCATTTACGCATAAGTTGGCGAAGGTTACCCGACTCCCAGGTTTGTTAAAAGGAAAGTTGTGTGCCGGTCTCCACGCCACAAGTCGTCCCGAAAGGATTTCACAATCATGATCTCCCGCATCCTCGAATTCTCTCTCCGCCAGCGCGCCGTCGTGCTGCTCGGCGCGGTCGCGCTGCTCGCCGCCGGCCTCTGGTCCGCGTGGCATCTGCCCATTGACGCCGTGCCGGACATCACGGGCGTGCAAGTCCAGGTCAACACCGAAGTCCCCGCGCTCGCCGCCGAGGAATCGGAGAAGCTCATCACGC
>JAYTXL010000021.1:0-6893 GCA_043742955.1 Verrucomicrobiota bacterium | reverse complement strand
GCCACCTTCTCCGCCGCGCCCTTGGGCTGCGTCTCGAGGTCCGCCGCCTTCCACCTCCGCCGCTTCAGCTCCTCCGTGATGATCCGTTCCGCCTTCGCGGTGGCTCCCTCCGCCCGCTCCGGGCCGTAATGTTCCATCCCTTGGCGTTCGCTCATCTGCGCCAGTAACTCCTGCCGAAACGCCGCCCCACCCAGACACCAACCCCGTCGGATCGCCTTGAATTCCCCGTCTTCCTCCGCCCCGCGCCGCTCCTCCACCGACTGTTCCAGCCGCGCCCGCCCCGCCGGACTGTCTTTCGAAATTCCATGCTCGCCCAGCAACCGGTCCACCCGCAGCCAGGACGGCCGCCGTCCGGGCGCCGACAGATACGCTGGCCAACTGCTCCAGATAAAACTCTTCAACGCCTGCCCTCCCTTGACCAGCTTCGCCCGGGCCGGATTGAGGTGCACATAATCGCACGCGCTTTTGAGATAGCCGCTGCCCGATCCCTCCACGATCAGCGCCTTGTAACGTCCGGCGAAAAGATGGCCAAACTGCCGGTGCCGCCGGTTAAACCGGCCCGTGTACGTCCCCAGAAACCATTTCATACCCGCGACCAGATTGGGCTGGGGTGTCTCAACCACCAGATGAAAATGATTGGGCATGAGGACGTAGGCATGCACCTCCCAGCCGGTCTTCCCGCACGCTTCCGCCAGCGTCTCGACGAACCGCTGATGATCCAGCTCGTCCGCGAAGATTCGCTCCCGCCGATCCCCGCGATTCATCACGTGGTAAATCGCCCCCGGATACTCCACTCTCAACTTGCGCGCCATTTCCGGATAATAACGGGCACCTCGTTAGTTGTCAATAATAAGAACCGACCCTTTTTCGGCTTGAGGGAATCATGCCAAGAATCTTCGCTCGTGTTCCGATCGGTAGGTTCGAGCCGTAAATTCATTTTCGGCCGACGCACACCACTTCTTTCATGCTGCGATGGTAGATCCGCCCCCCGGCGTAGGAAACCGAGTTGAGGCTCCAGGTCTGTCCGGTCGGGCCAAGGTCGTTGACTCCGAGCAGCGCCTTTTCATCCAGGACGGCGGCGCGTCCGTCAATAACGTAGGTGATGCCAAGCATCGTCGTGAAGAAAATCTTACCGCCGACGGCCGTTGGGCTGCCGAGATAACCCCACCACCAGCCGTCCTCCTGCGAACGTTTGTCGGTGGCGACCTCGAGGCCGCGCGCGTTGACGGTCGAAGAGCGCTGCGGCTGGTTCCAGATGAACCGGTCGGGCTGGCCGGTTTCGCGCACGACGGATACCGGCACTTCCAAGTATTCCACCTTGCCGGTTTCCAGATGCACACGGCCCACGCAGTAAGGGGGACCGAGATGCTTGCTGGCCTCGGTGTAGCAAAGAAAATAATGCCAGTCGCCGACCAGGATGTTGCAAAATTGCGCCGGAAAAACTTTCAACGGCGGGGTTTGCTGCGCGAGATTCACATTCGCGAGCAGTTCGTGTTTGCCGGTCGCAGGATTGAAGCGGCGCCAATCCACCTGCTTCACGAGCGATTGCGTGCGGAGCAATTTCCCCGTCGCCGCGTCGATCACCTGATGTTCGGAGGCGTCGATGTCGAACCACGCGGCATATTTGGTGTTCCAATGCATCGTGTAGCAGGCCTTGCTGCGGTTGGGTTCGTAGCGCCAGAGCGTTTTGCCTTCCTGGCCCGGAACCAGACTGGTGAGGCTCAGGCCGATCGGCAGCTCGGGCACGTCGTGATAGGCGCCGCGGCCCTGCAACACGGCGGGGGCGCCATTGGCGAGCCGGCCGAACATCGGCGTGTTGTAGTGGGTCATGGCATCGTCGGCCACCCACAAGGTCCGGCCCGTGCGCTGGTCGAGGGCGCGCAGGTAATTCCAGGGGTCTTTGCCTTCGCGTTTTGGATCACCTCCGTCGCGCGGCTCCATGTTGAGCAGGGCGTTCCCAAAAAGTATCGGCTCGAATTGTTTGTTGAAGGGGCGCCCCCCGGTGGGCCGCCACTCGCGCTTCCAGACCAGTTTGCCGTCGAAGTCATAGCAGCCAAGGTAACCGCAGGCGTTGAAAAACCAGACGTGCTGGCCATCGGTGACCGGCGAAGGCGACGTGGCATCGCTGAAAAAATACGCGGGCACGCTGGTTTCCGTGCCCGGGAGTGCCACGGTCCACAGGATTTTTCCAGTGCGCGCATCCAGACAATAGCCGGTGACATCCTTGCCCGTCGGGAGCTTGCCTTCCTCGGGCTTGAGCGTCGTGACGAATACCCGGTTGCCCCAGACCGCGATGCCGCCCTGGCCGGTCTCGGGCAGAGTGGTGCGCCAGACGATGCCCTCGCCGCGCGCGACGCTCCATTGGATAGGCACTTGGCCCGCTTCGACGGACCAATTGCCGTTTGGCCCCGCAGCTTGGGGCCATTGATGGTCACTTCCTTTGATGGGCGAAGGGTTTGATGCGGCGTATGAGCTGGACACGAGTGCCAGCGCCAGCGTGAAGAATCGAAGGGAAATCATGGCGGAAGCTTGCACCCGGAATCCCGGGTAGAACAACTGGAATTCGCGCGACTGGAATTCGCGCGAGGTGTCGGCCAAAGGTCGTGGGACGGTGGAAGTGGTGCGCCCGACGTTCGCCGGTCGCGCAGTATTCGTGATCGCCAACTGCGCACCAAGCGTGCATGTTCGCTTGATGACAATTGGCGAAAGCCTCCGCAAATACTCCGCCGAACAGGACAGCGCCGAAGAATTAGCGCTCGAGAATGACGTGGAAGCAAAGTTAAAGGGATTCGCGGAAAAAGGCGCGAAGGCGTGATGTTGTGTCTGCTCAGCCGCCAACGATTTACTTGATCACCGGTTGCAACGGCGCGGGTAAGACCACCTTTGCGCGTGAGTTTTTGCTGAAGGAAGCCAGTTGTGTGAACTTCCTGAATGCGGACTACCTCGCGTTTGGACTTTCACCGCTGTCGCCTGAAATTGCGGCGATGAAGGCTGGTCGGTTGTTGCTCGCCGAATTCAAGATGCTTGTCGCGCGCAAGGAAACCTTCGCTGTCGAAAGCACGCTGAACGGTCTGACCTACCTCCGGTTGTTGCGTGAGGCCAAACGCCGTGATTTCCGCATCTACCTGCATTACCTTTGGCTGCCGACGCCAGCCTTCGCCATCGCCCGGGTGCGCGAGCGCGTGAAGAAAGGCGGCCACAATGTTCCCGCCGCCGCCGTCCGTCGGCGCTTCGGGCGCGGGTTGCGACATCTCGTTCACGACTACGCATCGCTGGCCGATCGCTGGGCGGTCTGGGACAACCAGAGCAATCCACCGGAACTGCTCGCGCATTCCGACACTTGCACGCTGCCGGAATTGCAGCGTATGCTTCTGCCATGAAAAGCGGATCCAAAACTCCCCGCCAAGATGACTTCATTGCGCCTGCCCGCCGGGCCTTGCGCCGCGCTGCGCGCAAAGCGCAGGCTGAAAATCACCGCCTTGGACTCCCAGTGATCGTCTGGAAAAACGGCAAAGTTACGACAGCCAAACTTTGAACTTGTGTGGGATAAAATGAAAACCACCGTCCAACAGTTCGCCGCCGAACAAAGCATCGTCGAAGAAGAGGCGCTCAAGCAAGGCAAGGAAGCGAAGTCGAAGAGGTTCGGAAAAAAAGTGCGGAGGTTTCGCCTTGCTGCCCCGACTACACGCGCCAGGATTCCGGGCATGACTTCGGCGGAGAAAAAATTTTCCATATTTTCGCTGTCCCCGCTGGCCTTGCTGTGCGCCCTTGGTTGGCTGGTGAATGTTGCCGCCGCCGCCGAACCGATCACGATCAAACTCTGGCCCGAGGGGGTGCCGGGCAAGCCCGCCCTGGTTTCCGAGGCCACCAAAAAATTAATTGCCTCCTATGGAACGGATCCCAACCGGGTGACCGATGTGGGGGATCCCGAGTTGACGGTGTATCAACCGGAGAAACCCAACGGCACCGCAGTCATCGTCGCGCCCGGTGGCGGTTACATGTTTCTTTCGTATGCGCATGAAGGCTCGCAGGTGTGCCGGTGGTTGAACACCCTGGGGGTGACGGGGGTGTTGTTGAAATATCGCACGCCGACGCGGGATGAGCAGGCCGTCTACGAAAAGCCCGTGCAAGACGCCCAACGCGCTCTTGGCATTGTGCGCCAGCACGCAGCTGAATGGGGAGTCGATCCGCATCGAGTTGGGTTGCTCGGCTTCTCCGCCGGCGGCAATGTGCTCGGGCACGTCGCGTGTGATCGCGGGCCGCGCACTTATCCGCAGCAGCCGGGTATGGACGATCCCCGAGGACCGGACTTTGGCGTGATGATTTACGGCGGTGGATTTCTGGATCCGGCCGATCGATCCCGGCTCATGCCGGGTTTCAGTGTGCCGAAGGACGCGCCACCGATGTTTTTCATGGTGGCTCATAATGACAACGCCAACCCCATTGAAGCGGCCCTGCTTTATCTGGAGTACAAAAAGCTAAATCTGCCGGCTGAACTCCATATTTATGCCAAAGGCGGACACGGTTTCGGTATGCGGAAAGACAAGTCTCCGGTAAGCGAATGGCCCGCGCGCTGCGGTGAGTGGATGAAGAGCATGGGCTGGCTGGAGCCGAAATAGAAGCGACCCTGGCCGCTGGCAGTCCGGAGGGACCATGACTGTCTCTGATAGACCAGTGGCAGCGAGTGAAATAGGGCGGGGTAATGGGACTTTACCAATGCGCCGGCGAGCGTTGCGGGGCGCCTGCTTGCGCTTCACTAGCGCTGTGGTCCGGAAACAGCGCGCAACTCCACGATTCGCAAGTGGTCCGGCCGCCGGGCTTGTTTCCCGCTGCGACCGGAAACTCACGCCCCGGTCATTTCTTTTCTGCCGGCACCAATTTCCAGATTTTTCCACCGCCGCGGGTAAGACCGGTGGACGCATTGGTGAGTACATAAATTTCGCCGTCGTTGTCCTCACCGAACGCGCAAACGCATCCATAAGGCCGACCTACCCGAAGCAGATCCACGGTCCAGCGGGCTTGCCCCTCACCCGGTCGCGCGGCGAACAGCCGGCCTTGCGGCGACCCCTGGATGCCCGACCAGTCACCGAACACATACATCCCCGTCAATTCCGGCAGCGCGCGGCCGCGATACACATAGCCGCCGGTGATACTGATGCCCATGGCTTCGGGGTCACCCTTCCAACCGGACGCGTTTTTGTAAACGGCGATGGGATCGAGCAACGGTTCGCCGCGCCGGCCCTTCTCGGGCCGGGAAACGGGGGCCTGTTCGGGATGCTCGCGATTAAAGCCCTCGAAGCCTTCGCGTAATGGCCAGCCATAATTGCCGCCCCGCTTGATAATATTCACTTCCTCCCAGCGCATCTGTCCAACGTCGCCCACAAACAAAGCCCGGTTACCTCCCCGGTCAAACGTCATGCCCCACGGGTTCCGCACGCCATAGGCAAAAATCTCGGGCCGGCCATCCCGGCCATCCGCAAACGGATTATCCTTGGGGATCCCGTAAGCTTTACCCACGGGTGCCGGGCCGTTCCCCACCTCGAGCCGCAGGATCTTGGCCAGGAGGGTCTGCGTGTTCTGGCCATTTCCCTCGGGCGCATGACCCAAGCCAAGGTCACAACCCTTGGGCCCACCGCCATCGCCCACGGACACATACAGCAAGCCATCCGGACCAAACGCAATGCGGCCGCCGTTGTGGTTGAAGAAAGGCTTGTCCACCTCCAGGATGATACGCTCCGAGGAGGCATCGATGCGCAGGGGTTCCGCGGCGGGCAACACCAACTCGCTCACGCGCAGGGTGCAATCGTACTCGGGCGGCGCCGTCGCCCGGCGGGGCGCGGTGTAGGTGATAAAAACACGCCGGTTTTTCGCGAAACCCGGGTGCAGCACCAGACAAAGGAGGCCGCGCTCGTCGAAGGAGCCAAAATTAATCGCCGACAGGCGGTCGGTGAAATCCAGCACGGGTGCCTCCGCCAGCTTCCCCTCGCGGTCCAGCAGTCGCACGGTGCCGAGTTGATCGACAACCAAGGCGCGGTTATCGGGCAGTGGCGCGAAGGCCAGGGGCGAGGTGAGACCCTCGGCCACCAAACGGAGCGAGGCGGTCACCGGTACGGCATAGGTGTTGGCGGGCAGGAAGCTGACGGCAAGGAGCGCGACAGCGGTGGTTGCAAACAGCGAAATGTTCATGCTGGGTGGGGTCGTAGTTTTGACCGATGGTGGCGGGTGTTGGAACAGGGCCGTGAGTAATGTGACTAACGAACATTTTCTCTGGTGACGGCGCGATTCAGGGAGAGGATTTTCTCCGCAGTATTCATTGGGCAAGCGTGCGCCGGCCGGTTTCAGGGGTCAAGTGCCGGTTTTAGATTTTCACCAAATTCCCAAGCAATGCTTCCTTGCGTAGAACAGTCACTTGACAGCCGCCGGCATCGGATTAGCCTCGCCTTATGACCCTGGGCGAAATCGTTTTCTCTGTTTTCCGCAGAGCGCCAAGGCAGATTCAGTTCAGGAATTCTCATGTTTACGGTCTTTGGGTCGCGCCGCGGCTTTAATTGCGACGGCACAACGCGACGGGATTTTTTGAAGGCGGGCGTGCTGGGGCCGACCGGCCTGATGCTTTCTGGCCTGTTACGGGGCCGGGCCGCCACGCCGCCCGACCAGAGGATCAACGACACTTCCGTGATCTGGCTCTGGCTGACGGGCGGGCCTTCGCAACTGGAAACATTCGATCCGAAGCCCGAAAACCCGTCCGAATTCAGGAGTGTGGTGGGTTCAGTGCGGACGAACGTCCCGGGCACTCACTTTGGCGGATTATTTCCCAAACTGGCCCGGCACGCGGACAAGCTTGCCGTCGTGCGTTCGTTTACGCACAAGCTGGCGCAGGCGGACCACATGGT
>JAYTXL010000020.1:0-1646 GCA_043742955.1 Verrucomicrobiota bacterium | reverse complement strand
CCGCCCCGTCACCGCTGGCGTCACCCAATTGGTGCCATCCGATGACGTCGCCACCGTGCCCGCATAGCCCACCGCCACAAAGCGGCCGTTGCCGTAGGTCACGGCGTTGAGATATTTTCCGCCCGCCCCCGGCGTGCGCCAGATCAGGTTGCCGCCGCCCACGAAATTCGACGCCTGATAATTCGCCGCGAGTCGGTAACTCACCGGCCCGCTGGTGCCAAGGGAAGCAATGACGTTATTGGTGATGACCCCATTGGTCATGGCGTAAGCATTGGGCGTCACCCAAGCAATGTTCCCCGCGCCATCCACCTGGCCAGACAGCGGGCCAGTGATCGTGCCCCACGCATCCACGGCCAGCGTGATGCCGGCAAAAACGGATTCTGAACCACCAGAGACGCTCAAATACACACTGCCGCCATAACTGCCGGCAAATGGGCTGGCCGCCTCGGCCGGCGCGGCACTAAAGACCGCCAGCAAAGCGCAGCCAACCGCCCATCGCCAGACCCCGCCAAGAAAAATAGAACGCATATAATAATACATGTAATTACCAGACCTAAAGTAGGTTAAGAGGGCAAAACGCCATCCCAAGAGCGTGTGATCAAACAGGCAACTGCAATTACTGGCAAGGCTCAAATCAAAAGAAATCGCCGGGTCGCCGGGTCGCTAAATGAATGGTTAAAGCGGACGAGAATTCAGATCTTAACTTCAAGGATTTGTCGCACTCCAAATTCGAGTTCCTCTGGACAGTGATTCAGGGCCTTGGTAACGCAAAGCGTCCGGTTTTTTCTTCTTTGCCGATTTCCGGGAGTATTGGACCGTAACTTTCGACTAAGAATTGTCCTTCAGCCGTGTCATAGTGGGTGAGATCAGCCAATAAGACCGAACGACCTGGCCTGAACGAAGGACCAAACGCGATGCCGCCTGAACGAAAATGACCGTGGTCCAACACGACCCAGCCAGCACGGATCCGTCGCGATCCGAGTCGCTCGAGGAATTGTTTGCTGCCCTCGAATCGCCCCTGCTCATTTACGCCCTGCGGTTGCTGGGCGGGCGGGCGCTGGCCGAAGACGCCGTCCAAGACGCTTTCATGAAGTTGCATGCCCAATTTGCCGAAGTTCGCGAGCCCCGCCGCTGGCTTTATCGCACCGTGCACAACCACGCGCTCAACCATCGCCGCGATAATGCCAAGATCGTGTCCCTGACCCCGGTGGATCCTTCGGCGACCGCCACGGTTCCAGAGGGCATTGATCCTGATCCATTTCCCGACGAACAGCTCATGCGCTCGGAAGGCATCGGTCTGGTCCGGTTGAGCCTGGCCACGCTGGACGAGCGCAGCCGGGAACTGGTGCGGCTGAAGTTTAATGAGAATCTGTCGTACCAGGAAATCAGCGAACGCACCGGCCTGACGGGCGGGCATGTCGGATACATTTTGCATCACGCCTTGAAAGCCATCGCCGTCGAACTCACCCGCAGCGGACTCGCGCCATGAAATTTTTGAAATACATTTTTGTTTCCCCAAAAGGGGACGTTGCACCCGTCGGATCACTGGTGGGTTGCGGTGAGTTGCGTAAGGATTTTTGGGTGCGTACCTGGTTGTCGCCGCGTTCCCCCTCACCCCGGCCCTCTCCCCCGGGGAGAGGGAGGGC
>JAYTXL010000019.1:0-26962 GCA_043742955.1 Verrucomicrobiota bacterium | reverse complement strand
GCATCAAGCCGGCCGACGTGGTCAACCTCGAACCGGGTGGCACGCCCTTTCCCGAATCCGTCATCGACATGCTTTCCGGCGGCCTCGGCCAACCCGTGGACGGCTGGCCCAAAGCGGTGCAGCAAGTGGTGCTCGGCGATCGGAAACCGTTGCGCGGCCGGCCCGGCGCCCATCTGCCGCCGTTGCCCTTGAAGAAAACAAAGGATGAATTGGCCGCCAAATTGAAGCGCGATCCGAGCGACGACGATTTGTACAGCCACCTGATGTATCCCGAGGTGCACGCCGAGTTCGCCAAGTTCGAGCGCAACTTTGGCGACGTGACGTTATTGCCCACGCCCGCGTTCTTTTACGGATTGAAAACCGGCGAGGAAATCTCCGTGAACATTGAGCAGGGAAAAACGCTGTTCATCAAATTAATCAACATCGGCGCGCCCGACAAAGATGGCCGGCGCACGGTGACATTCGAGCTCAACGGCATGACGCGCGAAGCGGCCATCCTCGACAAGTCGGTTCAAACGACCGTGCGCAGCCGCACGAAGGCCGACTTGGCCGATCCGTTGCAGGTCGGCGCACCAATCCCCGGGATCATCACCGCGCTGTCCGTGGGCGTGGGCGCGAAGGTTGCGAAAGGCGACAAGCTGGTGACCCTCGAGGCGATGAAAATGCAGACGACGATCTATGCGCCCAGCGACGGCGTGGTGGCCGAACTCCCGGCGCAAATGGGCGACACCGTTGAGAGCAAGGATCTGCTGGTGCGGCTGCGCGCGTAGGCGCTCCTGGAGGCTCTGAGCTCCCGGTGGAGAGTTGAAAGTTCGATTTTGGAACCCTCTCAACGCGAGTCAGCTAGGGGTTTTCCTGCGGGCTGGTCGCTTGCCTTTCCGGGTGGCCTGTTGAATACTGGCCCGGTGAACATCACGGTTACGCAGCTTACCGACCAACTCATCGCTTCCTACGCCCGCGTCGGTGGCATCAACCATCTGGACGGCCGCAACCTGCCCTCCAAAAGTGCCATCACGCAAATCACGATCGATTTGTTACGGCTGTTGTTCCCCGGATTCTTCGACGAAAAACCCATTCACTCGTCCGAGTTGAAAGTGGAGACTGCCACGCTCATGGATGCGGTGCAGGGCCGGCTGGAGGATGAAATTTATAAGAGCTTGGAATACCATCCGCCCGACGGCCTCGCCAAAAAACATCTGCGCGCCACCGCGCACACCTTGACCATGGATTTTCTGGGCAGCCTGCCGCGCGTTCGGGAGCTGCTCCAAACCGACACCGAAGCCGCCTTCAATGGCGATCCAGCGGCGTTGAGCCGGGATGAAGTGATTGTGGCCTATCCCTTTGTCGAGGCCATTGCCGTGCAGCGGCTCGCGCACGAACTCTACCGCAAGCAAATCGCGCTCATCCCGCGCATCATGACCGAGTGGGCGCATAGCCGAACCGGGATGGACCTGCATCCGGGCGCGCAAATCGGCTCGCATTTTTTTGTCGATCACTGCACCGGCACCGTCGTGGGTGAAACGTGCGTCCTCGGCCATCACGTCAAGATGTACCAAGGCGTGGGCCTGGTGGCGCGATCGCTCTCTGGCGGGCAGCAATTGCGCGGACAGAAACGTCATCCGACCATCGAAGATCACGTCACAATTTACTCCGGCGCAACCATCATGGGCGGCGATACCGTGGTCGGGGCGGGCAGCACCATCGGGGCGAATGTGTTTTTGACGAGCAGCGTGCCCCCGCACTCCCTGGTTCTGAACGAGGAGGTCAAGGTGAAGGTGTTGAGTAAGCGCGACCGAGAAAAAGGCCGGGCGGATTTCCAGATTTGAGAGCGCCTTCCCTTGGGCCGCAGCCCGGCCCTCCAGTTCCGGCTTAAATCACAAACCACTCTTTTTGATACGTCACCTTCGTGCCTTGGGTGATCGCTTCATTGGCTTTCAGGGCGACGACGGCCGCTTCAAAGCCTTCCTTATAACCGCAGCTCGGTGCTTTTTTCTCGTCGATATTGGCGATGAATTCCTCGAACGAATAGCGCAGGGGCGTGTCGCTGTTGGCCGCGCCCTCGGCGGGTTTCAAACCTTGCGCCAGCAGCTTCGTGGCGTTGGCGACCAGTGCGATGCCGGTTTCGCCGCTGCCGAAGAACTCGTCCTTCCGCGCATATACCTCCCAGCCCAGCAACGGTGAGTCGGCCTCCTTGAACATCCAGGCGCGGTTCTCGCGCACGAAGATGGCGGCGTCCGTGCCGCAAAAGAGGTCGTAGTTGCTGTCAAAGGAATTGGTGAGCGTGGCATCGTAGCTCATGCGGGCGCCGTCGGGAAATTCGAACACGGCCTGAATCGTATCTGGCACCGTGCGGCCATCCCGCCAATGTTGCACCCCGCCAAAACCAGTGACCGCGACCGGCAGGGCCCGCAAAAACCAGCCCGCGACATCGATCTGGTGAATGCCGATTTCACCGATCAATCCCGGGGAAGTGCGCGGATCGAGCCGCCAGTTCAAAGCCTGTTCGCGCTCATTGTTGGGCGAGGCGCGGCGCCAGCTTTGTTTCTTGTGCCACTGACTGCGGGCAAAGGTGAGGGTGCCGGCCGCGCCGGAGCGGACAAAGTTCACGACGTGATGATGCTGCGGGTTGGCGCGGTATTGCTGGCCAACCTGAAACACCTGTTTGCCTGCGCCTTTGGCGGCTTGCGCGATGGCCCGCGCGTCCTCGATGGACGCGGCCAGCGGCGCTTCGCAATAGACATGCTTGCCCGCCTGGAGGGCGGCGATGGCCACCTCACGGTGCTGGTGCGACGGCGTGGCGACCACGACTGCCTGCACGTCTTTTTGTTCCAATAATTTCCGGTAATCCTCGTGCTTTTCGGCTTTGGGCGCGACTTCGCCCGAGCGCCGCAGAGAGGTGGCATAGGTATCGCTCACCGCCACCACGGGCGCGTTGGGCAACCGGGCGAGGGTGGCCAGAATATCACGGCCCCAGGTGCCCAGGCCGATGACGCCGAAGTTGACCGGCGGGGCCACGGGTTTCTCTTTGTAATTGGGATCGCGCTTGGGCACCGCCGGCGCTTTGGGTGCATCTTGCGCGGTGATTTCCACGCCGCCCATCAAGGCCATCATGGCGGCGAACGAGCCGCCCTTGAGAAAATTGCGGCGGTTGAAGTCGGAGGGATCGGGCTGCTTCATAGGAGGGGGTCTCTTTCAAATCTGATGCTGGGCTGGCTAGTTTGTGCACTCCCCCTCACCCCGGCCCTCTCCCCAGAGGAGAGGGAGAATGGGTTCCCGTCACTCGGCAAATACAGCCGCTTTGGAATCGTCCAAACGCGGCAACCGGGACTCCCTCTCCCGGCGGGAGAGGGCCGGGGTGAGGGGGAACGCACTGGGCAAACCCGGTAATGGTAAAGGTTTTGAACGCGGCCCATAGGTTGAAGCAGTGAAATAAATACTCAAGGTCACATCATTTCATTTGGCTTGGGGCGTGGCGTCGCCCGGCTCGAGGCCGAGGGCCCATTTGAGGCCGCCCAGGATATGCTGCTGATAGGCGGGAGTCTCCCACACGGATTCATTGTGCCCCAGCGACGTGTAAAAAACCTTTCCCTGTCCCTGCAACCGACACCAGGAAATGGGAAACCGGCCGGTGGTTTTCTTCTGGTTGGGATGTTTATCCAGCATCAACAGTTCGTGCACGCGCTTCGGGTCATAGCTTTTCAGCAAATAAATCTCCTCCTGTTGGATGCAAAAAGCCTCGCCGAAATGGCGCACCGCCGGGTGCTGGGGATCTTGCACCAGACATTCCACACCCACCTGCGCGCCGTGGGTCTGAAATTCGCCACCGAGCATATCAATGAACGGGCGATAGCCGTGAAAGGTGTCGCTGCACGAATGCATTCCCACAAAGCCCTTGCCCGAGTTGATCGCCGTGATGAACGCATCCTTGTCCGGCAAGGGCAGATCGCCGGTGGTGTTGGCAAAGATAAAGGCGTCGTAGCCCTGCAACGCCTCAGCGGTCATCTTGCTGGCCATCTCCTCCTCGGTGCGGACGTAGTCGACGGTGAATGCGCCGCTTTTCCCGGCGAGCTGACCCAGGATTTTTTCCGCCGTGGGAATGGAACTGTGGCGATAGCCTTTGGTGACGGTGACCACGAGCACTTTCTTTTGCGCCTGAGCGAGGGCTGGACAGCCGACTAGGGCGGCGAGCAGGAGGCTGGCGCCGAGGCGGCGCAGGACAGAACGCAGGTTCAGATTCGCATGCATATTCATAATTTGACGCGCGCGCCCTCCGGCCTTGGGGAGGACGGAGGGACTGCGAGGAGATTCATTGAACCGGAATCAGACGGCGGTCAAGGATTCTTGCACGCGGATTCTTGCACGCGGCGGACACTCCATCGTGGCGAACAAACTTGCCTTGGGTCGGGTTGCGCCTTAAATACGACCCAGCCGCACGCTGGGGCGGAGATCTGGTGCCGGCTGATTTCACATGATTCGTTCGTTTGCATTTACCACGCAAGGGCGTTTGCACAGTCAGGACATCGAGATGTTCCTGATGCCGACGCTGCTGGCGGACACGAACCTGTTTCTGTGGGTGGACCTGGAAAAACCGACCCCGGAGGAATCCCGGTTCGTGCTGGAAATGCTGTTCCATTTCCATCCGTTGTCGATCGAGGATTGCGTGCAGGCCAGCCCGTCACCCAAGGTCGAGGAATACACGCCCAAGGAGGACGATCAGTTTGTGCCCTACCTTTTCATGGTGATCCACGCGGTGGATTACAGCCGCAAGGATGGCTTGTTCGCCACCAGCGAATTGAATTTTTTCCTGGGCAAGCATTTCCTGGTGACCTACCACGATGTGCCTTTGCGCAGCGTTTCCAGCACGGAAGAGCGCGCCGTCAAAGGCACCATGCACCTCGCGCGCGCCCCCGACCGCGTGGCGCACACCCTGCTGGATGCGCTCGTGGAGAATTACAAGCCGGCGCTGGAAGAATTGTCCTTCGAGATCGCCGAACTGGAACAACAGGCATTGCAGAAGCCCACCAAGGAGACGCTCAATAAAATTCTCATGGTGAAAAAAGAAGTGTTGCACCTGCGGCAGATTATCGGCCCGCAGCGGGAGGTGCTGGCCCGGTTTGCGCGCGGTGACTTCAAGCTCATCCGCCCCCACCTGGTGCCGTATTACCGCAATGTGTACGATGCGCTGTTCCATATCGGCGAAGTGGCGCAGAACTACACCGACTCGCTCACCGGCATTCTCCAGGTGTATTTGAACATGGCCTCCAACCAGACGAGCGAGGTGGTCAAGCTGTTGACCCTGATCACCATGGTGACCACGCCGCTGATGATGATCGGCACCTGGTACGGGATGAATTTCGAAGGCATGGCGGAACTCAAATCCGAGCATGGTTACACAATTGCCTCCGTCATCATGGTGCTTTCCACGGGTGCTACCGTTTGGTACTTTAGAATGAAGAAATGGTTTTAATGACGCACCGCCGACCCGCCGTCACTGGGTGATCGGGCGGCGGCTTTTTCCAATCCGCATTGCCGATGGCTTCGCCCAAATCCAGCTTTCTTGACAAAGTCCTCGGCCGCATCGGCCGGCTCGACGCCGAAGGCCTGCAGACCGTGGTGCAACGGCTGGCGCGCGAGCGCAGCTTCCTCGAGCTGCTGTTTAACACCATTGAGGATGGCGTGCTCGTGGTGGATGAGCACGGCCGGGTGCTCTACTTCAATCAGGTCGTCACCAGCCTGCTCGGTTTGCAGAAGGACGGCGCGGAAGGCCAGCCGATCACCCGGTATCTGCCCGACTTGGACTGGAAGAAACTCTCCGCCTTCGACCAGGCCGGCGGCCAGCGCGTGGTGCGCCATGAGCTGGAGGTCAGCTATCCGCGCCCCCGCTTTCTGCGGCTCTATGCGGCGCCTCTCGACGGCGATGCCATCGGGAGCACGGGCGTGGTGTTGATTTTGCACGATGCCACCGAGGCGCGGCAGAAGACCTTTGAGGCGATCGAGAGCGAGCGGATCCAGGCCCTGACCCTGCTGGCCGCCAGTGTGGCGCATGAGATCGGCAACCCGCTCAACGCCCTGCACATTCATCTGCAACTGCTCGAGCGCGAGGTGAAGAAACTCCGGCGCGTCGCGGCTGAGCCCAAGCGCGCGGGCGGGCGGGTGCGGGCGACGCTGCGTCCGGCAGACAATGAACTGCCGGAAATCGCGGACAAGCTGGAAAATTATCTCGAGGTCGCGAAGGGCGAAATCACCCGGCTGGATTATATCGTGACCCAGTTTCTCCAGGCCATCCGGCCGACGCAACCCCAGCTCCGGACCGCGTCCCTGAACGAAGTCGTCCGCGAAACCCTGGAGCTATTGCAACCGGAGCTGGAGAACCGTGGCCTGACTGTGAAACAAAAGCTGGCGCGCCAGCTGCCGGCCACCCCCATCGATGCGGGACAGATGAAGCAGGTCCTCGTGAACCTGATCAAGAACGCGATGCAGGCGATGACCCAGGGCGGCACGCTGACGTTGCAAACCAAGGAGGGCACCGACGGGATCTGGATGAGCGTGACCGACACGGGCGGCGGGATACCGCAGGAGCAGATCAACCGCATTTTCGAACCCTTCTATACCACCAAGAAAAAAGGGAGCGGTCTGGGCCTGATGATTGTCCAGCGCATCGTGGGCGAGCACGGGGGACGCATCGAACTGGAGAGCCACGTCGGCCAGGGAACCAGCTTCCGCGTCTGGCTGCCCCTGCGCGAACGGCAGCCGCGCCTGCTCGAGGCGTGATTGTGTGACTGACGATTCAAATCATGAGCGAGAGTCATCAACCTGAACCAGCGGAGAAAACATGAATGAAAAGAAACTCACTAAACTTGCGCTCTGCCTTAGTGTGGCTTCGCTGGGTTATGCGGCTTGGCTGCATCAACGAACGGAATACTTTGCAGAACGGGCTTTGCAGAAGCGGGAAACGGCTTTTGTCAAACATTTGGCTCCTAAGTTGATGAACTCATATCGCGACATGGGTGTGAAAGAAAATGACTGGCCCAAAAATCCACCAACCCTTGAAGAATTGTTCGCGCCGCTAATAGCGAACTTTGACCGGATGGTGGATTCTTCGGTTCCCGATCCTCAAGACAAAGCGACCCCCAAGACTAAATAATCCACTGCGATTCCGTGGCTGCATTCAACAATATCCGTGTGCATCCGTGTCCATCTGTGGTTAATTCCCCCGCGTAGCTATGGCTGTAAAACCAATGGTATTGATCGTGGACGATGAGAAGCCGACGCGCGACGGCCTGCGTGCCGCGCTGGAGGATCGCTACGAGGTTTACGTGGCCGAGGACGCCGCGGTGGCCATGGACCTGCTGGAGCGAGAAAGCTTTGATGTGCTGCTCACCGATTTGCGGCTGCCCAATGAGGACGGCATGAAATTGATCGCCCGCGCGAAGTCCCTGTCGAAGCCGCCCGTGTGTATCCTAATGACCGCCTATGGCTCCGAGGAAGTGGCCGTGGAAGCAATGAAGCGTGGCGCGGATGACTATATCGCGAAGGGCCGGATGCAGATTGACGAGCTGGAGATGCGCATCGCCCGCGCCTTGCGCAGCCAGACGCTGGAGGTGGAAAATGTGAGCTTGCGCCAGCAGCTCGACACCAAGTTCGGCCTCGGGCATATCATCGGCGACGCACCGCCGATGCGGGAGATTTTTGAAATCGTCCAGCAGGTGGCGCCGACGCGCGCCACGGTGTTGATCCTGGGCGAAAGCGGCACCGGCAAGGAGCTGATTGCCAAGGCGATTCATCAGCTTAGCCCGCGGGCGCGCCAGCCCATCGTCACGGTGCATTGCGCGGCCCTTTCCCCGACCCTGCTGGAGAGCGAGCTGTTCGGCCACGAAAAAGGGGCGTTCACCGGCGCGCACGAACGGCGCATTGGCCGCTTCGAGCAGGCCCAGGGCGGCACCCTGTTCCTGGATGAAATCGGGGAGATCGATGCCACGATCCAGATCAAGCTACTGCGGTTTCTCGGTGAGCGGACCTTCGAGCGGGTCGGCTCCAACAAAACCCTGAGCGCCGACGTCCGGCTGGTGACCGCCACGAACAAGAACCTGGCCGCGCTGGTCAAGGAGGGGAAATTTCGTGAAGACCTGTATTTCCGGCTCCGGGTCGTGGAGTTGCCGCTCCCGGCGTTGCGGGAGCGGCGCGAGGATGTGCCCTTGCTCGCGCAGGCCTTTCTGAAGGAATTCGTCGAGGAAAACGGCAAACGCATCCAGGATTTCACCACAGACGCGCTGGAGGCCCTGCGGATCTACCGCTGGCCGGGAAACGTGCGGGAATTGCGCACGGCCATGGAGCATGCGGTGGTGCTCTGCCGGGGTAACACCATCACGCTGCGCGATCTGCCGGCCAGCGTGCGCAGCAATGAGGGGAGCGCAGCACCGGACGCGGTCAAGCCGGTGCCGCCCAATGAACAATCGACATTCCGCGAAACGGAACGGGAAATGATTGTCGGCGCCCTGAAGACGTGTGCGGGGAACCGGACCCTCGCCGCGAAACAGCTCGGCGTCAGCCGCCGGACGCTGCATCGCAAGCTGCACGAATTTCACCTGGAAGGATTTTAATGGCACTACGGCTGCAAGAATGGATTCACCAACTGGAGGAAGGCACGGGCGCGCGGCAGATCATGCGGGCGGCGGCGCTGCTGGTTCTGCTGGCCCTGGCGGTGCTCTACAACCACCGGCAATTTCAAAACTTTTCCGCGCCGGAAGCCATGGACGCAGCCCAACTAGCGCGCAACCTCGCCGAAGGAAAAGGGTACACCACGCAATTCATCCGGCCGTTGAGCCTTTACCTGATTCAAAAACATCAGGGAGCCGCCCGCCTGCCCCTGGTCGGGCCGCAGCCCGATCTCAGCAATCCGCCCGTCTACCCTTTTCTGCTGGCCGGATTGATGACCGTGGCGCCGTTTAATTTTCCAATCGCCAGCGCGGCGGAATTCCAGCAATACCAGCCCGAAATCCTGATCACCTGGCTGAACCAGGCCCTGTTCGTGCTGCTGCTCTGGCTGGTCTTCCGGCTGGCCCGAAAATTGTTCGACGAGCCGGTGGCCTGGTTGTCATTGATCGTTTTGGGAGGCGCGGATTTGTTCTGGCGCTTCAGCGTCTCGGGCCTCTCCACCATGCTGTTGCTCGTGATTTTTATGGCCATGGTCCATGGCCTCGTCGGGCTGGAGCAGGGTGGGCGCTTGGGATCGTCGTGGGGCTTTGGAAGACTGGTTATTCTGGCGGTGACCACCGGGGCTTTGGTGGGGGCGGGGGGCCTGACCCGCTATGCGTTTGCGTGGGTCATCCTGCCGGTAATCGCCTTTCTGTGCTTTGCGCTGGAGCGGCGGCGGGTGGCTGTGGTGCTGCTGGCGGCGCTGGCGTATCTCGCGGTGCTCACCCCCTGGCTGGCGCGCAACCATCAGCTTTGCGGCAAACTCTTTGGCACGGCCGGCCTGGCGATCTATCAAGAGACCAGCACCTTCCCCGGCAACCGGCTGGAGCGCGCGCTCAACCCCGAGAATTCCGAAATTAAATCGGATTGGGGCAAGATCGACACGGACCAGTATGAACACAAGCTGCTGGGCAACACCGCGAAGATCATTCAAAACGAGCTGCCGCGGCTGGGCGGGAGCTGGGTCTCGGCCTTTTTTCTCGTGGGCTTGCTGGTGCCATTCAATAATCCATCGCTGACGCGGTTACGCTATTTTCTGCTCCTCTGCCTGGGCCTGCTGACCGGGGTGCAGGCCTTGGGGCGAACCCATCTCACCGAGGCGGGGCCGGATATTAACACCGAGAACCTGCTCGTCCTGCTGGCCCCGTTGGTGTTTGTGTACGGGGTGGGCTTGTTCTCCATGCTGCTCGATCAACTGGCCTCCCCCTTGGCACCCGCGCGCAAGTGGGTGACCTCCGGTTTCAGCTTGCTCGCCGTTGGGCCATTGTTGTTTTCCCTGTGGTTGCCCCGCTCCAGTCCCGTCGCCTATCCACCCTATTATCCCCCCATTATTCAGGAGGCCTCCGGCTGGCTGGGCACGGACGAGTTGATGATGAGTGACATGCCTTGGGCGGTGGCCTGGTATGGGCGCCGCCCCTGCCTCTGGCTCACGTGGGATCTTCAGGATTTTCACACGATCCAGCGCCAGCGTCCCGTGCAGGCGCTCTATTTGACGCCCTTGACCATGGATACCCGTTTTCTGTCACAGATGATGCAGAGCCGCGATTCGGTCTGGGGAAAATTTGCCCTGGACAGCGCGCTCAAGGAAGAGATCCCCGATGGCTTTCCCCTCAAGCACGCTTTTGCGAGCTGGTTTCCGGATCAGTTGTTCCTCGCCGACCGACCGCGGTGGCTGACACCCAAGAAATGAGCTGGACGGGCGGGCTCAAGCTCCGGTTTAGTATTTGACAAGCGACGTGCGCCATCGTAAAGACGACAAGCTTTTAGAGATAATTTGACCGTGGGTAATCGTCATTACTCAGAAATTAAAAACATATGAAAACATTCGCCACCGTTGCCAGCTTGGTTGCCCTCGGTACCCTCAGCCTGCAGGCCGCCGATACTGAGTCGAAAATATGGAGTGTTTCCGCCAATTTGCGCGGGTTCTACGATGATAATATCGCCACCAGCCCTTCGGGAGCTCTGAATGCCAAGGGTGGTCCACTCCGCCAGGCGAGTTTTGGGTTTGAAATCAGCCCCACCGTTACCCTCAATGTGCCACTCGACCAGACCAAGCTCGGGTTGAGTTACACCTATGGGATGAAATATTACGAAAACCGATCCAATCCAGCGGACCACAGCCATCTGGCGGAAGCCAAACTCAGCCATGCTTTCACCCCGCAATACAAGGTATCGGTGACCGACTCATTTGCGGTTGCCCAAGAACCTTCGCTCATTGATGTGGGAGTAATCACCACCCCGTTGCGTGACAACGGCAACAACCTGCGCAACATAGCCGCCGTCAACTTCAGCGCCGAATGCACCCCTTTGTTGGGTTTTGAGGTGGGTTACCAAAATTCATATTACGATTACCAGGCCGTCGGAGTGGGCAGCCGATCCGCCCTGCTGGATCGGGTGGAACATTTGGGGAGACTCGACTTGCGCTGGCAGGCCCTCCCGACCACCGTGGGAATTTTAGGTTACCAATTCGGCATCGTTGATCAGACCAGCAAGGATCTTTTGGCCACTGGCGGCAATCTGCCCAGCACACGTGATAGCCGCTCCCATTACTTCTACGCGGGTGCCGATCATGACTTCACCTCGCAACTAAAGGGCTCGATCCGGGCCGGTGGACAGTACACCGAGTATCCCAATGCGGTCGGTGCCGTGACCAAGAACAGCCTGATCCCCTATGTGGACGGGAGCCTGAGTTATGCCTACCTCGAAGGCAGCACGGCCCAGATCGGTGTGAAGCACACCCGTAACCAGACCGATGTGGCCGCTTCGCTCGACCAGGAAAGCACCACGGCTTACTTTGATCTTCGGCACAAGATCACGGCCAAACTGAGCGCCGGCCTGAATGCCCAGTATCAAAACTCCAGCTTCAACACCGGCCCGGCCAACAACCAATTGGACCGGTTATTTCTGGGCGGCGTGAATCTCGCCTACGAAATCAACCAGTACCTGACCGCCGAAGCTGGCTACAACTACGACCGCTTGAACTCGGAGGTGGGTGGCCGCAGTTTCACCCGTAACCGGCTCTTTCTGGGGATTCGCGCTTCGTACTGATATCCCGATTTAATCAAGCACGGGGGCTGGAACTTAGCATCTAGCCCTCGTTTTTTTTGACCTTATGGAAGATGCTTCCTCACCTAACTCCGCGGAATCCAAGCTTCATTTCCTGGACTACTGGCGCATCGTTCGCATCCGCAAGTTCGTCATTCTCTCCGTCTTCCTGCTCGTGGTCCTCACGACCACCCTTGTCACGCTGTGGTTGCCCAAGTCCTACTCCAGCATGGTGCGCATCGCCGTGGACAAAGACATTTCGGACGTCGTCGGCATTGGCGGGCGCGAGCAAGCGTACTCCACCATGGATCCATTTTTCGTCCAGACAGAATTTGAAAAAATCCAGTCCACGATGATCCTGCACAAGGTCATCAAGGATCTAAACCTCAGCGCCAAATGGGCCAAGAGCCGCGGCCTGGATGGCGAACTACCGATCTCCGATACTTATGTGCTCCTCAAGAAGCAGATGGATGTGCGCCAGACCCGCGGCACCAGTTTGATCGAAATCCGGGTGTACGACCGCGACCCCAAGGATGCGGCGGCCATCGCTGAAAAAGTTGCGGTCGTCTACAGCGAAACGCGCAAGGAGCAAAGGCTGGAGCGGTCCATGGGCGGCATCAAGAAGCTCAACGAGCAGCTGGATCTGCAACAGAAAAAAGTCAAGGAAGCCCAGGAACTGGCCGACGGCCTGCGTAAGAAATTAGACATCAGCGATGTCGTCGCCGAGGGCGGCATGGCGTCCTCGACGCTTGAAATGGAAACCTTGCGCCGTAAGGAGATGATGCGGGTGGATGCCCATTTGAATTATGTCGATCTGAACTCCAAAATGGAGCGGTTAAAAAAGCTAAACCCGGGTGAACTAAGGAAATCGTTATTGACCGTAAACTATGATGTTTCGCTGGAATCGTTGCTCAAGGATCATACCACCACCGAGCAGCAGCTCACCGTCAAGCGCAAGGATTACGCCGAAGACCATCCGGAGGTGATCCGCGCCGCCGCCCTGCTTGCCAATATCAACAGTCAGGTGGAACAGCGGGTGGAAGGCATCATGATCGGTTTGGAAACCAAGTTGGGCGCCTTCAAGGCGCAAGACGAAACGCTCTCGACCGAAGTCACCGAAGCCAAAGACAAGGAAATCAAGGGCACCGAAAAATACCGCCCCTATTTTCAAGCCAAACGGGAATTGGAAAATCGCCAGCGGGTACTGGAAGCCCTCACCGTGCGCATCGCCTCGGAAACGGTGGATGCCAGCCTCCCGCGAAACCTCATTGCCGAAATCACGGATCACGCTGAGGAAAGCCTGCGACCGGTGCGGCCCAACATCCCGTTAAACATCACCTTGGGCGTCATCATCGGTCTGATCGTCGGCTTTGGCCTGGCGTTCTTCATCGAGTACCTGGACACCAGCGTGAAGACAATTGATGACATCGAACGCACGCTCCAGGCCCCGGTGATTGGCGTCATTCCACAAAACGTCGGCTCGTTGGTCACCGAAGGCGGTGACAGTCCGCACGCCGAGGCCTACCGCGTGCTCCGGACCAACGTGCTGTTCTCGCGCAAAGACAGCCAGTTGAACAGCATCACGATCGTCAGCGGCGGCGCGGGGGAAGGCAAATCCACCACCATCTTCAATCTGGCGACCGTGTTCGCCCAGCAGGGCCAGCGCATTTTGCTGGTCGATTCGGATTTGCGCCGTCCGAGCCTGCACCGGATTTTGAAAGTCTCGAACGCCATTGGGTTGACCAACTATCTGCTCAAGCAAAACACGCTCGAAGAGGTAATTCAGACCACCGGCATACCCACGCTGGATTTTCTGCCGAGCGGCCGGTTGCCGAGCAGTGCGCTGGGCATCCTCAATTCCACGCAAATGAAGGCGTTCATCCAGGAAGCCAAACGGCGCTACGATTTTGTTTTTTTTGATTCACCACCGATCATGGGTGTGAGTGATGCCTCGGTGCTGGCCAGCGAGATGGACATGACCCTGCTGGTCGTGCAATACCGCAAATACCCGCAGGCGATGACCGTGCGGGCGAAGCAAACGGTGGACAAAGTGGGCGGCAAGCTGCTCGGCGTGGTGTTGAACAATATCAACATCTCCCAAGACTCCTACTACTATTATTACAGCGGGGATTATTACAACCAGGCCCCCCGACCGGATGACGAGGACCCCTCCTCTCCCAGCGAGGCCACTGCAAAAACGCCGGCCGAGCAGGCCAAGCTCGACTTGAAGCGAAAATACTAATTGTCCCGCGATGGACCGCTCGCTAGCATCCCTCTTAATGAATCGTTCGCCGCACCGTTTCGCCTGGCTTGCTGTTTTGCTTTTGTCGTTGGTTCTTTGGTCCGGTTGCGCGACGACCGATACCGCCATCGGCAATACGGCGGGCAACCAACTGGTGCCGTCGCCGACCCCAACGGATGTGCTGCGCGAAGGCGACTTGGTCTCCCTCGTCTTTTCTGGTGTGCCGGTGCCACCCGAAAGACGCGAGGAACGCATCAAGGATGATGGCACGATCACGCTTTATCTGGTGGGAGCGATCCAGGTGGTGGGGAAAACCGCGGGGCAATTGCAAAAGGAAATTCACGCCGCATATGTCCCCAAATATTATGTGCGCCTCGATGTCTCCGTCCTGGCGGAGGGCCGATTTTTCTACGTGGATGGCAGCGTGAAAATTCCCAGCCGCCAACCGCATCAAGGCGAATTGACCGTCCTCAAAGCCATCGCGGCGGCCGGAGGTTTCACCGACTTTGCCAACAAAAAGAAGGTGCTGGTGGTGCGGGCTAACGGCCAGAAAGTCACGGTGGACTGCATTAAAGCGCTGAAGGATACCAAGCTGGACGTGCCCATCTTTCCCGGTGACAAGATCACCGTGCCGCAACGCCTTATCTGAGCGGTGCCCATTCGCCTGCCTGGTGCCGCCGCGCGCTGGCGCGCATCCGTTTATGGTTCAACTGAAAATTATTTCCGGAACCAGGGCCGGGATCGAGTACCCGGCCCGCCGGTTTCCCTGGGTGATTGGGCGCGCCGCGACCGCCGATTGTTGTCTGCCCGACCCCGGCGTCTGGGATCAGCATTTGGAATTGAACCTGAAATTTCCCGTCGGCTTTGTGCTTCGCTTGCAGCCTCATGCCCTGGCCACGGTCAACGGCCAGCCCTTTGAAGAAATATTACTGCACAACGGCGACCTGATCGAGATCGGCGGCGTCAAGATCCAGTTCTGGCTGGGGGAAGTGCGGCAGGCGTCGCTGGTAGGGAGCGAATTCGCGACCTGGCTCGCGCTGGCCTCCCTGTGCGCCGCACAACTCGGCTTGATCTACTGGTTGATTCGCTAAGGCTGGGTTCGCACCGCCGCCACCACCGCGTCGAATTGTTTGGCCAGCACGGGATAAGCACAATTCTTTTCGGCCACTTCCCGCAAGCCATGGCGGATCTCCAGTCCGGCTGGATTTTTCCAGAGCTGCCGCAACCGGGCCGCCAGCTTGGGCGGATAACTTACATCCACCGTCCCGATGTAATCAATCAGCATGGCGTCCGGCAGCAGCAACGCCGCTTCACCCACCCGGCTCGCGAGAATAAATCGTTGCGCGGCCAAGTACTCCGCCAACTTCCCGGTGGTGCGAACCTGACCCGGTAAATTGTTGGTCTGCGTGGAAAGCGCAACGTCGAACAACCGGAGGTAGGCTGGCACTTGCGCATGGGGAATCCGGCCGCTAAAGGTGACCCGATCCGTGACGCCCTGACGGCGGGCCTGCGCCTCCAGCCAGTTCCGCCCGTCGCCATCGCCGATGATCAAGCCGTGCCAGGGCGTGTCCCGCAGCTCCGCCAGGGCTTGAATCAAATCCCAGCCATAACACAATTCCAGGCGCGGACTGAAAACGAGCGAACCCAGCAACCCCACCACCCACTTCTGGCCCAACCCCAACCGCTCCCGCAGTTCCTGCACCTGGGTCAAATCCGGTTCCGGCGCGGGAAAATAGCCGTCGCGGATCAAGGCCACCCGTGGCCGGCCTTGCGCGCGCAAATATTCCTGATGCCGGGTGCCTCGAACCACAATCGTATGCGCCTGGCGCTGGGCAAGGGATTCCACCCAGCGCAGCAATGGCTGTTTCCAGACCGGGGTGGTTCCCGCGTGCCGCGCCATTTGATAGACGACATCGCCCGTATCGAGCACAAACGGAAGGCCCTGGCGCCAATGCCACCCGCACGCCAACGGCGCGCCCGGCAACGCCGTGTTGAGCACATAGAGCAAGTCGGGCGCGAGCGCACGGATTTGCCGATGCCACATTTTGCCGGTGGCCAGCCGCGAAGTTTCGCGCCATAAAAAATGGATCCGATCCGCCGGATGGTTGAGGCTTAAACCCCGGGCTCGCACCGCTTCGATGCTGTCCGGCCCGCCATGCACCAGAAAGGCGATGCGTGCCGCGCTCACGTAGCACCTCGCTGGCGGACGACTTCCTCATAGAGCGCCTCGGTGGCGGCCGCGCAGGCGTCCCAGCTATGGGTCTGCGTCGTGACCCGCGCCCGGACCCCGAGCGCGCGCGCGCGCGCGCGGTCCGCCTGCAGCCACGCCAGCTGCTGCCGCACCGAATCGGGTTGCGCGGGATCGCACAACAATCCGTCCTGTTGGTGGCGGATCCACTCCGCCGCGCCAACGCGGTGACCCACGATGACCGGGAGTTCCGTGGCCATCGCTTCCGCCACCACGAGGCCGAACGGTTCATAGCGGCAGGGATAGACAAACGCGTCGGCCGCCTGGTAGGCCAAGGCGGGCGACGTCTCGACGCCCCAAAAACGAATGCGGCCGGCGACGCCCAAGCCGTCCGCTTGTTCCCGAAACTTTGCCAGGGGCGAGCGCGAAATAATCAGCAGGGTCGCTTCTGGAAAGTGCGGCAGCTGCAGGATGATCTCGCGCAACCCCTTGATGGCTTCCCCCACAAATAGCCAGACCCAAGCCTGGGGCTTCAGTTGATAACGGGCCCGGGCCTGCTCCCGCGCTCCGGCGGAAAGCGGGGGTGAAAATTGTTCCGTATCAGTGCCATGATAGATGACCGTCAGGGGCTTTTTCCATCCGTAGCACTCCGTTATCTCGCTGCCAAATTGACGCGAGATGGCGATTAAATGGCGGGCGCGGGTCGCCTGATAAAAGCGGCGCTCCAGCCGGGTGACGACCCAGGGGAACAGCCGTTTGTGCCATTGCGCCGGCGGAAGCTGCCGGGCCTTGGCGGCATTGCACATGTGGGCGGTGACCACATCCGCGTGCCAGCAACTCAAGCCCTGCGCATGGATGATGTCGAACGATTGCCGACCCAGGAGTTTTTCCGCCGGGCGGATAAAAGTCAGCACGGTGCCAAGCGAGGTTGACCGCCAGGCGGATACCTTTTGAAAAGTAAAATTAGCCGCCAACGGAACGGCGAACCGGTTGGCAAATACATGCACGTCGTGCCGGGGTGCGAGGCGGCGGGCGATTTCAACCGTGTACCGGCCGTGCCCGAAGTTCAAATCGAAGTCATGGACTACCAGGGCAATTTTCATGGCAGTGGGCGCGCCTCAACGGGCACCGTGGCGCCCCCCGCGGCGATACAAGAAATGCTTGGTCGAAACGGGTGACGGCGCGGCGGCCTCCCCAGGGACCATCCGGCCCCGGGTGTGCGTCTCAGAAATTTTTTGCAAGGTGCCCAGAAAAAACCAAACCAGCGCCCCCATGGGAATGCCGAGAAAGGGCGACCCGCTCGGGAAGGAGCCCAGCGACATGATGATGCAGGCTCCGCTGGCCAGCCCCACGGTTTCGGCGGAGGCATCCCGGATCTCGTTCAAACTCTGGAAGGTGGTTTTCAACGCGGCCCAGATAAGCATTCCGAAAAAGATCAGACCCGGCACCCCGAGTTCGATCATCAACCGCCCCAGATCGCCATCGCAGAAAACCCAGTCTGAATAATTCGCGCGCGCGGAAATAAAGGCGGGCACGCTGTAGGTGCTTTTGCCGAGCCCGCCCCCCAGCAGGTTTTCCGACATGTATTCCCAGCCAATCGAGGTGGGAATGGCATTCCGCGCATAGACCTCCTGCATATTCAACAGGGCGCTGTAACGTTCGGTGGTTGATCCCCCCATGAACGTGGAACCTAATTTAAGTGCCAGGACGATGCAGGCCGGAATGAGCACAAAGTTTTGGAGGTTGCGTCGGTACCAGGCAATCAGCGCGAAGCCGAATACCACACTGATCAAGGCGCTGCGTGAACCGCTTTTCACCATCGCGAAGGCAATGGGAATAATGGCGACCAGCATCAGGAACCGTTCCAGTCGTCCGGCCTGAGGGTCCGAGAGCAAGACGATCCCAAAAATAATCACGTACGCCATGGTGCCACCGAAAGCGCCGGGGGAGACGAAGGTGGAGAACGCACGGAGTTGCCGGCCTTTCGAGGTGTAATAAAACGGATCCTTGTAGCGCCCGGCAAAATTGGCATCCATCTGCTGCATTTTCTCAACCTCCTCCGGCGTCTGCCGGATGCCGTAGATCGCCGTGCCGACCCCGAGTATGATTAGCACGATGAAATAGGCTTTAACCTGGGCGATGCTGTTGGCCACCCGGTAGCCCAACACAAACATAAGCGTCGCAAAACACCAGCCTCGCACGGCGGCGAGGTGCACCAGCATGGGCGGCCCCAACGGCAGCACCATATAGATCATGCAGAGCAGGTAAAAAGCTTTCAGCGCGGAGCCAATCGGCCCGGCGGGAATAAAGGTCCCCCGGCGACTCTTCTGTAAATATACCAGGCCCAGGGCGGCGATGAGGAGCGCGTCGAAAAGAAACGTGGTGACGGCACTCGGAAACTTAAGCTTCAACCAGCCGTGCAAGAATCCGACCGTAATGGAGCCCGCCATCACGGTGTTGATAAATGGGTCGGAATGCAAGAACGCCGCGATTTTTTCCTGAAACGAAAGTTCGCGGACACCGGCCTCGACCGCAGGTAACCGGGTAAAGGGTGGCGAGTTAGGCTTCATTTGGCGATCCCGGGCGCGGGCACCGCCCGACGGGAGTAGCCCATGCTATTCACGGACCTGGGCGAAGACAAGCCGCATAGATGCGCTCCAACTGCCGGGCACAGGCCGCCGCACCAAACAGGCGGAGGGCGCGTTCCCGGCCGGCCTCGCCCCAGCCACGCAGGGTGGCGGGTTGCGCCAGCATTTCTCGCAGGGCCTCTGTGAGGCACCGCTCATCGCCCACCCGCACCAGCCGGCCGGTTTGACCGTCGGCGACAATCGCGGCCGGCCCGACGCTCGCAAACGCCAGCACCGGCCGGGCCAACGCCTGCGCTTCGGCCACAATCAGTCCGAAGTCTTCGTCCAGTGCGGGGTGGATCAGTAATTCGCTGGCGGCCAGAAAACCATAAACATCGGCATCGCTGATAAAACCAGTGAAATGGATCCGGCCCGCCACCCCCAATGAGGCGGCCAGCGTTTTCAGTTCAGCCAGATAATCCTGCTCCAAGCCAAATAAGTTGCCACCAATAATTACCCCGTGCACATCCGCTGGCTCCGTCGCGAGGCTGGCCAGCGCCCGGATGAAATAGTCCTGGCCTTTGAAGCGCTGCAGCCGCGCGCCCATGCTGACCCAGCGCGCATCGGCCGGGAGATTGAAGCGGACCGCCAATTCCG
The DNA here is from genome assembly GCA_043742955.1 of Verrucomicrobiota bacterium. Lineage (GTDB taxonomy): Bacteria > Verrucomicrobiota > Verrucomicrobiia > Limisphaerales > JAYTXL01 > JAYTXL01. The sequence continues at coordinate 7,569 of JAYTXL010000019.1, read as the reverse complement.
CCCGCGGCGTGCCGGTGGCCAGGCGTGCCACATCCACACTGGGCCAGATCAGGCTGGTTGGAAAACCGCGCGCGACAAAGTACGCGGCCGTGCGCGGACAGTTGGCCACCACATGGCGGGAGGGAATCGCCTCGATGAGGCGGGTGGTGAGGCCCGGCTTTTCGGCGGTGTGCACCAGCCAGGCCTCGGGAATACCGGCCCAGCGGGCGGCGAGACCACCATACACATGCGCCCGAAAACCATTGCTATGCACCAGGTGAATGTTTTCTTCCCGGATGATGGTTCGCAGCGAGACAATCGCCTGGCCCACGGCCAAACAGTTTCTCATGCGATGCTTTTCCAGAACCAGCGTTCGCACCCCGAGCGCGCGCAGATCCTCCTCCAGGGGGCCGGGACGCAGCAGCGCCACCAAGGGATTAAAGCGCGTGCGCTCCAGCTGCCGCAGCAGGTTAAGCAGATAAACCTCCGCGCCGCCTTTTTCGCCCACACAGGAAATCCACAAAATGTTGGCGGGTGGATTCATGGCTGGAAACGGGCGGGGGACAGATTTGGCCGGCGAGTATAATGCCCCAGCCAGGAGGCCGTCAGCACCAGAAAAGCCACATCCACAAAAGGCAGGCGATAGCGCACGGCGGCGATAAAAAGCCAGCCGCCGACCAGGTAACCCACCGCCACGACACCCAGCAAGAGCAATAGGAACGGGTCCCCGGACCGCTGCCGCCGCCACAACTCCAGCGCTGCGAAGGCGAAGAGCGGGGTCTGACTTCCGACCGAGATCAGGAATTGGGGCCGGGAAAATATCAACGGATTGAGCCACGGCGTCCAAAAGTGGATAAATTTATGCCATTGCAATCGCCGCCATTCCGCCGGGTAGTTTTGCGGAAAAGCGCGGGCGACGGCCATCCAGGATTCCGGTGGCAGGGGGCTATGTACGGAAATATCCGAGCAGCTTTTGGTGAACGCCCGGTAGTATTCGCCCTTGGTTTTCGCCTCGTACATGTGGAGGTATTCCACGGCATGGGTTTGCAAATACACGGCTTGCCCATGGCGGGGTGCGAGCGTGAATTCCCCATGGGCCCAAAGATTTCCCAGCAGCCAGGGCAACAGCAATGCACTCACGACCACGGTGAAGGCTGTCATGTGCCGAAGGGCGGCCCGGGCTCCGCCCGGGCGGCCCGTCTGCACGCCCAGCCAGAGGACCGCAATAATCAGAAAAAGCTGCAGGCCCGGCCGGGTCAAACAGGCCAGCGCCCAAGCAACCCCGGCCCAAACTAGCCAGCGCCCGGTGGAGCCCCGCCCGGATGAATCGGGGTGGGCGAGGTTTTGGAAGGCCGCCAGACCGGCCCACAGCAAGGTGATGAACACTGTTTCGGTCAACACAAACGCGCAGTAATAAATCAGAAACGGGTGCAACAGGGCGATCAAGAAGGCCCACTGGCCGGCGCGCGCCCCCGCCCAGCCGCCGGCAATTCGTCCCAGGATCACGGCCTGCAAAACCCCCAGAAGTGATTGCGCCAACTGAATGGGCCAGACCCATTCCGAGGAGAACGCCACAAAGGGCATCAGAAAAAGTGCGTAAAACGGTGCCCGGATAAAATTAAAAAACCGCGGATAATCGTCCCCTTGAAAATGCATGAGGCTCTGCGCATAGGCGTGAAATTCCCGGCCATCCCAACCGCCGAACGCGGCCTCCCGGCTGAGGGTCAGGCTGTAACCAAAGCGCAGGAGGAATCCAAGCAGCAGGAGCCAGCCGTGCCATTTTTGAAAATGCCCCGGGCCGATGAGCTGGCGGAAGACGGTCATCAAGATAATGGTCAGTCCGCTCATGCACGGTGGCGGGCCACGAACCAGACCTGGCTGGCGAGCCCGGGTGGCAGCCAGGCAACCGGGGAGGCGGAAGTGCGCAGCAGTTGAAATTCAGCGCCCACCCGGCCTTGCATCACGCGCCAATTAAACCCCTTATGGTCGTGAAATTCAAAACCATCCGGAGCGCCATGCCGGAGACGCGGAAGGTGGGGCTGATCACCAGCCCACAGGCTGCGGACTAATTCTCCAAACGTGTAGGGGCTGGTGCCCGGATAATCGCCCAAACCACGCCAACCCGCGATGGTTCGGCCGGCCTGCTTGATGAGTAGCGGCAGACCGGTTTCCACCGGCACACTGATGTACAGGACGCCGGTTGGTGCCAGGAGGCGGTGGAATTGGGCGAAAACCTCCTCCAACCGGACCACATGTTCGAGAACTTCCATGCAGATGATCGTATCGTAAATGCCGGCGTGCTCCGCGCCGCTCAGTTGCTCCAGCGGGATGAATTTCAACCCGGGTCGTTGTCCCAGCCGCTGTTGACAATCCGCCACCATCCGGAGGTCCAGCTCAGCCCCCACCGCGTGCGCCGGCGGGCCGGGGGCATCCAGCAAAAGGGCCAAAAATGTTCCATCCCCGCAACCATAGTCGAGCACCCGCTTTCCCGACCCGGCCCGCACCAAGTTCAGGCCTGTTTCAAAGCGTCGCCGGTGGCTCCAGGCGATGAGGCTGGATGGGCAGAACATCTGCTTGCGGGCGTAGTAACCCTGCTTTACTGCCTCGTCCATGGTGTCACTGGTTTGGTCTGTGGAAAAAATAATTCAAAAGCCATTCCTTGCCCATCAAAAGCTCGCCGATTGCCTTAACCAACCTGCCAGAGCGGTGGCGTTGGTAGCGAGATTATAAAACTGTTCCGCTCGCGCCCGCCCCTGCTCCACCTTGATCCTTGCCGCCCGGGGATCGTCCAGCACAGCGTGAATGGCCGTGGCCAGTGAGGAAATCTGCCCGTCCGGCAATAACCACCCCGCCGCCCCACCCGCGAGTATCTCCCGCGCTGCACCCACCTCGGCGGCAATCGCCGGCACCTCGAAGGCCAGGGCTTCCACCAGCACGATGCCAAATGTTTCCAGCGTGGATGGAAAGACGAACACTTCGGCCTGCTGCCAACGCGCCTGCCAATCCGTGCTTTGCGCCGTGAGTCCATGATGAATATGGATGCCGGGTTCGGCGGAGATTTCGGATTGGGTTACCAGGTGTAATTCGCAGCGTCCGGCCAGGTGGCGGCGGAAGCACTCCCGCAAAAGCGGCCCGCCTTTCCGGAAAAAATCACCGCCTACAAACAAGATTTGAGGGCGCGTATTGGCCAGTCTGTGGGGGCGTCTGGGAGGGGGCGTGAGCGAGGGCGGGAGGAGGGAAATCCGGTCCCCGGGAATCCGGTAGTCCTTGAGCAATGACTGGCGGGCCGCCTCCGACCACGGCAGGAAACGATGGGCCACGCGAAATAGTTGTCGCTCCCGGGCCCGCACCGGCGCGCTGGTCAGCGGCAGAAACAGGCGACTCGGCGCGTTGGGCGCAAACCAGCGGGTGCGGGCGAGCTGGGCGAAAGTGGCGTCCAGGCAGACAAACACCGGTGTTTCAGCGGCCACTTCTGCGAGTCCCAACGCGACGCTCTGGGTGTTCACGACGATCGCAGCGATGGGTTGCTGCGCCCGGAGCACGGCCAATTGATCGCGCACATGCCGGCTGACGGTGAGCCGCCAGCGCGCGTTGTGAAAATCCAATCCCCATTTGCGGAGGCCGCGGACGGAAAAGTTGGCACGTTTCTCCAACGCGGGTGGCAGCGGGGTGGCGTCGATGAGCAGCGGCTCGACACCCAATTCAGGACGCGCCCGCAAGGCCTGGGTGAAGGGCACGAGATAGGACGCGTGACCCAGGGTGTTTTCGTTGATGAAAGCGACGTTCACATCAATTCCCGGCCGGAGGTGGCGGCCGCCGGACGTATTGCGCACAGGCTTGAAACAAACCGCGCCAGGCACCGAGCTTTATGGGCCACCAAAGCAGACTGCGAATAAAACCCCGAATCGCCGCCGCAGACTGGTGCTGCGTCAGGTCATACCCGGCCATCAGTCCCCGGTAGTAGGCCTTCACCCGGCGTTTCAGCAACCAAATACTGGGACGGGACGGTAATCGCCGCTCCACGCACACCAAGGACGACGCCCACACCCGGCGATGCAACGGCCGGTGGCGATTGGCGTCGTGCATGCGAATTTTGTAGCAAACATGCGGAACGAAAGTGAACTCGTAACGCAACGCCAGCCGCAATCCGAAATCAAAATCCTCGCAATCGCCGGTTTCCGGCAGCCCGCCAAAGCCACCGGTCTCCACCAGGACGGAGCGTGGAAATAGACAGGAGAGGATGGTGCCGCCGGCGTAAAAGCAGAGCTCATTCAAGAGGTTGCCGCCCCGGTGGGCGAAACAAAATGTGTAATGCGGCGGCTGCTCCAGCTGTTGGGCATGCACGCTGGCTTCACCAAAGGCTATGCGCTCCGGGTCTGTCCGCGCCGCCGCCAGCAATAATTCCACCGCGCCGGATGGCAGCGCGTCATCAGAATCCAGAAACAGCACCCAGTCACCGTGGCTGGCCCGCCAGCCGTGGTTGCGCGCCACCACCGGGCCACTCTGCGCCTGGCGCAACACACTCAGCCGCGGATCAGAAATGGTTTTCAGCAGCTCCGTCGTCGCATCCGTCGAGCCGTCATCCACGACTACGACCTCGCCCACCGCCGATCCCTGGGTCAAAGCGGAACGAACCGCTTCGAGTAAAAAATGCGCACGATTATGCGTGGGAATGACCACGCTTACGAAATCGGTTTTGGGTTTGTCGTTCACAATGCGACCGTTTCCCGTCCGCAAATCTGCAACAGAGCATCCGCGATTTGCCGGCTGATCCGGGCCGGCGCGTAGCGGGTTACCGCCAGGTCCCGAGCCGCCCAACCCCGTTCGGTCCGGTAGGGGGGATCGTTTTCCAGAGCGCGCAAGACGTGGGCTGCTTCGCCGCGCACCGTCATCGAAACACCCACGCCGCCGCCGCCGGTCTGCCATTGCATCACTTCATCGGGGTGATGCACCACGGGGAGGCCGCTGGCGAGGGCTTCGAGAATGGCGATGGAAAACGGCTCCGCCAACGACGCCAGCGCATAGACATCCGCTGCCTGAAAGAGCTCCGGCATGGTGGCGCGCGCCACCGGTCCCAGAAAACGAACGCGTTCGCCGAGTGCCTGCGTGGCCCGCTGGCGCACCGTGGCCGCTCCGTCTTCATCCACTCCTGCGGAAAGCAGGAGGCTTCGGCCCGGGGTGAGAGCCACTTCTTCCGCCAGCCAATCGAAACGCTTGCCGCTGACGTGGCCCACGGGACCCACGTTCAGGATTACGAAATCGTCCTCTTTCAGGCCGAACCTGTGCCGGGCGGCCGCCCGTTGCGTGAGGGTGGGCGGCTGGAAGCGCGTCGCATCGACAAAATGCGGCACGGCAAAAAATTGGTGGAGGGCTTGGCCTGGCAATTCGCGGCGGGCAGCTTCCAGATACGGCGGTGCCAGCAGATGCACCCCATCAAAATCCTTGGCCCATTCCGCTGACAGGCGCATACCATTCATGAACACCACCTTCGCCTGGTGAAAGGCGCGAAATCGTTTCAGCTGCCAGCTCAAGACCGGGTCCCCGCAATACACCGCGCTCATTTTTTTCCACCGCAATCGAAGGATGGCCTGGGCCAGGATGGAAAGTTGTTCCCCTTGATAGCGTCGATGCCAGCGCGCACTTCTCAGCCAGCGGCTGTCGCGGTTCAAGCCATGCAGACAGACCTCCGGGCGTATTCCGGCACCCGGCATCGGCCCGCCGCTCCACAACTCCACCGAGAGATCGGCGGGCAGATGGGCCGCCAGTTCCACCATCCACGTCTCGATCCCCCGCGCGGTAAAGCCGAGGCCGGAGGACAGCAGGGCGAGCTTCATGCCGGACAAAATGCCGCTTTCATGGTTTGAAAATGAACCAGGATGGGGAGTCTGTTTCGCGCGTGATGTGCACGCCCAGTTGGTGGTGCCGGACGAACTTATCCACGGCGCTTTTGACACCAAACTGGCCGAATGAAAAAGCACCATCCATATAATCGTGCCCGGCCAGCATGCCGCCCGCCTTGACTTTGGGATACCACTGGTGCAAGTCAGCCGTCACCGCTGCCTCATGATGTTGAGCGTCGATGTAAACAAAGTCCAAAGCCTCGTCGCTGAACCTGGCGGCGGCGGCCTCGCCGGTCAGGCGCCATACATCGGAACGCCGGCCATGCCGCTGCAGACGCTGGCGGGCCGAGGTATAAATTTGATCCATGGCCTGCTGGCGCTGGTTGCAATCATCAGTGTACTCCGCGCCCCAAGCCTGCCAGGGATCCACCGAAATCAGCTGGTTGCCCCGCCAGTGCGTGAGCAGATAATCAGAAAACCAGCCTTCATAAACCCCCACTTCCACCCCGATGCCACGCAGACCCCGCGCATTTAACAGGCTCGGCAATTGATACCGGCCGTTTAAGCGAGGATTTCGGGAGAGGCGAAATCGGATTTCCTCGGCGAGTCGTTTGAGCGAACGCAATGAGGCTTTCATATCGCGAATCATTATGGGTTGTTCGACGCGTGCAAGCCTCATTTTTGCGGCATTCACTGGGCCGTCGCGCGCGAACCCGGAGGTGCTGGCCAGCCTGGTTGCGCTGCCCGGCTGGGGCCTTACAAATTTGGAAAAACAGGTTAAAGGCCGGGGTCGACAGCTCTGGCCGGCTTGAATAAGCCGCGTAGCCAGCCGCGTTGCATGCAGGGCTTTTCCACAAAGACAAACAGCAACGTGCAGCAAAAAATGAGGATCGGAAACAGAAGCACAAACTGGGTCGCAAACCGAAGCCAGTAGGGTCCTGACGTTCCGACAACCTTCGTCATGGTCGAGCTGAACAGGCTCATCAACCACTGATGGTAGAGGTAGTAGCTGTAACACATGCCGCCGAAAGTACAGATCCAGCGATTGGCCAGGAGGCGCGAAAGCCAGCGGCCCTGAAGTGATCCCAGCATCGCGACCAGGAGCAATCCCGTCAGCACCGTTTGCCGCACCAGCACAGGTTGAAGGTTTAGCGCTGGCATCAGGGCGGCCCACGCCAGCAGCCCGACCAGGTCCCAAACGGCGCTGGCCGACCTTGTCGCGCGGTCGCGGGCGAGATACAGATCAACCAGGAGAAACCCGACCGCGAACGCTTCACATTGGCCGAGCAATGAGAGTTCGATCCGCCGGCTGTCCGGATCGCGCAACGCGATGGCAATTACCACGGGCACGATGATGAAGAGGCGCCGCAGCCAGGCCCGCTGCACGGCGAACACGAGCGTGAACAGCGGGGCCAGCAGATAGAATTGGAACTCCACCTCGAGCGACCACGCGACCGAGTTGACCGTGCTGAAGTAGCCAAAGATCTGGTTGTGCTGGTAAGTGAGACTGGCCGCCAGGCCCGGAAAACTTTGCCCCAGCGTCCACGATCCCAGCAGTCCGCCAATGAGCCAGAGCAGGATGAGGTTGACCAGGTAAGGCGGCTCCAGCCGCGTCAACCGGCGCCGGTAGAACCAACTCAGTTTTGCGGCCGGAGCCCCCTCAAGGTGGTGCTGAGCGAAGGGCAGGCTGATGATAAAAGCACTAATCGCGAAAAAAATGGGCACCCCGAAAAAACCTCTGCGCGCCAGC
>JAYTXL010000018.1:0-17534 GCA_043742955.1 Verrucomicrobiota bacterium | reverse complement strand
GGAGGGCGTGGCGCGCATTGCGGCCGAACGCGGTTTGTTAGGACGCGTGACGCTGACGGTGGAAAGCGGGCCCATTGGCGGCATGCCGGCGGGCGGGCTGAGTTTCGGCGCCGCGCATTATCCGCAGGCCATCGTGGATCAACCATCGCAATTCGATTTTTACGACGGCGGCGGGCTGGACTTCGCGGCGCTGGGGGCAGCACAAATTGACCGGCAGGGCAATGTGAATGTTTCGCAATTTGGCACGCGACTCGCCGGCGTGGGTGGGTTTGTCAATATCAGCCAGAATGCCCGGCGCTTGGTATTCTGCGGCACCTTCACTTCGGGTGGACTGGAGGTCATCGTGGAGCAGGGACAGCTCCGCATCCTTCGCGAGGGTGCCATCAGCAAGTTCGTGGAACACGTGGAGCAGGTCTCCTTCAGCGGCGCGCTGGCCTGCGGCACCCGCCAGGAGGTTCTGTATGTGACCGAGCGCGCGGTCTTCCGCCTGACGGCCGAGGGCCTCGAGTTGATTGAGGTCGCCCCGGGGATTGATCTTCAAACAAAGGTGCTCGATTTGATGTCTTTCCGCCCGCTCATGCGTCAGGTCCACCTCATGCCGCCGCACACCTTTGAACCCTCGAAAGGAATTTAATATGATCGAAGTTTGCATCGTCGCGGCGCAGCGCACGCCGCAGGGAAAATTCCTCGGCGCTTTGCAAAAGCTGACCGCCGTGGAGCTCGCGACGCACGCCGGCGCGGCCACGTTGCGCGGGGTCGGCGCGGAAAACATCGATCTCGTGATCCTCGGGAATGTCCTCAGCGCGGGCCAGGGGATGAACCTCGCGCGGCAGGTCGGCGTGCGGTTGGGCCTCCCGCTCACCGTGCCGGCCTTCACGGTCAATATGATGTGCGCCTCCGGCCTGCAGGCCGTTATCCTCGCCGCCCAAGCCATCCGCGCCGGCGAGGCCCGGGTCGTGCTCTGCGGCGGCACGGAATCCATGTCCAACGCGCCCTATTTGCTCCCGCGCGCCCGCACCGGTTTCAAGCTCGGCGATGCCACCGTCCAGGACGCGCTTCTGTGTGATGGCCTGGTGGACGCCTTTGATCACGAACACATGGCGCTGTCCACCGAAAGGCTGGCGGCCCATTATCAAATCAGCCGCGCGGAACAGGACGCCTTCGCGGCGCGCAGCCAGCAGCGCTACGCCACCGCGCACGCCGCCGGGGCCTTTGCCCCAGAATTGGTCACGGTGGAAAAACTCGACCGGGACGAACATCCGCGTCCGGACACCACTGTGGAAACGCTGTCAACACTCAAGCCCGCCTTCCAGAAGGACGGAACCATCACCGCCGGCAACGCGTCCGGAATCAACGACGGAGCCGCCCTGCTCGTAGTCTGCGACCGTAAGCTCGCCGCCGAAAGAGGTTGGCCCGTGCTAGCGAAAATCCACGCCAGCGTCTCGGTGGGCTGCGATCCAAAGTGGATGGGCTTGGGGCCCGTTCACGCCACGCGCCGATTGTGTGAGCAAAGCGGGTTGCTCCCCGACCAATTCGACACGATTGAAATCAACGAAGCCTTCGCCGCCCAGGCCATCGCCTGCATCCGGGAATTGAAGCTGGATGAAAACCGGATCAATCCCCACGGCGGAGCGATCGCGTTGGGCCATCCCATCGGTGCGAGCGGCGCGCGACTCCTCGTGCATCTGGCGCACCGCCTTGCGCGCGGAGAATCGCAGCGGGCGCTGGCCACGCTCTGTGTCGGCGGTGGCCTGGGCACCGCCGTGGCGCTGACGCGGATGGATTAGTTTTTACACTCATTTACCTGGCCACCGGCGACCGGACATCGATCATAATCCCCGCATGAAGCAAAATGTGATTCTCGACATTTCCCAACTCTGCATTCGACGCGGCGACACGGTCATCTTGGAGGACATCTCCTGGCGAGTCGAGCCCGGGCAGCACTGGGCGATGCTCGGCGGTAACGGCTCCGGAAAAACCTCCCTGCTCAGCGCGCTCACCGGTTACCTGATGCCCACCTCCGGCGAAATCAACGTGTTGGGCCGGCGCTACGGGGAGGCTGATTGGCGGGAGCTGCGCCAGCATATTGGCCTGGTGAGCTCTTCCATCCGACAAATGATGGCCGAGCCGGAGCCCGCCTTGGAAACCGTCGTCAGCGGCAAATACGCCATGATCGATCTCTGGGGTAAAATCACGGCCGCCGACCGCGCCCGTGCCGCGCACATTTTGCAGCAAATCGAATGCGCCCACCTGACCCACCGGCCCTGGAGCTATCTGTCCCAGGGGGAACGTCAGCGCGTGCTGATCGGGCGCGCGCTCATGGCCCGCCCCCGGCTGTTGATTCTCGACGAGCCCTGCGCCGGTCTTGATCCCGTCGCGCGGGAAAGCTTTCTCCATTTTCTCCAGCGTCTGGGCCGGCAGCGCCGCGCGCCCACCCTCGTCCTGGTAACGCATCACGTCGAAGAAATCATGCCCGTGTTTTCGCACGTGCTCCTCCTGCGCGACGGCCGCGCCCTCGCGGCGGGAACCAAGCGGACGGTGTTTAATTCCCGCCTGCTCTCCCAGGCGTTCAAGGCAGCAGTCCGCCTCGAAACGCGGGCCGGTCGCTTCACGCTCCACGTGACCGCCTCGAAAAACGTGGTCATTTGAGTCCGCACTCCCCAGCGGATTTAACCGGAGCGAACAGAGCCAACGGCAGGGAAAGCAGATCGAGCGCAGACAGCGGGAAACTTTCTTTTCCAAACTCCTCGGTCCAAGTTCTTGGCTCGGTTGGCTCGGTTGCCTCCTGTTCAAATACATGTTCAAAATCCGGATTGAGCAGCGAGTTTATTCCAGTTTGTTCAAAGTGAAGGTTTACAAGCCGCCGCGACCATGTTTGGAATAGGGCCCGTAAACGTGACCTCACGATGCTGCGAAATTTTTTATGAAACTTTGCCGGTTCCACAATGCGAACAACCAAATCCGGGTCGGCCTGACCCTGGATGCCACGACCATCCTCGATCTGACCAGCGCGGGGGTCGATCGCTTGCACCCGCTGCTGGAAAGCGATGACCTGGTCTCCCGGCTGAACGAGCTGGCGGCTCAGAATCCGCCGCGCTACCCGCTGGCTGCGGTGAAACTGCTCGCGCCGGTCGAACAACAGGAGGTCTGGGCGGCGGGCGTCACCTATCTGCGCAGCAAAAAGGCGCGCATGGAAGAATCTGATTTCAGCGCCACGGCCTACGACCGCGTCTATGAAGCGGAGCGACCGGAGATTTTCTTCAAGGCGATGCCGGATAAAGTCGTGGCCACCGGGAACGCGGTGGGGATCCGCCGGGATGCGCGCTGGAACGTGCCGGAGCCGGAGCTGGCGCTGGTCATCAATTCCCGCGGCCAAATCGTCGGCTACACGATTGGCAACGACATGAGCTCCCGCGATATCGAGGGCGAAAATCTGCTCTACCTGCCGCAGGCCAAGATTTATGACCGCGCCTGCGCGCTCGGACCGTGGATCACGGTCGCCGCCACCGAGGCCACCGCCCGGGGATGGCAAATCCAGATTGAAATCCGACGCCAGGGAAAGCCGGTATTTGAAGGTGAAACCTCCGTCGGCCAGATTAAACGTTCGTTTGAAAGTCTGGCGGAATTCCTCTTCCGCTCGCAGACTTTCACGCATGGCGCGGTGCTGCTCACAGGCACGGGCGTGGTCCCCGGTGACGACTTCACCCTCCAGGCAGGCGACACCATCCGCATCACCATCTCCGGCATCGGCACCCTGGAAAATCCGGTGGTTGTGGTTTGAACCAAACCACGACTATTACCCCCCAGACACCGAGGGGGAGCGGAAGGGGTAGTGCACTCAATTGAACAGAGCGCGGCTGGGTCGGAGACCAGCCTCAGCAGTTTCAATGTTGCCACGGAAAGGAAATGCCTTTTACCAGCCCTCCCTTTGTGTCCTTTGTGGTAAACATTTAGTTCCAATGTCCCCTGCCGCTCCAGGAATCCTACCTCATCGCGTGGTTCCCCCCCAGCGATCAGAAACCGTGTAACCTAATTGCCCCCGCCGCGTCTCATGCCCTGAAATCAAAATGCAATTACCAGCCACGCAGGTTGGTCAAATTGCCGAACATAAACCCAATCGAAACAATGAAAAAGACCCCGCTCAGTTTGGTGGCCGTCCTTGCCTTTGGCAGCCTCGTGGCGCTCGCCCCCGTGACCCAGGCCCAGGATAAGAAGGAAGAGAAAAAAGAACAAAAGCCCGAAGGCCGCCCCGGCGGACAAAAGGGCCCCGGACTTCAGGATCGGATGCAACAGATGTCCGAGGCGCTGAAGCTTACCGACGAACAAAAGGAAAAGCTCAAGCCGATCTTCAAGGACGAAGGCGAGAAGCTGAGGGCGATCTTCGAAGACCAAAATACTCCCCGCGAAGAGAAGGCCGCCAAGGTTCGTGAAATCCGCGAATCCGCCGCCGCCAAAATCAAACCGATCCTCACCGCCGAACAATTGACGAAGTGGGAGGAACTCCGTGCGGAAGCCATGAAGAAGCGCAAGCAAAAGCAGCAGTAATTCGTTGCCCAGCCCGCGACTGTTTCAAGGGGACGGCGTCATCGCCGTCCCTTTTTTTGCCTGAGCGCCGAAACCGGGCCGCGCGCCCGGGAACCGGATAAAGCAGCCGGCGCTCAGCAGCGCGTGCTGAAGGTATCGCGCCGCCCGGAGCAACCCCTCCCCCGAGATGCTGCCTTCCAAACGCCCGTGCGCCAGGCTGAAGGAGCTGGGTCCACCATTCCCGCTGCGGGCAGACACCGGATGGCTGGATTTTCAAGAAGGTTTAGCGCTTCGCCCATGACTGCCGGCCAGCGCCGCTCGCCTCGGAACTGAATGAGCTTAATCGGGCGAAGGCTTCTCGACTTGGGTGGACAGCCAATACCCGATGGCGGCCCCGCCCACCGCCCCGACCAGCACCGAAAGCATCAGGTCGCCCCGTTTCCACTGCACCATGGCGAACCCAATGGCCCCGCCGACAACCGTGAAGGCGATGCTCCGCGCCAAACCCGCCTGTTTCGAATCCTCCGCCTGCTCCTCTTCCTGCACGGTATGCGCCTCGCGGCGACGCATGCGCTCGGCGGCCGCACGTTCCGCCAGCCAGGCCTCCAGTTGCGGCTTGGTGGAAGGGGTGAAAATATTCATGCCCTTCTTGGAATGAAGAAAGGACAGCTCCGAAAGTATCCCTCCGTTGTTCGTCGCCACATAGATCGCCGAGTCGGGTGTCTTGCTCAATAAATGATAGGCCAGTCCAACGATTTTCTGATCCACCACCGACTTCGGCCCGAGGAATTCCTCGTGGATCCGCGGGATGATCACCCGCTCCAGGTTGACTTCGTCGTAGTCTTGCAATCCCATGATCTTGGAACACAAGGTCCGCGCCCGCTCCGCGTTGGGCTCCTCGCCCGAGCCGATCTTTTGAAAAATCTCCTCCTTCACCTGCTTGGGAATGACGTGCTGCAGAACCGTCGGCTCCTCGTCACCGATCAGCACGCGGTTGGATCCGGATGTCAGGTCGAAACTCACCGGCGCCCCCTCCTGCATCAGGAAGGAAGTATCATAGACAATGGTGATTTTTTGCATAGCCGATCCGCCGCGAATACTGGCCTGCGGAGGAATTTATTGTCTGCCGTTGAAAAACCAATCAAATACTTTTGGCCGTTACGACACGGCCGCCGCCTCCGCGACAGCCGCCATTGGCGGCAGGTTCACAAATACGGCGACTGCCACCCGGTGAACAAATTCAATTCTACCGCAACACCAGCGGTGAACCGAAAGGCAAAACGATGAGAGACGACCTAGCCAAATATATCTGACTTCGTCGGTGTGAACGGATTGAGGTGAGCAGCCATTTGCACGCTTCTTGAAGAACTTCTCTTCATCCTTATCCAGTTGGCCTTGTTGCTTGCGCGTGGAGAAATCCAACCAAAGAGCTTCCATCTCCGGTTGCCCCAGGTGGATCTTAAACGCCATAAATGAGTTTAGCGTCCAATGAAGGGGGACACACTACAGTATACCCCTTGAGTGCTGGGTAGATTTCGGAAAGAGGCAGAAGTAGTGATATTCGCGCAGATTCGAAGCGGCGAAAGGGATAAACTATTATGAAAGGAACCCAAATCAGAGAACGTGGGCGATGTGATGGGCGGGCGGTTTCTGGCCGAACTCGGATCCCAGGGTTGGAGGAACTTTGCCGGGCTGAAAGCGGTTGAAGTGCTGCCGCGCCGACCTATCTGGACAACGCCACGATGTAATGCTGCAAACGCAAGGCTTCCTCCGGCCATTCCAGGTTGCTGTAGATTTGGTGCAGGTTGGAACACATGCGCAGAAGCATCCGCCGGGGCGTGATGGGTGCCAGAAACCCATCGTAAAACTCGCGGCGGCCGGTGTGCTGCAGATATTTTATGCAATCGGATTTAGTAAACAACCGCCCCTTGTTGAAGGCGTCCAGGTAGATCTCGCAGGTCGGAGTTTGGAAGCGGCAGAGAAAGTGTGTCGGCATCCCGATTCCGGCCATGGGCAGTCGAAGCCGGCGGCAAAGGGAGAGATAGACCAGACACAGGCAGATGGGATTGCCGGTCCGACGATCCAGAACCCGGTTCAAATAGCTGTTGTCGGGCTCGTAATAATTCTGCTCGTTGCCAGTAAATCCCATTTCGCCGAACAAATACTGGTTGATGGTCGCCAAAATGCCGTCGGGCGTATCGCCGAAATCTATTCGCTCGCGGAGATCGCCCGCGTAACTATCGAACAACGCCTGATAAGCCAGAATGTTAATGTTGGGATATTGGGTTTGCGCGAGCAGCCAGGCCCCCTGCTCCACATCCAGATCTTCGCCCCGGCTCAGGCAGAAGGCCAGAAAACGATGGTCCGCCGCCTGCCGTTCCAGGCGATCGAGAATTTCCTGGGCGCGCCGCCGAAGAATGGGGTCGCTGCTCAGGGTGCAGGGACGCAGCCAATCCCGCGCCGCCCGGCCGTGCGAAAGAATCTTGTCCCGAATGATTTGGTAAATGGCGGGATCATCATCGGTCAGTAATTTCAACAAAGCCGCTTTCTGGCGCTCGGATAGGGCCGGGACCGAACCGCTGATGAGGGAAGGATTCATAGGGCGTTTGACGTTGGGATTTGTACCCCATTCAGCCAAAATTCAATTTGGCGCCACCGAAAATCGTCCTCCGACTGCCGCCTAGCGCCGGCCCGTCGGGTCGTTGCGACCGTCCCGCCTGGCCGCGTCCTGCTCCAACTCGATCTCCATCAATGTTCGCTTGTACAACTCCTCCTGCTGGCAGCGGTTGCGGCGGCCCATCACCCAAACATCCAGCACCGCCATGGCCACGGCGACCAACAGGCAAAACATGCACGCCAGCCAGTACAAGACAAAACTCAACTGCTCCAAATACGGATGGAGCAGGGTCTGCCCCCAAATTACCATCACGACGGCCAGCAGCAGAAAAAACAACCCCAAGCTGCGGCGGCGAGCGTCAGCGCGAGTTAACATGACAAACTTTTACCACCGCTTGGTGGCTTGTCCAAGTGGAATTCCGACGGAAGGCTGGACGCCACTGTCGGATGCCAGTTGCCAAGTCCGAAGTGACCCCTTAGATTGTCGCCTTGGACAACTTAATTCCGAACCCCCTGCACCCATGCAAATCACCAAACAACTCGCCATTTTCCTTGATAATCGCCCGGGCACCCTCGCCCGCGTCTGCGACGCCTTGAGTGTCGCCAAGATCAACATTTACGCCATCTCCACGAGCGACACCGTGGATCATAGTGTCATTCGCATGGTCGTGAGCGATCCGACCAAGGCGCTCTATTTGTTCGAGGAACACGGCACGCTGGTCGTGGATGACGATGTCCTGATGGTGGATGGCGACAACAAACCCGGTTCGCTCGCCGCCATCGCCCACAAGCTTGCCGCTGCCAAAATCAATATTGAGTATGCCTATTGCGCGACCAGCCCCTCCTCCAAAAAGGGCCTCTTGATCCTGCGCGTGTCCGATCCAAAAAAGGCGCTCAAGGTCTTGAATAGTTAAGCGCGACCGAAGCCAAGTGGCACAGGCGTCCCGCCCGTGAATGGCTTTTGCGGCGGCCCGAGTGATGAGCGAAACGCATTGGGCGAGACGCGCGTGCCACTACGGAAAGGCGCGACCGCATGACTCACCCGCTCCTCTACGAAATCAACGCCCGCTGCTGGCTTCGGGAACTCAACGAACGAAGCGGGCAACCCATCGACTTGGGGAATGTGCCAGAGGGGGTATTCGCGGATTGGGTCCGGCTGGGTTTCACGCACCTCTGGCTGATGGGAGTGTGGATCACCGGCCCGCGCAGCCGCGCCGTGTCCCAACAGGATCCCGAACTTTTTCGTGCCAGCCAGGCCAGCGCCGACGGTGACCCAGTGCGGGATATCGTCGGCTCGCCCTACGCCATCAGTGGTTATCATGTTTCCCCACTGTTGGGCGGCGAGGCCGGACTGAAACGATTTCGCCAGCGACTCCAGGATCACGGACTCAAGCTCGTGCTCGATTTCATTCCCAACCATGTCGGGCTGGATCATCCCTGGCTGGATGAAATGCCGGAGGTTTTCGTCACCGGCCAACCCGGATCAGCGGGCGCATTCCGCCACGATTCCAAAGCGGGTGCCTGCTGGATTGCCCATGGCCGCGACCCGTATTTTCCCGCCTGGCCGGATACGGCGCAGCTCGATTACCGCCGACCGGAAACCCACCGCATCATGCGGCAGGCGCTCCACGCCATCGCGCAGCGCTGCGATGGGGTGCGCTGCGACCTGGCCATGCTGGTGCTGAACACGATTTTCGCAAAGACCTGGGCCGATCTCCCCTGCCCTGCCCCGGCGACGCCGACCGAGTTTTGGAGGGAAGCCATCGCGGACATAAAATCGACGCGGCCCGATTTTCTATTTCTAGGCGAGGTGTATTGGAATTTGGAAGCCCGGCTGCAGGCGCTCGGTTTTGATTACACGTACGACAAACCACTGCGCGACCTGCTGATTCATCGGCACTCCACGACGGTCCAGGCTCATCTGGAGGAAGCCCCACCCGCAGTCGTGCAGGCCAGCGCGCACTTCCTGGAAAACCACGACGAACCGCCCGTGGCCTCTTTGCTGGCCGTGGACGAACATCGCCCCGCCGCCCTGCTGACCCTCGGCCTGCCGGGCCTGCGGTTGCTGCACGAGGGCCAGTTGTCGGGCGCGCGCCATTTCACGCCGGTGCAATTCGGCCGCCGCCGGAACGAGCCTGACGATCCGCAGATCGCGGAGCTTTACGCGCAATTCCTCACGGTATTGCAGCACACTGCCGTGGGTCGCGGGCAAGCCGAATTGCTCCACCCCACCGCCGCCTGGCCGGACAACTTCACGGCGCAATTTTTTATGATCGTGCAATGGCAGATGATGCCGCCGGAATTCGATCTCGTGGTCGTGAACCTCGCACCGCACCGCAGCCAGTGCCGCGTGCGGCTCACCGCTCCCCAGTTGGCAAACTTCAGGTGGGAGCTGCGGGATCTGCTGGGGCAGGAAACGTATGAGCGCGCGGGAAATGATTGGGACAATCCCGGACTTTATCTCGATCTGCCGGCGTTGGGCGCCCAGCTATTCCATTGCCAGCCGCTCAAATAACACCGGTTCAACCGCAGCCATTACCCCCGGGTTAAGGGCTCTCTGGTCGGGCGCAGCCAAGGCCGGTTCGCGCGTGAAAAAATCACAAAATATTTGTTTCAGAAATATCCGCGTGATGCTTTCATCAGCCGTCCGAATGACGAGTGGACTGCTATCCGATGAAAGAAGATAAATTGATCCGGGCCAGCGCCCCCCCCAAACAGGGTCTCTATGACCCCGCCTTTGAACATGACGCCTGCGGCGTCGGCTTTGTCGCCCACCTGAAGGGACAAAAATCGCATGCGATCGTCGAACAGGGACTTGAGATCCTGCAGAATCTCGATCACCGGGGCGCATGCGGCTGCGAAGAAAACACCGGTGACGGCGCCGGTATTTTGATTCAGATGCCTCACCGGTTTCTCGTTGAGGCCTGCGAGAAGGCCAAGATCGCCCTACCCTGCTTTGGGCAATATGGGACCGGACTAATCTTTCTCCCCCCGAATTCGCAGCAACGCCGCAAGCTGGAGCAGGCGTTCGAGAAGATTGTGCAGTCGGAAGGCCTGCACTTTCTCGGCTGGCGCACGGTCCCCACGAGCAACCGTTCCCTGGGTGACACGGCGAAGGCCTCCGAGCCTTACGTCCGGCAGCCCTTCATCGGACGCGCGGCCTCGACCCCCGACGACCTCGCGTTCGAGCGCAAGCTTTACGTTATTCGCAAGCGCGCCCACAACGAAATCCGCTGCTCCACCATCGACGGGGCAGCCTATTGGTACGTGTGCAGCCTCTCCTACAAGACCATCGTCTATAAGGGCATGCTCCTGACGGCCCAGGTGGGGAAGTATTTCCCCGACCTCAAGAAAGAATCCATGGAATCGGGGCTCGCTCTGGTGCATTCGCGGTTCAGCACGAATACCTTTCCGAGCTGGAGCCGCTCGCATCCCTACCGCTACATCGCGCATAACGGCGAGATCAATACGCTCCGGGGCAACATCAACTGGATGCACGCCCGCCAGGCCCTCTTCGAATCAGATCTGTTCGGCGAGAATATCGGCAATATTCTCCCGGTCACGGACCCGCACGGCAGCGATTCGGCCATGTTCGATAATTGCCTCGAACTGCTCGTGCTGGCCGGGCGCTCCCTGCCGCACGCCCTGATGATGATGATCCCCGAGCCCTGGACGAATCACGAGTCCATGAGCGATGAGAAGAAGGCGTTCTACGAATATCATTCCTGCCTCATGGAACCATGGGACGGCCCGGCCTCCATCGCCTTCACCGACGGCATCGTCATCGGCGCCACGCTGGATCGCAACGGCCTGCGCCCCACCCGCTATTACGTCACCAAGGACGACTTCGTCATCATGGCCAGCGAAGCCGGTGTCCTCGAAATTCCGCCGGAAAACATTCTGGAAAAGGGTCGCCTGCAGCCCGGCCGCATGTTCCTCGTGGATACCGCACTGGGCCGCATCGTGGCGGACGAGGAAATCAAGAGTGCCATCGCGAAGGCGCACCCGTACCGGCAATGGCTCGATCAGCACATGATCGAACTGGGGTCACTGCCCGATCCCGGCCAGCTGCCCGAACCGGACCATCACACCGTGCTCCAGCGCCAGCAGGCCTTTGGCTACACCTTCGAGGATCTGCGCCTGTTGATGGTGCCCATGGCGCGCGATGGCGTCGAGGCGGTTGGCTCGATGGGCACCGACACTCCGCTCGCGGTGCTTTCCGATAAGCCGCAATCGCTCTACGGCTACTTCAAGCAGCTGTTCGCGCAAGTCACCAATCCGCCGATCGATTGTATCCGCGAAGAAATTGTCACCAGCGCCGAAACGACCATCGGCTCGGAGAAGAATCTGCTGAACCCCGTTCCCGAGAGCTGTCACCTGATCGAACTCAAATCGCCGATCCTGACGAATGAGGAATTTGCCAGGCTGAAACATCTCGACCAGCCGGGCTATAAATCCATCACCCTGCCGATTCTCTATCCGGTCGCGAAGGGCGCCAAAGGTTTGGAAAAGGCGCTTAATGAATTGTTCAAGAAGGCGAGCCAGGCCATCATTGACGGCTTCAATATTCTGATTCTTTCCGACCGTGGCATTGACCCCAAAAACGCGGCCATCCCCGCGTTGCTGGCCGTCAGCGGACTACACCATCATCTCATCCGCGAAGGCACGCGCACCCGCGTTGGGCTGGTGCTGGAATCCGGCGAACCGCGCGAAGTGCACCACTTCTCCTTGCTCATCGGGTATGGTGCCGGCGCCGTCAATCCCTACCTCGCCTTCGAGACGCTCGACGACATGATTCGTCAGGGCCTGCTGGTCAACGTGGACCACAAGACCGCCTGCAAGAATTACGCCAAGGCCGCCGTCAAAGGAGTCGTGAAGGTCGCCTCGAAGATGGGGATCTCGACGATCCAATCCTATCGCGGTGCACAAATTTTCGAAGCCCTCGGACTCAGCACTGCGGTGGTGGACAAATATTTCACCTGGACGGCCACCCGCGTCGAGGGCGTCGGCCTGGACGTCATCGCCAAGGAAGTGGAACTGCGCCATCGTCAGGCGTTTCCCGACCGCTCGGTCAACGGTCACACCTTGAATGTCGGTGGCCAGTATCAGTGGCGGCAGGACGGCGAGTACCACCTGTTTAATCCGCAAACGGTCCACAAGCTCCAGCAGTCGGTCCGCACGGCAAATTACAAAATATTCAAGGAATATTCCGCGCTGGTAAATGAACAGAACAAGGCCTGGTGCACCCTGCGTGGACTGCTTGATTTTAAACCCAATGCGCCCGTGCCCATCGAGGAGGTCGAGTCCATCGAAGCCATCGTAAAGCGTTTCAAGACGGGCGCGATGAGCTACGGCTCCATCTCCCAGGAAGCCCATGAGGCCCTCGCCATCGCCATGAACCGGCTCGGGGCCAAGTCGAACACCGGTGAAGGCGGCGAGGATCCCGCGCGCTATACCCTCGAGGCGAATGGCGATTCCAAGAATTCCGCGATCAAGCAGGTCGCCAGCGGCCGGTTCGGCGTGACCAGCAACTATCTGATCCACGCGAAGGAACTCCAGATCAAGATGGCTCAGGGCGCCAAGCCCGGTGAAGGCGGCCAGCTCCCCGGCAGCAAGGTTTATCCCTGGATCGCCAAGGTGCGGCATTCAACGCCCGGGGTCGGCCTTATTTCCCCGCCGCCGCATCATGATATTTATTCCATTGAGGATCTGGCGGAGCTCATTCACGACCTCAAGAACTCGAACATCCACGCGCGCATCAGCGTGAAGCTCGTGTCGGAAGTGGGCGTGGGCACGATCGCTGCCGGCGTCGCCAAGGCGCACGCCGACGTGGTGCTCATCAGCGGTTTCGACGGCGGCACCGGCGCCTCCCCGCAAACCTCGATCAAGCACGCGGGCATCCCGTGGGAGCTGGGCCTGGCCGAAACCCACCAGACGCTGGTGCTCAACAATCTTCGTTCGCGCATCGCGGTCGAAACGGACGGCCAGTTGAAGACGGGTCGCGATGTGGTCATCGCCGCGTTGTTGGGGGCGGAAGAGTTCGGCTTTGCCACCGCCCCCCTCGTTTCACTCGGCTGCATCATGATGCGCGTCTGCCATCTGAATACCTGCCCGGTCGGGGTGGCCACCCAGGATCCGGAATTGCGCAAGCGCTTCACCGGCGACCCCGCCCACGCCGTGAACTTCATGAATTTCATCGCCCAGGAAGTCCGGGAGCTCATGGCGCAGCTCGGCTTCCGCTCGATCCCCGAAATGGTGGGCCGCACCGACCGCCTCGAAGCCCGCAAGGCCGTGGATCATTGGAAGGTCAAGGGCCTCGATTTCAGTTCAATTCTCTACCAGCCGGAGGCCGGCCCCGAGGTTGGGCGGTATTGCCAGATGGCCCAGGACCACGGCATCGACAAGTCGCTCGACATGACGACGTTGATGAAAGTTTGCAAACCGGCCATCGAGCGGAAACAAAAGGTGCGCACCACGCTGCCCATCCGCAACGTCAACCGCGTCGTCGGCACCATCGTCGGCAGTGAAATCACGCGGCGACACGGGGTGGCCGGGCTCCCCGAGGACACCATCCAGATCACCTTCAACGGCAGCGCGGGCCAGAGTTTTGGCGCGTTCATCCCCCGCGGGATGACCCTCACGCTCGAAGGCGATGCCAATGATTATTTGGGCAAAGGCTTGAGCGGCGGGAAAATTATTCTCTATCCGCCGGCGGGCTCCACGTTTGTGCCGGAGGAAAATATCATCACCGGCAACGTGGCCCTCTATGGCGCAACCAGCGGCGAGGCTTACATCCGCGGCATGGCCGGCGAACGCTTCGGCGTCCGTAACTCCGGCGTCAACGCCGTCGTGGAAGCGGTCGGCGATCACGGTTGCGAATACATGACTGGCGGCACGGTGGTCGTGCTCGGCCCGACCGGACGCAACTTCGCTGCGGGCATGTCCGGCGGCGTTGCTTACATTCTCGATGAGGCGGGTGACTTCGCGACCAAGTGCAATCGGCAGATGGTGGCGCTGGAAAAATTGGAACCGGACGACGTCGCGGCCCTCAAGATCATGATTGAGAATCACGCGATCAACACCAAGAGCACGCGCGCCTCCCGGATACTCGCGGACTGGGACCAGTTCCTCCCGAAATTTGTCAAGGTCATGCCCAAGGACTACAAGCGGGTCTTGCAATCGCTGAAGCGGGCGCAAGCCGATGGTTTGACCGGCGACGAAGCGATGACCCGCGCCTTTGAGGAAAACTCGAAGGACGCCGCGCGCGTGGGCGGCGGGTAAGGATCTGGATGATGAACTTTAACTCGGAGACGCCGGGAACGCAGAGAGCCGCAGAGGTTTTTAGGAGAATAAATTTTTCTCCGCAACCTTCTGCGTCCTGTGCGCCTCTGCGTTTATCCCGTTCCAACCTGGATATTGAATAATGGGCAAACCCACTGGATTCCTCGAATACGTCCGCGAACTGCCGCTTGACCGCAGCGCCCTCCAACGCATCCGCGACTGGAACGAATTCCATGAACACATGGATGACGCCAAGCTCCGCGAACAGGGCGCGCGCTGCATGGATTGCGGTATCCCCTTCTGCCATACCGGCCAGCTCATCAGCGGCATGGCCAGCGGCTGCCCGATCAACAATCTCATCCCCGAGTGGAATGACCTCGTCTATCGCGGCCTCTGGCAGGAGGCCCTTGATCGTCTCCACAAGACGAACAATTTCCCCGAGTTTACCGGCCGGGTCTGCCCCGCGCCGTGCGAAGGCTCCTGCGTCCTCGGCATCAACGCGCCGCCCGTCACCATCAAGAACATCGAGTGCACCATCATCGAACACGCGTGGGAAAAGGGATGGGTCAATCCTGAGCCGCCCAAGAAGCGCACCGGCAAGAAAGTAGCCGTCATTGGCTCCGGCCCCGCCGGCCTCTCCGCCGCCGCCCAGCTCAACCGCGCCGGCCACACCGTGACCGTCTTCGAACGCGCCGATCGCCCCGGCGGGCTGCTCATGTATGGCATCCCCAACATGAAGCTCGACAAGGAAAAAGTCGTGCGTCGCCGCCTCCAGCTCCTGGAGCAGGAAGGGGTGAAGTTCATTTGCCACACCGAGGTCGGCAAAGATATCGCCGCGAAACAATTGATGGATGACTTCGACGCCATCGTCGTCTGCACCGGGGCCACCAAGCCGCGCGACCTGCCCATCGAGGGTCGCCAGCTCAAGGGCATCCATTTCGCGATGGAGTTTCTCCACGGCAACACCAAGGCGCTCCTCGATCAATCCGCGCCGCCCATCAGCGCCCAGGACAAGGACGTCATCATCATCGGCGGCGGCGACACCGGCACCGACTGCGTGGGCACTTCCATGCGTCACGGCTGCCGCAGCTTGATTCAGGTGGAGATTTTGCCCAAGCCGCCCTTGGCACGCGCCAAAGACAATCCGTGGCCCGAATGGCCGAAGACCTACAAGCTGGACTACGGCCAGGAGGAAGCCGCCGCCAAATTCGGCGAGGATCCGCGCGTCTATCTCACCACGGCGAAAAAGTTTATCGCTGATGAAGCGGGCAACCTTAAGTCCATTCATCTCGTGCAAATCAAGTGGGACAAAAACGAGAAAGGCCAGTTCATCCCCGTCGATGTTCCCGGCACGGATCGCATTGTTCCCGCGCAACTGGTCCTGCTGGCAATGGGCTTCCTCGGGCCCGAACAACCGCTCCTCGAAAGCCTCGGCGTCGAGCGCGACCCGCGCACCAACATCAAAGCCGAACACGGCAAATACCTGACCAGCATCCCGAAGGTGTTCGCGGCCGGTGATTGTCGGCGCGGCCAGAGCCTGGTGGTGTGGGCCTTCAACGAAGGCCGCGGCGCCGCGCGCGAGTGCGACCGTTTTCTGATGGGCAGCACCCAACTGCCTTGATAGTTGGTCAAGTGAACCAAACCAAATCCTCTGCCGTCCACGACGACGGGCCACAAATGGGTCAGTCCTAAACATTGACACAGTTTGTCAATGTTCAGGACTGACTCTTTTTTGACCTCTTTTAGAAGCGGATCTGCGTTTATCGTGGCTGGTGATCCGGCCAATGGGGTTGACATACTTTGACCCCGTAAGATGATGTTTGCAGTGTGGCGATTGTTGAGACGGGCAGGTCTGCGGGCGGCTGGCCGCTGGGTGAAACGGGGTGCAAATCCGGCCCTGGTTTGCTGCGCTGTACTGCGTAATTCCAGAACGACGGCCCAATTTGGCGGTGAGGAAGGGTTCGGAGGCACCGCATCCGGCCGGAGTTGGATACCATGATTCCCGGGCAAAACCATTCCGAGGCGGAAGCCGCGCCCGACCGACACGTGTTCGTCACCACGCGCTGGAGCGTTGTGCTGGCGGCGGGCTTGGCGACCGGCAGTCGTAGCACCCACGCCCTCGAATCCCTCTGCCGCGCCTATTGGTTTCCGCTCTACGCCTACATCCGTCGCGCGGGTCGCTCGCCGGAGGATGCCCAGGATCTGACCCAGGAATTTTTCTCCCGCTTGCTCGCCCGGGGCGATTTTGCTGTCGCCCGGCCCGAGAAGGGCCGCTTTCGTTCCTACCTGCTCGGTGCGCTCAAGCATTTTCTCGCGGATGAACGGGACCGGGCTTCCGCAGCCAAACGCGGCGGGGGCGAGACCGTATTCTCACTCGATGCGGAAAATCCTGAGGCTCGTTATGCGCAGGAACTTGCCGGCAGCGAACCTTC
The DNA here is from genome assembly GCA_043742955.1 of Verrucomicrobiota bacterium. Lineage (GTDB taxonomy): Bacteria > Verrucomicrobiota > Verrucomicrobiia > Limisphaerales > JAYTXL01 > JAYTXL01. The sequence continues at coordinate 681 of JAYTXL010000018.1, read as the reverse complement.
GGAAAGGGAATTTGACCGGCGCTGGGCCACGGCGATTCTGGACCAGGCACTCATCCGTCTGCGCGTGGAGTTCACGGAGGTGGGGAAGCAATCGATGTTTGATGCGCTGAAACCTTTTCTGTCCGCGCCGCCAGCCAAGGGCGAATACGATGACGCGGCGGCACGATTGGAGCTGAGCGCGGGCGCTGTAGCCGTGACCGTGCATCGGTTGCGGCAGCGCTACGGGGAGCTCGTGCGCGCGGAGATCGCCGGCACGGTGGGGGATCCCGGCGAAGTCGAGGCGGAATTGCGACAGCTTTTCGCCGCGCTGAGTTGAGCCCGCCCGCATTCGATCTCAAATTGAAAGTGATTTGAATTAAAAACGCGCCGGGATGTAATCCGCGTCCGTGTTTTCCTCAGTAGCTAGCAACCATGCAAACATTGGCCGCAACCTCCAAGTGTCCTCGCTGCGGAACGCTATTAAGCGTTGCGGCCGTGGAAAACTTGTGTCCGCGTTGCGTGATGGAGCAGTTGTTTAGTCCGCCCGATCCCCCCTCCAGCAGCGTGGAGCCACCGGCGGCGGCGGCGCGGATGTTCGGTAGTCATGACTTGCTCGAGGTGATCGGCACCGGCGGCATGGGCGTGATCTGGCGCGCGCGCCAGCGGCAGCTTAACCGCATCGTGGCCCTCAAGATGATTCGC
>JAYTXL010000017.1:0-5185 GCA_043742955.1 Verrucomicrobiota bacterium | reverse complement strand
TCGATGTCGCGAAAACCAATTTCTGGCTGCGGAAACTAAAATGGCCGCGCGTCACCGAGGCCCAATTGCGCAAAGCGCTGATGGGCCGGGACGACTACCACGAATGAGCAAGGCCGGCGGTTGATTTTTGGCATGGCTGTTTTCCGATAATTCTCTATCCTTGTGAGCGTGAATCCAGACATCCGATGGAAGCAACGTTTTGAGAATTACGAAAAAGCCTTGCGGCTACTTCGCGAGGCGCTGACCGATGTTGAAAGCCTGTCTGATTTGGAGAAGGCAGGAACGATTCAGCGCTTCGAGTTCACCGTGGAACTGGCTTGGAAGACGTTGAAGGACTACTTGGAACACAGCGGCGTGCTGCTGGCTCAAAACACACCGAAGAACGTCGTCAAACAGGCGTTCACCGCCAAGATCATCAGCGACGGCCAGCTTTGGGTGGACATGCTCGACTGTCGCAATTCGCTCTCGCACACCTACGACGAAGCCGTCGTTGACAAGGCCGTTCGGGAAATGGCGGATCGTTTTCTTCGAGGGTTGGACGAGCTTTACGAGTTTCTCAAGAAACGGAGTGCGTCGTGAACAACTTTGGCCTGGTAGATTCGGAGCGTGAATTGATCTGCGGAGTTTTACGTCGCCATCCTGATGTGGTCGAAGCAAATATTTTCGGCTCACGCGCCAAAGGCAATTCCCAACCTGCATCCGACATTGACCTCGCACTTTTGGGAAACATTTCCACCTCCCTCGTTGCCGCCATCGCCGGTGAATTGGACGAACTGCCGCTGCCTTACACCTTCGACGTTCAAGCCTACGACGCCATCTGTCACCCGCCGTTGCGTGAGCACATTGACCGTGTGGGGAAAAGTTTTTATGTCCGAACTGACAAACGCGTTGCCGCCAAGACGTGAGACCAGGTGTGCCACATCTGGCCAGGGAGAAAATGTATAAAACCTCCGGCCACCTGCCGTATTACGCCGAGAGCATGTTCCCGAAAATGGAAATGGACGAATACCGCGAAGCCCGCACGAACCTCCAGGCCCGCATCGTCGAACTGGAAAAGCAACTAGCTCATAGCGAAAGTTACGCTTCCATCCGCCCGCCCGCAAGCGGGGATTTGCAGCGACCGGCGCATCCGGGAACAAATTGAGATTTCATTGCGGTTTGCGGACGGCTATTTCTTCCGCCACCGATCAAAATCACAACAACCCCAACTGGTTTTCGTGCGAGATCGGAAAGACGCCGATGATGAGGAACAGGTTGGGGTGCAGGTGATACGTTTTTCCGGTGCGGCTGGTGTGTTGGATGGCCATGTTCCCGCCTGTCAAACCACATCCTGATAGCGCTGCTCAATACCAAACTGTCGGAACTTTTGAAAGAAAAAAACAAAGCGCGCCTCGGAGAGCGCTTCGGGCGGCACTTTCTTCGTCTTTTGCCGGTAAGCCTGGAGCATTCCCGGCGCGCGCGCCGACACGAATCCAAAGCTGAACCCGCTGGTCATCGTGATTCCGCGCACCGTAATCAGCCGGCAAAACAACGCCAGCGTCCCTCGAAAACGCCGCATCGAATCGCTCAAGCCGAGGTCCGTGATCCACACGTCGGGGCGGTCTGGGTCGAGCAGATCGCGCAGCCGCAACCGGGGTTCGGCGGGCGCAACTTCTTCGATCTGGAAAAAGGACGCGCGGGCGCCCCGGGCGGCTTCGAGGACTTCGGTTTCCAGCGCGTCCATTCCCGCCGCCGCCGGGTCAACGTGTTCCACCAGGGTTTTGTCGTTCACGCGATACTCGTGAGTCCAGAAATCGAAGAAGGCGTTTTGCGCCACCTCATCATCGAAGACCAGCATGCGCCCCATGACTGGCAGGGTCATCCGTTTGGCGATGCGGGCTGGGTGGAAATCGAGGTGGCGGGTGGCATCGAGCGTCTTGGAGTGCATCGCCTTTCCGGCGGCGCGAATGGTCTGATAGGGTGTCATGGGAACGCTAAATCCGTCGAGCCGACCGGCTCATTCAGTGCATCCAAAAGTTCAAGCAGCACGCGCTGGCGGTCGAAAAGCATGGCGCACTCTATTTCAATCGGTTCAGAACAGCAATGCCCAAGGCGAGCGCCTTGAAATTTAAGGTTTCCTTGCGATTCGTGGCTGGCTATTTTCTCCGCATGTCTGCCATTTTGAAAGACGAAGATTTTGTCGCTATTGAACAGGCCGTCAAGGCCAGCACCGCGCCGGCGGAGATCACGGCGGCGTTCACCGAGTTGTCCGTATTGCGCGCGCAATTGAACAAGCTCGGCGAGGCGGAGAGTTATTACCTGAAGGCAATGAACTGTCCGCATCACCATCGCATTTTCGCGGCAGAACCGCACAGTTATCGCGACCTCCCGTTGCGATTGGCCGAATACGGCACCTGCTATCGCTACGAGCAGTCGGGCGAGTTGCAGGGCCTCATGCGCGTGCGCTCGATGCAGATGAATGACGCCCACATTTACTGTACGCCGGAACAGTTCGCCGCCGAGTTCCAGGCCGTGAACGAAATGTATCTCAAATATTTTAAGATTTTTGGTTTCGGTAAATATCAGATGCGCTTCAGCACTCACGGCGCGGAAGGCCTCGGAAAGAAATATGTCAACGAACCAGCGCTGTGGAAGCAAACCGAAGACATGACCCGCCGCGTGCTCGTCGAGAGCGGCATCAACTTTGTCGAAGTGGCGAACGAGGCGGCCTTTTACGGCCCGAAGATCGACGTGCAAGTATGGAGCGTGGCCGGCCGCGAGTTCACCATTGCCACGAACCAGGTGGATTTCGCCGTGCCAGCCAAGTTCGGCCTCGTTTATCGCGACCGTGACAATACGGAGAAAACACCGCTGTGCATTCACCGTGCCCCGCTCGGCACGCACGAGCGCTTCATCGCGTTTCTCATTGAACATTACGCCGGCAACTTCCCGCTCTGGCTCGCGCCCGAGCAGGTGCGCATCCTCACCCTCGGTGACGAGGAACCGCTGCTGAATTACGCCCAGTCCATTGCGAATGAGCTGCGGGCGAACTTTGTCCGTTGCGACACCGATTTTCGCACCGACCCGATCAAGGCCAAGATCGCCGAAGCCGAACAAGCCAAGGTTCACACCATGCTCGTGATTGGCGGACGGGACATGGAAGCAGGCGCCGTTTCAGTGCGTCTGCATGGCAGAGGAAATATCGGTGCCAAACCAAAAGCCGAAGCGGTGGCGGACATTCTGGTGGCAATCAAGGAGCGTCGGGCCTGATCCACTTTCACCATGAACAGGACGCCTAAATCAAAAGCACAAATTCAACGGCCACCGATACTGACGGCGAAAACGCAAGCCCTGGTGGGTGCTCTGCAGCAGGAGTTGAAGCTGCCGGTCCTGGTTTATTGGGTATCCACGGGTGGTTCGATCTGCCAGAACGACGTCATTGCGATGTCCCGCTTGCTGGGGCCAGCCCAGCGGCAGGCCGAGGTGGCACTGTTCTTGAAGTCTGATGGGGGCAATGTCGAAGCAGCGCTTCGCTTCGTACATTTGTTGAGACAGAAATTTGGCCGCATCACGCTACTCGCGCCTTTTGAATGCGCTTCCGCTGCCACCATGGTGGCGCTGGGCGCGAATGAAATTCACATGGGTCCGACTTCGTTCCTGACGGCCGTGGATTCTTCACTGCGCCACGATCTGTCCCCGGTGGACCACCATAACAATCTGGTGTCGGTGAGTCAGGATGAAGTCATGCGAATCTTGCGCCTGTGGAAGGAGCAGAAGTGCGGCGGCAATCCATTCCCCGAGGTTTACAAATATCTGCACCCGCTGGTGCTCGGCGCGCTCGACCGGTCGAGTTCCCTCTCGATGCGGATTTGCCAGGAACTGCTGAGCTACCATGTGTCCGACCGGGCGAAGGCCTTAAGAATCAGCCGAGCGCTGAATTACGATTACCCCTCGCACTCATACCCGATTACCTCCCGCGAAGCGCGCAAACTCGGCTTGAATATTCGCGAATTGGCGCCAGCCGTCGATGCCTTGTTGCGCGATTTGACGCAGGTTTATTCGGAAATGGCCCACGCCAAAATAACCGACTACGACACGTCGAATTATCACAATGGGGAAATCTGCAACATTCTGGAATTGGTCAGCCGGCAGGTGTATTATCAGGTGGACAAAGACTGGCACTATCGCAATGAGGAGAAGCGGTGGGTGCCGATGAATGACCAATCATCGTGGTATCTCAGCACGGAACACAAAGGAAAATGGCTTCCGGAAAAAATCTTTATCCGCTGAGCCAGCCAATAGCAATGTCGACGCTGGGAAGAGTGGACTTGTTCTTTCGGGATCGACGCCGATCGCGGTGGTCACAGTTTAATTGAAACGACTGCGCGTGCTTCAGGGAACCCCATCCTCCATGAATGCCTTTTCCTTACCGGGAACTCGCTCGATCGGGCGCGGCTTGCTGGGACTCTTGATTCTGTTGAGTGCCGCAGCCGTTCTGAACTTTTCCATCACAGACAATCGCGTGACCACGCAACCGGGTGGCTACTTCGCCGGCAGGCTGGGAACGACCGGTTCGGTGCGACTTTTTCTCGCACTCGACGGCACGAATGTGAGCGGTTCCTGTTCCGTCGCCGTCAGCCCAGTGTCCGCCCAACTCACTGGAGGCGTGGATGCGCAGGGCACCATGGTCCTAACGGCGTCAGGCTGGGAGCGCGGAAACGAGGGGACGAGCGGCGTTTTCACCGCCCGTTTCGAGGGGCATCCGCCAGGGTTTCGGGGGCACTGGCTGGGCCTCCATCAAACCATTGCCATCCCGGTGGAATTGCCGCGCGTGGCCCAGGGCCGGCACTTCCGCCACCAGGTGGGTTTCGCCCTTGGCCGCTTTGGGGGAACCAAACGCGTCGCGGCTTCCTTCCCAAGCTTCGACAGCCCGGATGAATTTCATCGAGCAATCAACCGGCTCGTGAGCGAGGTCTGCATCACGGCCGCTGAAAGTTTCACCAGCGGCTCCGCCAGCCATATCGCCGACGGAATTCGGATGCCTTCGGCAAGCTGGAATTGGGAGGCGCAGAGCTCGATTGAAATGATCCACGATTCGCCACACGTGGTGAGTCTGCATAAGATCGATTACGAATACACCGGCGGGGCGCATGGCAATCATGCGGACAGCGGTTTGAACTTTGTGGCCGACCACGGTCGAGCCAAA
>JAYTXL010000016.1:0-3863 GCA_043742955.1 Verrucomicrobiota bacterium | reverse complement strand
AGGATAAGTTCGCGGACGGTGGCGTCATTTTCTTCCGGCACCACGCGGCCGATCTGTGGAAACTGGGCGAGCACATCCACCTTGGACATCAAACGAAAGCCAAAAGATTCTGCGATTGATGGATTGTCTTGAGCGATGAAAAGGACGATGGACTGCAAATCGTCGCGTGCCTGCTCCGACCAGATTATTTGGCAAGCCATGACGCGAGTTGGCGTTTGACCTCGTCATGCGGGATGGTCTGGCCGCGATCAATCTGGTCAATCCCCTTGCGAACAGCGGCGAGAAATTCAACGCGCTCGGCGATGGCATCAAGGCTGGCGTCGTTCGGCAGACGCTCGATTGAATCCAAGACCAGTTGCTTGTCACTCATGTTTCGGAAGATGACACCGACCGAAGCCAGCCGCAAGCGCGAAGCCCCGTCAGGGGCGAAATCTTTTTAGAACCACACGGATAAAAATGTTCAGAGCTTCCGTAGGAGCGACATGGTGGCCGTCCGCAAGGACTATGCCGCGCCGACGGCGCTGAAAATAAAAACGCCGCCACGCGTGAGGTGGCGGCAATTAATTTCAATCACAGCAATTCTGCAAACTGCTCCTTGGTTAGCCCGGCTTCGCGAATCAACGCCCGCAAAGTTCCTTTCGCCAACTCGCGATGGTTGGGAACCGTCAGGCGGCGTTGTGAAGGATGCCGCAGGATAATGTGGCTGCCCGTTTGGTGATCCACCTCGTAACCCATCCGCCGGAAAGCCTTCACCGCATCCGCACCCGAACAGACGGGCAGGCGACTCATGCCAAGACCTCGACCACTTCCTCATTCACCGGCAACGGCACGGCCTCGCCGTGTTTTTCGAGGCTGGTCAAGTAACCTGCGATGGCGTCCCGGATGTTCCGCACGGCCGCCTCGCGCGTCTCGCCCTGGGAAATACAGCCGGGCAGCGTGGGACACTCCGCCACAAAAATCCCGTCCTCGTCCGGCTCAATGAGAACGCGAAATTTCATGCCGCAAAATTATCCGTTATGAGCGGCTTTGCAAGCGGGATTCTGAAAACAGTTCCGGGTGCCGCGCCGACGGCGCTGAAAACAAAAGCGCCGCCATGCGTGAGGTGGCGGCGCAGTGTGAAAAAATTCTACGTTAGGAATGACCCCTTACCGCTGTCACCAGTGCTGGGAACATACGACCCGCGAAAATTCTGGTGGAAAAGGTGAACGCGAACCAATCTGCATTTTTAATCAAAGCAGAACTGCCCCTATTATTTTCCGCCGCGCAAACGGATGTCCTGCACCTCAATCAGCAGTGGTGTGCCATGTCCGCCCGCATGGGCCCAAAAACAAATGCCGCGCACCACCACTTCGCGGCCCAGCAGGCCGGCGAACCGCTGGTATTGCGCCGCTTCCAACACCAGTTGCAACCGGCTCGCCTCCGCTGGCGTGAGCGGATGCGAGAAACCGCACACGCCCATGCCCGTTAACGGCTGGTCTGCCGACAGCACCCAGCACGGCAACGGCTCGTCCCCCGCCGCCACGCTCTCGTAATTGGGCGGCCCCGGAAAAACCGCGCGCTCGATGTGCCCGCTGACCTCGACGTTGCGCCTGCCCACCGCATCCTGCTCCGCCAACTTGCACCCGGGTTGCAGGAGCAACGGCGTCAGCAGCAGCCATGACAAAATATGTGCCAGCCTTGAACGGGACATCATGCCGCCATTGAGTCAAAATTGTCACCGGTTGAACTGTCGGGATAAGCACGCAGATAGGAGCCGTTTTTTGAACGCACAACCACGGCATAAATCTCTCCCGCTTCGGCCATCTTCACAGCCTGGCTTTTAGGGATGAAGGTTGAACTGCCCTCAAGTTGATAGGCAATTATATCCCCATCCTTGTCCTTCTTGGTGGCCGTGACCTTTTTGGGATGTTCCACCGTTCCCTCATCCCAACCTTCCAATTGCTTGATGGCATCCAGCACTTTGTCCAGCTCGCCGGAGTCCAAGTCGCTCACCTTTCTTTGCACATCAAGCCCGGTGATCTTTTTCAGCATGGTAATATAATTTTTGGTGTTGTTTTCATTCACTGGCGTCAGTTTTCCAACGGCGTCCGCTATGCTTTTGTCCTTGTAGGTCGGGCCAACCAGAAGGGCTTTTTCCGCCTCCCGGCCTGAAGCAGGGTCGGCAAAGATGGCAAAACGTCCATCATCACCAATCGCACCATGCTTGGTCGCAAATGGACTTTTTACCAAGTTCCCCATGTTATTGTTGCGCCATGCTCTGGAACCGTCTTTGTAGATGGTCACTTCTCCTTTATCATCAAGGTAGGTCACGGTCAGTTTTTTCCGGTCTGCGGTGGCTGATACGAATGGCATATGATTGTTCCTCCTATGGATTTTTGGTTGCGGTTGGTTTCTTACAAAATATTTTCAAAATCTCACGCCACCACCACCTGCACCTCGGCGCTCGGCACACTTTCGCCCGCGTCATTGGCGGCGGTTACGCGGATTTTTACGGTCTTGCCCACGGGCAGGCCGGCGAGCGTCGCGTTGCTGTCGTTGACAGTGGCGAAGGCCACGAAGTCCGCATCCACGGTCACGACTTGTTTCCACACGCGGTAGCGCGTGGCGCGGCGGGCATCTGCCCAGTCGGCGTGCAGTTCGTGGCCGGTGCCGGGGGTGACGACGAGTCCTTCCGGCACATCCGGCGTGGCGCTGGCGCCCGGTTCGTTCAAACCAAAGGCGTCCCAGCGCGGGTCGTTGTCGCCGAGTAACTGGCCGAGTTCGGCGATGAGTCCGCGCAGGCGGTTCTGCAAATTTCCCAGCGCGGCATCGCGCGCGGCTTTTTTATTTCCCGAATCAGTGTTGCCGTTGTTCACGGCGGCGCGGGCATCCGAGAGCGCGGTGAACAGCGTGTCCGCCTTGGCCGCCGTGATGACGAGCGTGGCGGTGCTGATTTCTTTCGTGGGGTTGGCGGTGAAGTAGCCTCGCAACGCGCCGAGCAGCGTGAGGCGCTCTTCCTGCGTGGTAGGAATGGCGGTGGAGCCATCGGGAAATCCGGTGGCGGCCCAGGCATCGCTCCAGCTTTCGGAAATGACCTGCTTGAAGAGCGCGCTGGCGGCCTTGATGAAGGCGCGGCCATTGGAATCGGCGGTTTGCAGATTCGAGGAGAACGTATCCTTGGCGGTCTTGGCGGCGGCATAGTTTTGCTCCGCCGTGCGGAGCGCGGTGATGTCCGCGCGGATATTCACTTCCAAATTTTGTTTCAGGCCGATGCCGGCTTGAAACGTATGCGCGCCGTCAGCGGCGTCTTCGGCCAGGGCGAGCAGCGGGGCGACTACGGCGGGGATGGGATTGGCAGCCATATTAGTTAGGTGGTTAAGGGTTGATAGTTGATAGTTGAGAGTTTTTTTAACCGCGAAATACTCGAAAGGTGGGGACGGGGAAATGTGCTGCCATCGGAGCGCCGAGCATTGCTCGGCAGGGTGCGCGTAGTGGCACAGGCTTCCAGCCTGTGTGTTGCTGCTGAAAGAAACTCACAGGCTGGAAGCCTGTGCCACTACCTGCGCTCCGGGCGTTCGCGTCTTTCGCGTCTTTCGCGGTTAAAATCGGCATTTTCATGGCAATTTGCTGAAAATCAGCAGTTAAATCATTCGTGGCGCGGCAAAATGAAGCGTTGAAACCGGTTTTTGGTTCAAAACCGCCAGGAACGGACAAATCTGGACGATTTTGGAAAAAAAGTCGGTCAATGCGGAGCGATTTAGGCGATTTCCGAGCCAAAACGGGGCGGAACAAAGCGCGCTGGCCGGTTTTGGCGTCAAAGCCAGGTGTTTTTCCCAAGAGCCGGTGATTTTGGAAACCGAACCTACGGGTGAGGAAAATTCCGA
>JAYTXL010000015.1:0-4889 GCA_043742955.1 Verrucomicrobiota bacterium | reverse complement strand
ATGTCACCAGCACCGACGCGATTGTCTGGACACGGGCCGTGGATGCCGCCGCGCCGGCGAATACCGCGCTGACAATCGAGATCACCACCGACGCCACATTCGTGTCTGGCATTGCCACCGTCAATGGCACCACGGATTCCTCCAAAGACTACACCTGCAAAGTGGATGTCTCCAGCCTGGCACCCAACGCCGCATACTACTATCGTTTCGTCGGTCCAACCGGCGAGACGAGCATCGTCGGCAAGTTCAAGACGGCTCCGGCACCCACCACGGCCGCCCCGCTGCACTTCGCCTTTAGCGGTGACAACGACGGCCTCATGCGCCCGTATGCGCTGGCCAGTGTGTTTCCCTCACTGAATCTCGATTTCTACATCAATCTCGGAGACGTGATTTACGAGAATGCGAGCAAGGTGGCCGGCAACATCGGGTTGTCCTACACGAATTCACCCTCGGTCACGCTTTCCAGCGACTCATTGAGCTTTAATGGAATTCCGCGGGCATTCATCGCTGGTGGCACCCCCTTTGCCACACGGGCACAGTTGAAAGCGAATTATGAAAAGAAGTACCGTGAGAATTTTCTGCCGGTCAATACCGGCGGCCAGAACAGCCTCCAGGTGCTCTACGCAGCGCAGGGCAACTACACCACGTGGGACAATCACGAACTGGGCAACCGTAAATACATCGATGGCGGTGCGCCTGCCGGAGGATCCGTGGGTGGAGCGGACGGTCTCGACATGTCCACTGGTCGCGGCGTTGATGCGCGCAACAACGGCGCGGGTAACGTGGGTAATGTGAATGACGTCAACGTTTCGGCGACGGACTTCATGAACCGCGCGACCGGATTCCAGACGCTTGAGAACGTTTTCCTCGCTTACCAGCCGATTGCGGATCGTGGCACAATCAGCGCGCCGGGCGATGCGCGCACCGATGGGACGAAGCAGCTCTACAGCGCCACCCAATGGGGCAAGAACGCGATCTACATCAACACCGACTCGCGCTCCTACCGCGACATCCGCCTCAAGACTGCCACCGGAAGTGCGGATGACACCGGGACCCGCGCGGACAACACGAGCCGCACTTACCTTGGCGCCACCCAGTTCGCCTGGCTCAAACAGGCCCTCCTCGCGGCCGAGCAGAATGGCACGGCGTGGAAATTTATCTCCGTCTCCGATCCGATCGATCAGCTCGGACCCATTGGCGGCGCACTGACGGGGACTCTGACTTCCGTAAACGCCGACGGTGGCAAGGCATGCATGGGTGGCTACCGCGCAGAGCGCAATGCCCTGCTGAAGTTCATCGTGGATAACCAAATCAAGAACGTCGTCTTCCTCTCAACGGACGATCACCAGAACCGCATCAATGAGCTCAGCTACTCGCCAACAGGCCAGACCGACCTCCAGGCCAGCTACGTGAAGGTACCGTATTGCTTCTCCATCGTGTGCGGACCGCTCGGAGCCACTGGGCCCGATACGATCACCGATCACTCGTTCGCGAATATCAAGGCGATCGCCGACAGCCTTGCGAATGCCCAGACCGCGGCTGGCATTGATCCCATTGGTCTCCAGAATTATCCGGGTCTGCATGATCTCGTGCGGGAAAACGACCTGACCGCGGCCACCAGCCCGCAGGCGGTTGACTTCTACAGCCCGGACACCTTTAACTTCACCGTGCTCGACGTGACGGCTGACGGTACAACGCTGACTGTGAGCAGCGTTGGCATGAACTCAACGGCGCACAACGCCGCCACGGAATACGCCAACGGCCCGCAGGCCCGCACCATTTTCAGCTTCAAGGTCACAGCGGCGGCGGCTCCGCAGTTCACAGCCTCACCCGATAATACCACGGTCTCGGCTGATCCCGGCCAATGTTCGGCATGGCTCAACTTTTTGGTTACAGCCTACGGGTTCCCGACTCCGACCGTCACTACCACACTTGACGGCTTGACCATTACCTCGCCGTACCTTTTCCCCAAGGGAATCAGCATCGTGAACTGCGTCGCCTCAAACGTTGTCGGCGTGGCGACCACCTTGTTCACCGTGACTGTGAAGGATACCGAGGCCCCCATCGCAGCCGCCGTCAAGACACGGGTATCTCACGATGAGAAAAAGGGTGCCAGGAAAGAGGATGATGAAGATGACGACATTTATTATGTGTTGCGAGCAACTGACAACTGTGACAGCCGCCTGCAGATCTTCGTGAGAGACTCCGCCCAGGGCGATTGCGGGGGTGGTTTTGTCGCGGGACCTTATGCGCCTGGAACCAAGGTGACGCTGTCCCGTCATCCCAACAAGCCGAGTGTGCGAAAAGGCTCCGAAGGAGTGGCTGCTAAAATCAAGACCGTGGGCAATCCCGTTGTGGTCGTGACTGACTCATCCGGCAACACGTCGTGCACCAAGGTGGTCCTGCCGAGGGAAGACTGAGATCGCCTCACCAACAAAGCCCAAGCCTCGGAGCGACCTCCGACGCTCGCCAACGCCCCCAGCGCAATTGCGCCGGGGGAGTTTTGCTTGAGATGGGTCAGCGCCAGGCCAACTGTCCAACGAGGTAGGGTGACGAATGTGAAATCTCCCAGAGTGTGATTCATGCCGCGCATTGGGATTCCACTCTCACGTATCGGCGCGAATCGGCCTCTTGCGCCGAACCAGCGCATTTGCGAAGGTCGCAAAGTCATCGTGACCATGAACAACTCGGGTTGTGCCATTGCACTCGATTGCTTGGCCCTTCATGAGGTCGCAGAAGCACGGGAAGCAGCACAAACTCAAACCGGGCAGGGCAGGGTATTTCGGAATGGCTGTAAACATTGGGTTGCCGGTGTGGCGAAATGGCAGACGCACAGGACTTAAAATCCTGGGACCATAAAACGTCGTGTGGGTTCGAGTCCCACCACCGGCACCACTTCAACCTGCTTGATAGCAGGTTGTTGGAGCACCCAGAGAAGGCAGTGCCAGTGAAAGTGCCAGTGAATTCAATACCGGAGGACAACCAGACAACAACCCCGGCACTACCCGGCCATCACTCGCGATCACGGGATTCTCCGCCCGTTTGGTGTCGCTGAGACACCCCAAGCTGCGCGCAGCTTCATAACCTTCGGACAAAAGAATCCGAATTATGAAAAGTCGCTTCATCATCTACCGCCGTAAACTGGGCGGGGTTTTCTACGTCGAAGATACCAAGACTCGCAAACAGGAAAGCTTGGGAACGAAGGATCGCTCCGCGGCCACAACTCTGCTCAATGCCCGCAACGAAGCCACCCGGCAACCACAACTCAATCTCCAGATTGCCAAGGCGTATCTGGCAGGAACAGATTCGGGCGTTTCGACCCGCACCTGGCAAAATGCTTTCGACGCCATCATTGAACACAAAAGGAAAACGACCAAAGAGCGATGGGAGCGCGGTGCCAGACAAAAGGCGTGTGATCTGATTCGCAAGCTCATCATCATTGAAACGCAGGCAGAACACATGCTCGCCTGCATGAAGGCGGGAACCGTCAGCACGAATATCCTTCTCCGCGAACTGCATAATTATTGTCTCGGGCGGCATGAACTGGCTCTCGTGGCCGATCATCCCAAGACGGCTCTGGCCAAAATTTGAATACAAACCCAAGCGGGCGATTACCGCCGACGAACACCACCGGATCATTGACCGGGAACGCAATGTAGAATCCCGAAACTTTTATGACCTCTGCTGGCATTTGGGAGGATCACAAACCGACATTGCCAATCTGGCGGCTGGAAATATTGACTGGGCAGATCATGTCATTGCCTATGCCCGCAGGAAAACTGGAAGCCCGGCATTCATCCATTTCGGTCCAGCCGTTGAAGCCATCCTCCGCTCTTTGCCAAACGAAGGATTTTTGTTCCCACGTCTTGCCGTGATGATGGAAAAACACCGGGCAAAAGAATTCAAACGCCGCTGCGTGGGCTTGGACATCTTGGGCGTCTCGTTGCATTCTTACCGTTATGCTTGGGCGGAACGCGCCAAGCAATGCGGCTATCCCCTGTGGATCTTCGGCTGAGAAGCAACGAAGCCAGACAGCCTTTTTGCGCGAAACCCTCCGGGCGGCGGATCTTTTGTCCGTGGCCTGCGTTGGCTCGGTCGTCACAGCCCGCTGCGGGGATACTCCGACCTCGCCGCCTTGCCCACAGCCAAAATCCCTCGCCGCAGCACCCCTCATAATTTTCAAACCGGCTCTCAAGCAATTCCGTGGAGAACTGGCCGAGCATGTGATTGGGGACGACAAACATCGGCTTGCCGGAAAGACCAAGCCGCCGCGACTCCATCGCAGCGGCAACCATCGTGAACGTCTTGCCCGCGCCGACGACGTGCGCGAGCAAAGTTTCCCTCGCCACACGCAACCGCGAAATCGCGATTCACATTCAATCAACCGCCAGCCGCAATCGCGCCATCGCCGCCGACAATCGCGCAATCCGCATTTACATTTGCGCCACCGCCGCACGCAGCCGGGAAATCGGGATTTACAGTCAAGAAATCGCCAGTTACATCCAGGAAATGGCCGCCGACAGTCAGGAAATGGCCGTGAACATTGAGGAAATCGCGGGCTACGCCCGCCGCAGCGCCGCCGCAGCCGTGGGACGGCTGCAAGCAGCCGATTCCCAATCATTTTCAGCACAAAACCCCTCACTTTTCCCCTTTGCACCCTGTCGCCTATTGCATACCCTCCGGCCATGAACAACCGCCTTCAAGTCCAACTCAACATGGTGGGCGCGTGCATCACCGTCGCCCAAAGCTCCGACTACAAACCCGTCTGGAACGGCAAACCGCCCGCCGACTTCGGCACGGACATCGTCCAGCTTGCGACCGACTACGGCGCAGTCACCGCCAAAGCCGCGCAAGCCGACGGCGCGACCGGCGGCGCAGCCGACGCCAAA
>JAYTXL010000014.1:0-6681 GCA_043742955.1 Verrucomicrobiota bacterium | reverse complement strand
TCCGGCAGCGGGACGAACTCGCGGATTTTGTTCCAAAGCCCCGTGAAATCCTTGTTCACGTCGCCGCTGAGGCAGTCGGTGATTTCCCCGCCCGCCTCGGGGTATTTATCAATCACCTTCTTGAACGAGAACTGCGGATCGTAAAAGGCATAGACGAGCTTGCGCATGTTTTCCACGCCCTGGCGCATGTAGGTCGCGTAGCTGGCGAAGCGCGCCGGCGAAAAATCCTTTTCGAGAATCGCCCGGTGAACTTCGTCGCCCACCATCACGCCGCTTTTGAAGGCCAGCATCAGGCCGCTGCTGAATACCGGGTCGAGAAACGCAAACGCGTCGCCCACCAGCACCAAACCGGGCGCGGCGCAATAGCGGGAGTGATGCGAATACTCGCTGACAATGTAATAGTCGCCCGTGGATTCACCGACGGACAGATGATCCTTGATCCAAAGATTCTCCTCGACCTCGCGATGGAAGATGGCCTTGGGATCCTTCACGCCGCCGCGCGTGAGATATTTACCCTCGGCCACGACGCCGACGCTGACCATGTCGTTGTGCTGCGGGATGTGCCAGAACCAGCCCTTGTTCGGCACGTAGGCCACGGTGGTCTGGCCTTCGTCAATGCCCGGCTCGCGCTTCGAGCCTTTGTAATAAGTCCAGACGGCGACCTTGTTCAGATACGGATCCTTCATGCGCCAGCCATTGCGCACGGCGGTGAAGGCTTCCTTGCCGGTGCAATCTAGCGTGATGGGCGCGCGGAACTCGACGACTTCGCTGGACTTCTTTTGCGCCCGCACGCCAATCACTCGATCACCTTCACGAAGCAATTCCTTGACCGTGATTTCTTCGATGACTTCGGCACCCTTGTCGCGCGCATGGTTCAACAGCATCTCGTCAAACTCCGAGCGGAGCACCTGCCAGGTCTGGGCAACGGTCTCCTTGTCGTATCGGTTGAAGAAGTAAAAGGGCTGGCTCGCCTTGCCGTTGGGAGAAACGAATAGGACGCTATATTTCTTCTGGTTGCACGAGGCGCGCATCTTGGGGATGAGACCCAGACGCTCCATCGGCTGGTAGGTGAAGGGGATGAGCGATTCGCCAATGTGATAGCGGGGGAACTTCTCGCGTTCGAGGACGAGCACGCGGTGGCCGTATTCGGCGAGAATGGTGGCGGCGGACGAACCGGCCGGCCCGCCGCCGATGATGAGGGCGTCGTAGTTGGTTTTCATGAGCATTTGCTTTCTTCAGCCACGGATTGAACACGGATGAAACACAGACGAGGAACAGGCCCAATCGGGCTTCTGTCCATGATCCGTGTTCAATCCGTGTTTCATCCGTGGCTCATTAAATTTTAACGTGCGCCGGTGGCAGGATTTCCACGATTTCCGCCAGCGGTCGCTGCTGCGGATCCCAAAGGGTGTTGCGTCTGCCGTAGAGCGTGTGCTGGCCGGTCAGCGCGAGCATCGAGTTGATGAAGGCATCCGCCTGCACCCGCAGGAAAGCCTTGGGCCGGCTGGTGTGTGTCACGGTGCAGTCGGCCAGGATGTGACCGAGCGGCAGCCTTTCTTCCAGGATTTCCTGCCGCGCCGCCGGGGAGAACAGCGAGAGGTTGATTTTAATCGCCCCGAACTCGACTGGTGTTTCATCCTGATCCGTCACCAGCACGACCTCACGGAAATAGAAATCACCGCGCTGCTGTCGGCGCAATACACGCAGGTGAATGGTATTGCCGTGGAATTTCTCGAGCGTCGGGGTCATGTCGTTCTGATGCACGAGCAGGGTCTGGTACGGCTCCGGCACCTCGTCGCCCGCCACCGCCTCGATGGCTGGCAATGCCAGGCCCGCCTGCGCGTAAAAATCATCGAGCGGATACGCGATGGGGAGAGCAGTAGGGGTAGAAGACATGGGAAAACGCTCAACATTTAACTCGTTCTCTTTCACTTCAGACATATCGGTTGGTATTGTGCTCCGGCAAAAAGAATTCGTGCAGCAGCTTGTCCACTTGCAGCAGCGC
The DNA here is from genome assembly GCA_043742955.1 of Verrucomicrobiota bacterium. Taxonomy (GTDB): domain Bacteria; phylum Verrucomicrobiota; class Verrucomicrobiia; order Limisphaerales; family JAYTXL01; genus JAYTXL01. The sequence continues at coordinate 4,676 of JAYTXL010000014.1, read as the reverse complement.
CGCGCGTGTCAGCACGATGTGGTCGCCTTCCACGGTAAGGAACCCCCAGTCTTTCAACCGCTGGATCGGCGCGTCAAATCGCTCGACCGGATCCGTCCCGAATTTGTTTTTGAAATAGCTGCGGCTGTTGGAGCCAAGCTTGAGCTGGAGGATGAATTCACGAATGTAGCGTTCGTCGGCTGTCGGGGTGAGCGCACGGAAAATGGGCAGCTCGCCCGCGTTCACCCGCGTGATGTACGGATCGAAATCCGCATGATTCTGATAATGCACGCCGCCGATGTGCCCGAAGCTCGCCACGCCCACCGACAACAAATCCGCGCCTTCCCATAATTTGTCGCGGTAAACAAATTTCGTCTTGGATTTGTCTTTCACGGCGGTGTAGGCGCTGGCGATGGTGTAGCCGACCTTTTCCAGTTCGCTAAAGCCGTAGTTGACCCAGGCGCGTTTCGTGTCCCAATCCGCCACGGGCGCGACGAGTTTGCCCTCGGCTTTCATCTGTTGATAAATGCCGGTGTTGTAGGGCACTTCCATCTCGTAAATCGTCACGCTGTCGGGTGACAACTCGATGGTCTTGCGGATGCACTCGCGCCAGTTCGCCTCGGTTTCCTCGACCATGCCGGCGATGAGATCAATGTTGATTTGGGGAAATCCAATTTCGCGCGCGAAGGCGTAGGCGCGGGCGATTTCCTTGCTGTGATGCGCGCGGCCGTTGATCTCGAGAATATGGTCATCGAAGTTCTCCACGCCCAGGCTCAGGCGGGTCACGCCCATTTCGCGGATCGCACGCAGCTTATGGTCCGTGAGCGTGCCCGGCTCGCACTCAAACGTGACTTCCTCGACCTCGTCCCACGGCAGCAATGCCTTCATGCCGTCGGTGAGCTGCTTGAGTTGATCCACGCTGAGATAGCTGGGCGTGCCGCCGCCGAAATAGACGAAGTTCGGCTTGCGTCCGCCGATAAACGGTTGGCGCGCGTAGATGGCGAGTTCTTTGAGCGCGGCATCGATGTAACCTTTGATCGCCGCCGAATCCTTGTCGGTATAAACCTTGAAATAGCAAAAGTGGCAGCGTTTCCGGCAGAACGGAATGTGCAGGTAAATGCCGAGGGGGGTGCCAGGTTTCGGCGCGCGTTGCCGGGCTGCCTCGACCTCACCGACATGCTCCGGTTTCCAAAATGAGAACGGCGGATAATTCGAGACGAAGTAATTGCCGACGGTGGTCTCCTTTTGGAGCGGCGGGGCGGGGGCCTTTGTATTGTCGAGAGGTAAGGTGGTGGTGCTCATAACAAGTGAAGTGAAGGACCGCTGCTGAAATCTGCGCGTGCGTGCGCCCCACGCAACCCAGAGGGTTGCCAGCCATTAGCCGGGGGTCGAGGCGGAGCCGACACCCCCGGAACATGGCGAATCAATCTGCGCATCGCGAAGCGATGCCAGACCCTCCGGCCAATTCGTTTTGCTGTCCCAAGCTTCACGACAAGTATTGCGGGTCGTATTTCACGTCGTGCCTGGCGAGCAACTCCTTGAGCTCCGAAACAAAATCTCGTTTCGCATGGTGTTGTTCCTGATTCTGGATGTATTGCCGCACCCGTTCGCGCATGGACGCGCTGACCGTGAACGCGGCGTAACCATCCTGCCACGCGAAGCCCGATTCGCCATTTTCCTTCACCCAGCTCGATGACGCCTTCTTCAGTTCGCGCATGAAATCGGCCAGGCAATGCGTGGCCTTCAAACCGACGAGCAAATGAACATGGTCCGCCACGCCGCCGATTTCCTGGCTGAAACCGCCAAGTCCATTCAGGGTTCCGCCCAGATACTCATGCAACCGCTCGCGCCAAACGGGCGTGATGAGGGGACGCCGTTCCTTCGTCGAGAACACGATGTGATAGTGAAGGCTGAGGAACGTGGAAGCCATGTCAGTGGGTTATTGGGTCGTGAAGAGTGGTCTGGGAATTCGCCCCGGTTGGCACGCAGCCGCAACCCGGAGGGTTGCCAGCCATTAGCCGGGGGTTGAGGCGCAGCCGACACCCCTGGATGGTTACGTATGAGCGGTTGCATCGCGAAGCGATGACAGAACTTATGAGTCGACGGGGATGATCTGGCACCCCGCTGGGGTGCATTCCGTGTTCGACGGTTGACCGGGGGTCTACGCGATGCTGCGACCCCCGGCTAATGGCTGGCAACGCTCCGCGTTGGCCGGTTAGGAGCCAAGACGTGCCAGCGTAGCTAAGGGCGACTCTTTCCATGAATCAATCCTCTTCAAAGAAATCCGAATCAATCTTCTTAACTTGGAAAGTCTTGTCTGGCGAGACACCGAGATCGTGGTCAATCATCAATTCGGCCAGCATCTGACCATCAATAAGGGAAACCTTCTTGTCCGTCTTCCCGAGGGGAGCCTTGGCATCTTTTGTAAAAGTGCTCGTCGTGATCAGAACACCTTTCTTCGCCCCAGCCTGATCTAGTGCGCCGAGAAACTCCCGCACCGTCTTGGATCCCACCGGAGAGTCCCAGCGCTTGGCTTGCATGTAGATTTCGCTCAAGCCCAACTTGTCCTCCTTGATCAGCCCATCCACTCCGCCATCGCCAGTGCCACCCAAGTACTCGGCTGCATCTGCGACCAAGCTGCCATAGCCGAGCCGCTGCATCAGTTGGAGCACTAGCCGCTCGAAGAAAATCGGAGGCTTACTCTTCACCAGTTGCAGAAGTTCGGCCGCCAGAGCTTTGCGAAGTTCGTCATAGCTTTTCTCGAGCGTTTCCAACGGCGGAGTCGCAGACTCCTCTTCAACCTCAACCGCAGTCTTTCCGTCGTCCTTCTTCCGACTCTTTGCAGCCTGATATTCTGCAAATTGTTGAAGGGTCTTTATGTCCACGCGCTTCGGGTTGCTCTTTAGAATCTGCATTCCACGTTCAGTGATTTGTATTTGTGACCGTGCTGGCCTGGTGATGAGTTCGGCAAATTTGAAATGGGAAGCGATCCAAGCGATTCGATTTCCCCACTTCGTGGCGTTGCCACTTGGTAGTTGCTCTTGGCGATCCTGCTCTGAAACTTCCATCACTTTGGCAGTGGTTTCTGAAACTTCCCGAATGGCGTGGGACTTGCCATCTCCAAGTACACGCAATACGGGCAACATCATTGTTTGAAAATCAGGAACAGCCATAGTTTGTTTAGTTAAGACTTATTCTTTGCTGCCAAAACAATACACGCTGCCATCCTCGCTCCCGATGACGATTTTGCCGTCCGCCACGGCGGGGGAGCTGGTGATTCCCTGGCCGATTTCATAGTTCCACAGTTCCTTGCCATCCGTGAGCGACACGACGTAAAGCCGCCCGTCTTCCGAGCCGACCACGACCTTGCCGTCACACACGACGGGCGAGCTATCCACCTTGCCGCGCGTGGCAAAGGTCCAGATGACCTCGCCGTTGTCGCGGCGCACACAATGCAGCCGTTTGTCGCGCCCGCCGAAGACGACCTTGTCCTTTGTAACGGCCGGCGAGGAGAAGAACGGAAAGGCGCGCTCTTTGTAGGTCCAGATGTTCGTGCCCTTCGAGAGGTCGATGCATTGGTAGGCGTTTTCGTAATGGCCGAAGTAGGCGCGGTTGTCCACGAGGGCGGCCGAGCCGGCCACGTAGGCGCCGGCGTCCACTTCCTTCACCTGCTTGCCGTCGGCGAGCGAGATGACGTGCAGCAGGGCGTCGCAGCCGCCGAACACGGTCACGCCATTGTCCACGGCGGGCGAGCCGTTGATGTAGTTGCCGCTTTCATAAACCCAGTTGCTCTTGCCCGTGCTGGCGTCCACGCAGTGCAGTTTGAAATCGTAACTTCCGACCAACACCCAGTTCGTTTTGCCGTTGGGCGATTTCACCCAGTTGGGTGCGCCAAGAATTTTATCGTCGGTCTTGTATTTCCAGGCTTCCTTGCCGTCGGCGGCGTTGAGGGCGTAAAGCAAACCGTCCACGGAACCGACGAATACCTTGCCGTCGAGCACGAGCGGCGAGGATTCAATCGGCCCGCCAGTCTTGAATTCCCAGGCCTTTGTTCCATCGGCGAGGTTGAGTGCGTAAAGGTTGCCGTCATCGGAGCCGATGAACACGCGGCCGTCCACAATGGCCGCGGAGGATTTTATGGACTCCTTGGTTTTGAAACTCCAGAGCAGGCTGGGTTTGTCCGGCAGTTTGCCTTCGGCGAGGCCAGCCAATCCCTGGCTGCCGCGAAACATGGGCCAGTTGCCGGCGGATTTGGGCGCGGCGGAATCGGCGGCGGTGGTGCTGGACACCAACGGCAGATATCCAACGACCAGAGCGGCGCACGCCATCAAAAAAGCCGCCGTCATTAATTTGGTTGGCCGTGTCATTGTCATGCTTGAAAACAAATAGACCCAGATACGCCGTGTCGCAAACCCTACGGATTGCAACCCGAGCACTATCGGGCACCACTCACGGTTTGGCAATATTTAATACTTACACGTAATAAATGATTATTGAGGCGGACGGCACAATGAACTCGAACGGCCGGAGCGCGGCCTTCAGGCCGCTTCACCGCCGATAAGTCCAGGAACGCTCGAACACCAAGCAGTGAACGAAGTTGAAGCAGCCTTCAGGCGAATGGCGCTAAGTTAAGGCGTAACATTTGTATTATAAGCTACTTGCGTTTTTTGATCCCAGGAACGGCTTTCCGGATTTGT
>JAYTXL010000013.1:0-11068 GCA_043742955.1 Verrucomicrobiota bacterium | reverse complement strand
GATCGTCAATGGCCGGCCCGCATTCTCACCGCCGCACCCAGCTGGTGCAGCGTCGACCTGCGCGACGGCAACCAGGCGCTCGCCGTCCCGATGAACATCTCGCAAAAACTGGAACTGTTCGACGCGCTGGTGAAATGCGGGTTCAAGGAAATCGAGGTTGGCTTTCCGTCCGCCTCCAACACGGAGTTCTCATTCAACCGCCGGCTCATCGAGGAAAACCGCGTCCCCGATGACGTGACGATCCAGGTGCTCGTGCAGGCGCGCGAAGATTTGATCGAGAAAACCGTCCAGTCACTCCAGGGGGCAAAACGCGTCATCATCCACATGTACAACTCCACCTCGCCCGCGCAGCGCCGGGTGGTGTTTGGAAAATCAAAAGCCGAGATCATCCAGGTCGCCGTGGAAGGCGCGAAACGGATCAAGGAACGCCTGGGACGCCTCCCGGGCACGGACGTCCGCCTGCAATATTCTCCGGAAAGTTTCAGCGCAACGGAAGTCGAATTTGCCCGCGAAATCTCCGAGGCGGTGATGGATGTGTGGCAGCCGACGCCGCACTCCAAAATGATTCTCAATCTACCGGACACCGTCGAGGTGGCGATGCCAAACGTCTACGCCGACCAGATCGAATGGATGTGCCGGCACATCAAGAACCGCAATTCCTTGATCATCTCGCTGCACACGCACAACGACCGCAACACCGGCACGGCGGCTACCGAACTGGGTTTGCTGGCCGGTGCCGATCGCGTCGAGGGTACCCTCTTCGGCAATGGGGAACGCACCGGAAATCTCGACATCATTACGGTCGCCTTGAATCTCTACATGCAGGGGATTGATCCCCAACTCGACTTCTCCAATCTGAATGCGCTGCGCGACACCTACGAGCGCTGCACTGGCATGACGGTGCCCCCGCGCCAGCCGTACACGGGCGAACTGGTGTTCACGGCCTTCAGCGGCTCGCATCAGGATGCCATCAAAAAAGGCCTGGCGGAGTGGGAGCAGGGCGGACGCACCCACTGGGATGTGCCCTACCTCGCCATCGATCCCAAAGATCTGGGCCGCGAATATCATGAGGTCATCCGCGTCAACAGCCAGTCCGGCAAGGGCGGCGTCGCCTATCTGCTCGAGGCCGAATTTGGCATCGAGCTGCCCAAGGACATGCAGCGCGAGTTCGGCCCCATCGCCAACGATGCCGTGGATCAACTCGGCCGCGAGGTCAGCGCCACGGAGCTCAAGGCCATGTTCTGGAAAGAATACGTCGAGCGCACCACTCCCTGGAAACTCGAACACTTTCACGCGGACGGCACCGGCGGCACGTTCCGTTGCCGCGCCTCCGTGTGGCGCCACGGCCAGGAACTTCCGCTCACCGGCGAAGGCAACGGGCCCATCGCCGCCTTCGTCCACGCGCTGCAAAACGGCGGCGCCGCGAAATTCGAAGTCGCCAATTATCGCGAGCATGCGCTGGGCGCGGGCGAGGCCGCCAGCGCGATCTCTTACATCCAGATTAAACTCGCCGACGGCCAGCTCCGCTGGGGCGCCGCCGTCGACACCAACATCGAGCTCGCCTCGATCAAAGCCGTGCTCAGCGCCTTAAATCGCATAAAGCAACCATGAGTCACTTTCAGAGCGCCAACCGATTCCATGTGCCTCCGGTACTTTTCCCCTCACCCCGGCCCTCTCCCCAGTGGAGAGGGAGAATACTTTCCCGTCACTCGGCGAATAAGGCGGCTATGAATTCGTCCAGCGCGGCAACCGACGCTCCCTCTCCCGGCGGGAGAGGGTTGGGGTGAGGGGAAAAACGCACAATCAATCCATAACCACGGAAGTCTAAAAATACGCTCAAAATGAAACTCATTCGCTTCGGACAATCTGGTCACGAAAAACCCGGACTGCTGCTCCCCAACGGCAAACGCATCGATGCCTCCGCGTTCGGCGAGGATTATAGCGAACACTTTTTTGCAAACGACGGCGTGCGGCGGATCGCCGAATGGTCCCGCACCCATGCGGACCAGGCGCCCACCCTCTCCGATTCGGTCCGCTTGGGTCCGCCGATCCAGCGACCGAGCAAGATTGTGTGCATCGGCTTGAATTACGCCGATCATGCGAAGGAATCCGGCCTGCCCATTCCCGCCGAGCCGATTCTTTTTTTTAAATCCACCACGGCACTGTGCGGACCAAATGATGATCTGGTCATCCCGCGCGGCTCGCAAAAAACGGATTGGGAAGTGGAGCTCGCGGTCATCATCGGGCGACGCGCCAGCTATGTGAGCGAAGCCGATGCGCTGGCGCACGTGGCGGGCTACGCGCTGCACAATGATTACAGCGAGCGCGCGTGGCAGCTCGAACGCGGCGGCCAATGGGTGAAGGGAAAAAGTTGCGACACCTTCGCGCCGCTTGGGCCGTTCCTGGCGACGTGCGATGAAATCGCTGATCCGCAAAACCTGGCCATGTGGCTCAAGGTGAATGGGCGCACCGTGCAAAACAGCAGCACCCAGCAGATGGTTTTCGGCGTCGTGAAGCTCGTGAGTTATATCAGCCAGTTCATGACCCTGCTGCCCGGAGACGTGATCAGCACCGGCACGCCTCCGGGTGTGGGCCTCGGTTTCAAGCCCCCGATTTTTCTGAAAGCCGGCGACCGCGTGGAACTCGGCATCGAGGGCTTGGGCACCCAAGCCCAGAACGCCATCGCGCTGGAGTAATTGCCGGGCGGGATAATCCCATCTCCAAGCTGGATTGGCGCGCAGATTAATATTCGGAGTTCCGCGTTTACAAGGTCCGGACTGCAGGCGATTTCCTGAGCCGCGTAAACGCAGAACTCCAAACCAGGGCTCCCGAAATGCGAGCGGAGCATTCCTTTAAGTATTCCGTCCAACCCCTGGCTTTGATAATCTCAAAATATGAAATCCCTCCACGCAGGATGCTGGCTCTCGCTCGCCTTTGCCTGTTCACTTTCCGCCGCTGACCGGGGCGCGCAGTGGAAGGCGGTGGACGACGCCGTGAACCAGGGCCTGCCTAAAACGGCCATCACCAAACTCGAACCCATCATCATCGCGGCGATGAAGGAGAAGGCCTACGGCGAGGCCACCAAGGCCCTCGCCAAAAGGATCGCGCTCGAAGGGAACATTCAGGGGAACAAGCCCGAGGAGAAAATCACCCGGCTGGAAGCCGAGATCGCCAAAGCGCCCAGGGAGATGATGCCCCTGCTCGACACGATTCTGGCGAATTGGTACTGGCACTACTTCCAGCAAAACCGCTGGCGATTCATGCAACGCACCGCCACTGCCGCCGTGCCGGGCAAGGATTTCACGACGTGGGATCTGCCCCGGCTCTTCGCCGAGATCGACAAACAGTTCAGCAAGGCGCTCTCCGGCGCGGAGCTGCTGAAGAAGACCCCCATCGCGCAGTTCGATGATCTGCTCCCAAAAGGCACCGTGCCGGATGCGTATCGCCCGACGCTCTATGATTTCATCGCGCAAGAGGCGTTGAAGTTTTTCACCAGCGGCGAGCAGGCCGCCGCCAAGCCGCAGGATGCTTTTGAAGTGTCGGCGGACAGTCCGGTCTTCGCGCCGGCGACGGAGTTTCTCGCGTGGAGGCCCAGTCTCAACGCCACGGATGCCGAGTCGCCCGTGCTCAAGGCCATTCAGTTGTTCCAGGACTTGCTGAAATTCCACCAGCAGGACGTGAACCCATCCGCGTTGATCGACACCGATCTTGCCCGGCTGGCCTACGGCTCCAATGTCGCGTTCGGCGAAAACAAGAACACCCGCTACAAATCTGCGCTCAAGACGATCACCGAGCGCTGGGCCGATCACGAGCTTACGGCGCGGGCGTTGGAACAATGGGCGCGCGTGGTGCAGGGCGAGGGCGATCTGGTCGAGGCCCGGAAGCTGGCGGCACGCGGGGCGAAGGTGTTCCCCAAAAGCCCCGGCGGAAAACTCTGTCAAAACTTGCTGGTGGAAATCGACGCAAGGTCAGCCAGGATCACCACCGAGCGGATTTGGAATGCGGCTCGTCCAAACATCTCCGTGCATTACAAAAACGTGACGCAGGTTTACTTCCGCGCGGTGGCCTGGGATTGGAACGACTTCCTGAAAAAAACCCGCAGCCGCCCCGAATCGTTGAACGACACCGAGCGCACGGAACTGCTCGCCAAGGCGCCCGCGCTCAAGTGGTCGGCGAAGCTGCCGGCGACCGACGATTTCAAGGAGCGCACTGTGGAGTTACCCGCGCCGGATTCCTTGAAGCCGGGATTCTATTTTCTCCTCGCCAGTCACGACCAAGATTTCTCCGAACAGGACAATCAGGTTTCGTTCACCGATGTGTGGGTGAGCGAGCTCGCGTTGATCGTGCGCTCACGCGAGGGACAGCTGGAGGGCTTCGTGCTGGAAGCCAATACCGGCGAACCGGTCGCGGGCGCCGAGGTGCAGCCTTGGCATCTCGACAACACCGGCAACCGCATCGCCGATGCGCAGCTCGCCACGGACGAAAACGGTTTCTTCAACCTGCCGGGCACGGAGAATCGCGGACACTTGCTGCGGGTGCGCCATAACGGCCGCGAGCTCGGCTCGATGCAGGATTACCATGTGTACCCACCGGGCAAGGCAACGCCGAATTCGCAAACGATCTTCTTCACCGACCGCGCGCTCTATCGTCCCGGCCAGACGGTGCAATACAAGGGTCTCTGCCTAAAGGTGGATCAGGAGAAGGATGACTATCAATTACTGCCGGGCAGCGCGCTCACGGTTACTTTCATGGACCCCAACGGCAAGGAGATCGCCAAGCAGGAGCATCGTTGCAATGACTACGGCTCGTTCAGCGGAAGCTTCACCGCCCCGCGCGACCGGCTGATGGGGCACATGCAAATCCGCGTCACGCAAGGGCCGGGCGGCGGGACCGGTATAAATGTCGAGGAATACAAGCGACCGAAATTCCAGGTCACACTCGAAGCCCCGACAACGGCCGCGAAGCTGAACGATAAGGTGAATCTAACGGGCAAGGCGGAGAGTTACACCGGCGCGGCGGTAGACGGCGCGCTGGTGAAGTGGCGCGTGGTGCGTGAGGTGCGCTATCCGGTCTGGTGGAGTTGGTATTCGTGGCGAATGCCGCCCGCGCAGGGCAGCCAGGAGATCGCCCACGGCATCGTGCAAACGGCGAGCGACGGCAGTTTCAAGATTGAGTTTAGTGCCAAAGCCGACGCGTCCATCTCCTCCACCAACGAGCCGACGTTTCATTTCCAGGTTTCGGCCGATGTGACCGACACCGCCGGGGAGACGCGTTCGGCCGCGCGCGGCGTGCTCGTGGGCTACACCGCGTTGCAGGCCACCTTGAGCGCCAAGGACTGGCAGACGGACGCGGAGGCGGTGGAGTTGAAACTAAAAACCGCGACGCTCGACGGCGCCGGCCAGGTGGCGGAAGGCAGCGTGAAGATTTATCAACTCAAGGAACCGGCGCAGGTGCAGCGCGCGGCGCTGGGTGGCGGATATTATTACCGGCGCGGCGTCCCGATGGGCGCGGACGAGCCGAACGCCGATCCCAACAACTGGCCGCTCGGCGCGATCGTGGCGGAAAAGGGATTCACGACGGACAGGGATGGCGCGCTCACACTGCAGTTCAAGCTCGGCATCGGCGTGTATCGCGCGATGCTCGAGACGCAGGATCGTTTCGGCAAAAAGGTCACGGCGCGGCTGCCGATTCAAGTATTGAAACCAGCGGCCGCGAAGCTCGCGATCAAGATTCCGCACCTGCTCGCCGCTCCGGAATGGTCGGTCGAGCCGGGCCAAGAGTTCACGGCGGTCTGGGGCACTGGCTACGACGCTGGCCGCGCGTTCATCGAGCTCGAGCATCGCGGCAAAATGATCCAGCGCTACTGGACCAAGGCCGGCTCGACCCAGGCGCAGGTCAAACAGGCCGTGACCGAGGCGCAGCGCGGCGGTTTCACGCTGCACATCACCCAGGTGCGCGAGAACCGCGCTTATCTGGAGTCACGGCACATCGACGTGCCGTGGAGCAACAAGAATCTTGAAATCAAGTGGGAGCATTTTGTGTCGAAGCTCCAGCCGGCGCAAAAGGAAACCTGGACGGCGATCATCACCGGCCCGAACGCGCAAAAGGCCGTCGCAGAAATGGCCGCGACGCTTTACGATGAATCTCTCGACGCTTACCTCAAACTTCAGTGGATGGAACGGTTCACCTTTTTCCGCACCGATCACAGCACGGCCAGCGCGACTTTTGAAAACATGACGAAGAATTTCCAGCACATGATGGGCAACTGGCGGCAGGACTACGTGAATGTGGACCGGCGCTACCGGGAGTTTCCGCAGGATTTGACGGCGAATGTCTGGGGCTATGGCTTCGGCGTCGGGGGCAGAAACATGAACCGGATGCGCGGGATGTCCGCCCGCGGCGGGAGGGAGGAAGAAATGGTGATGGACTCCATGGCGCCCGCGCCCATGGCGGCCATGGCCATGGAGTCCAAATCCGCCGCCCCCATGGAAAAGCAATTGTCCGGACAAAAGGAGGCCGGTAGAGACAAGCGCAAAGCTGCCGACACAAATGCCGGAGGTCCAGGCCCCGACCTCACCCAGGTTTCCGCGCGCAAGAATCTAAATGAGACAGCATTTTTCTTCCCGCAGTTGATATCAGACAAGGATGGCACGGTGAAGCTGGAGTTCACCATGCCCGAGGCGCTCACCCGATGGCGCTTCCTTGGCTTCGCGCACGACCAGGAACTGCGCAGCGGCTTGCTCGAGGGCCACGCGGAGACGGCCAAGGATTTGATGGTGCAGCCGAACCCGCCCCGCTTCCTGCGCGAGGGCGACGTGCTCGATTTCACCGTGAAGGTCTCGAACCAAACCGCCGCGCGCCAGAACGGCAAGGTTCGCCTCACGCTCAACGAGGCGTGGAACAATTCATCCGCTGACAAAGCGCTCGGCAACACCAAACCCGAACTCGACTTCGACATTCCCGCAAAGGAATCACGCAGCTATTCCTGGAAATTAAAAGTGCCGGACGGCCTCGGCTTCCTTACTTACAAAGCGGTTGGCTCGACGGGCAAAGTGTCCGACGGCGAGGAAGGCTTTCTGCCCGTGTTGTCGCGGCGGATTCTTGTGACGGAGTCGTTGCCGCTGCCCATTCGCGGCCAGGCCAACGGCGCGGTGACGAAGAAGTTTGAGTTCACCAAGCTCCTGAAGTCGGGTAAGTCCGACACACTGCGCCACCAAAGCCTGTCCGTGCAAATGGTCTCGAACCCCTCGTGGTACGCGGTCATGGCGCTGCCCTACCTCATGGAATATCCGCACGAATGTTCGGAGCAGACCTTCAACCGCCTGTACGCGAACGCCCTCGCGCGGAACATCACGCTCAGTGATCCGAAGATTCACCGCGTCTTCGAGCAGTGGCGCAACACGCCCGCGCTCGACAGCCCGCTCGAAAAAAACCAGGACTTGAAAAACGTAATGCTGGAGGAGACGCCGTGGCTCCGGCAGGCGAATTCTGAAAGCCAGGCGCGTCGGAATGTCGGCGTGCTCTTCGACGACAATCGGCTCACCAGCGAGGTCGCCCGCACGCTGCAACAAGTTTCCGAAATGCAACTCGCGGACGGCGCGTGGCCGTGGTTCCCCGGTGGTCGGGGCGACGATTACATCACGCTCTACATCACGACCGGCTTTGGCCGCCTGCGCCATCTGGGCGTGGACCTCAGCAGCGCGCCCGCCATCAAGTCGCTCAACCGCCTCGACGCTTGGATGAACGAACATTACCGCGAGATTTTGAAAATGAAGAACAAGGAGGACTACATTCCCAGTTCGACCGAGGCGCTCTATCTCTATGGCCGGAGCTTTTTCCTCAAGGACCAGCCCGTCGCGAAGCCGCATGAAGAAGCGATCAATTTTTTCCTCGCACAAGCGCGCCGGCACTGGCTCAAGCTCGCCAACCGCCAGTCGCAGGGGCAGCTCGCCATCGCGCTGCAACGCTGGGGCGGCGATGCGAATCAGGCGATTGCGCGCGGCATCATGAACTCGATCAAGGAACGCAGCGTAACCAATGAGGAGATGGGCATGTTCTGGCGCGAAACGGAATTGAGCTGGTGGTGGTATCGCGCGCCGATTGAAACCCAGGCGCTGATGATCGAGGCGTTCGACGAGGTGATGGGCGACGCGGCGGCGGTCGAGGACTGCAAGGTCTGGCTGCTGAAACAAAAGCAGACCCAGGATTGGAAAACGACCAAGGCCACGGCCGACGCCGTCTATGCCCTGCTGCTGCGCGGGCGCGACCTGCTCGCCAGCGACGCGCTCGTGGAGGTTTCTCTCGGCGGCACGGTGGTCAAGCCGCAGGCCTCACGCGACGGAGCCACGCCCGCCATCGAGGCCGGCACCGGATTCTACGAAAAGAAATTCTCCGTCGCCGACATCAAGCCGAGGCTCGGCGAAATCATCGTCCGGAAAACGGATCCGGGCGTTGCCTGGGGCAGCGTGCATTGGCAATACCTCGAAGACATGAGCAAGATCACCCCGTACGAAGGTACGCCGCTCAAGCTTAAGAAATCGCTCTACACAAAGGTCACCACCAAGAAGGGCCCGGTGCTCGAATCGGTGAAAGGTGCGCTGGCCGTCGGCGACGAACTCGTGGTCCGCCTCGAACTGCGCGTGGACCGCGACATGGAATACATCCATCTGAAAGACCAGCGCGGCAGCGGCACCGAGCCGGTGAACGTCCTCAGCCGCTACAAATACCAGGACGGGCTCGGCTATTACGAGAGCACGCGCGACACCGCCAGCCACTTCTTTATCAGCTATCTGCCCAAAGGCGTGTATGTCTTTGAGTATTCGACGCGTGTCCAGCATCGCGGTCAGTACCAGACCGGCATGGCGGAGATCCAGTGCCTCTACGCACCGGAATTCAACAGCCATTCAGAAAGTGTGCCGCTGGTGGTGAAATGAGGCGGCGAAGAATTATTCGCCGGTGCTGAATCGCCGTTCGTTCCCTGAATTGATAGGGTCTTTGCCCGTTCGCGAGGCGGATGGGTGTAACGCGTTCTCGGCGCGGTGAGGACACCGACGCCCTACCTGGCACGGAAGCGAAAGGTAGGGCTGGTTGTCCCGAACCAGCCGTTCGTTCCCTGAACTGATATGGTCTTTGCCTGTCGCGAGGCGGATGGGTGTAACGCGTTCTCGGCGCGGTGAGGACACCGACGCCCTACCTGGTGGGGAACGGCGGATGACACGGAGGGCACGAATGAACAGGCTACGGGGCAATGATTGGGGCATGGTTGCGGGTGGTTATCGCGGCCCTTCAGGCCGCAGATCGTTGGTGGTGACACAGACCCAGGGCGATGCCCTAGGCTGAGGGATGACGCGCCTTTGGCGCTGGGGGCGAGATCCGGGGTGTTGCCGTGAGCGGAGAATGGTGCGCCTGTGTGGTTTGGAGGATGAGACACGCGTCCAGCATCGCGGCCAGTACCAGACGGGGATGGCGGAAATCCAGTGCCTCTACGCACCGGAATTCAACAGCCATTCAGAAAGTTTGCCGCTGGTGGTGAAATGAGGCGGCGAAGAACCATTGGCCGGTGCTGAATCAATGTGCTAGAAAGAGTCATGTTCACCCATCGCTGGGCCGGTCTCGCGCTCCTCCTCTGCGTGCTTGCGGCGTCGCTGCCGGCCGCCGAACCCGGCCCCGCGTCCTCCCCCCGCTGGTGGAAAGGCAACCTGCACACCCATTCGCTCTGGAGCGATGGCGATGATTTTCCGGAGATGATCGCGGACTGGTATCACCAGCAGGGTTATCATTTTCTGTCGCTATCCGACCACAACCTGCTGTCGCAGGACCGCAAATGGATCAACGCGACCACCAACCAAAACCGGCGGCTGGCCGTGGGAAAGTATCTCCAGCGCTACGGGACGAACTGGGTGGAGCAGCGCGACGAAGCAGGCCAGCCGATGGTGCGCCTTAAAACCTTGAATGAATTTCGCACCCGCGTGGAACAACCGGATCGTTTTCTCCTCCTCCAAAGCGAGGAAATCACCGACCGCTACAAGAACGCACCCGTCCACATCAACGTCACCAACGTGCGCGAGGCCATCAAACCGCTCGGCGGCGACAGCGTGCTGGAAGTGATGCAGAACAATATTGCCGCCATTTTTGAACAACGCAAACGCACTGGGCAGCCGATGTTTCCGCATCTAAATCATCCCAATTTCGGCTGGGGCGTCACGGCGGAAGAGCTGATGCAGGTGGTGGAGGAGCAGTTTTTCGAGATCTATAACGGCCATCCCACCGTGCACAATGAAGGCGACGCCACCCATGCCAGCACCGATCGGTTGTGGGACATCATTCTGACCCGGCGGCTGACGGAGTTGGGCCTGAAACCGCTCTTCGGTCTCGCGACGGATGATTCACATCACTATCACACCAACGCCGTCGGCCAGAGCAATTCCGGACGCGGCTGGGTCATGGTGCGCGCCACCCACCTGACCCCGGAGCATCTCATCGCGGCCCTGGAGGCCGGTGATTTTTACGCGACCAGCGGCGTGCGCCTCCGGGATATTCGGCGCGAAACGAACCAGCTGGCCGTCGACATTGACGGTGCGGCAGGCGTCACTTATACCACGCAATTCATCGGCACACGGAAGGGTTTTGACCCCCGCCACGAACCTGTCCGCGCTCCCAATGGCGAGGCCTTGCGCGTGACCCATCGCTACAGCGCGGACGTGGGTGCCGTGCTGGCCGAGGTGCGGGGAACCTCCGCGAGCTACGCGTTGCGGGGGGATGAGATTTACGTCCGGGCCCGGATCATTTCTTCAAAGATAAAAATCAATCCCGGCGTGACCAACGAAGTGGAAACCGCCTGGACACAGCCGCTGGTGACCGGAGTGAAGTAGCGGAGCAAGGTGAGGCGCCCAACGGTGGAGCGCGGCGTTTACGCCGCTTCAATATCCGAAGATCTCGGTACGTGCGGATACGGTCGGTTGGCGAATGGTGAAGCAGCCTTCAGGCGAATGGCGCTAAGTTAAGGCGTAACATTTGTATTATAAGCTACTTGCGTTTTTTGATCCCAGGAACGGCTTTCCGGATTTGT
>JAYTXL010000012.1:0-18637 GCA_043742955.1 Verrucomicrobiota bacterium | reverse complement strand
TTTCAGGTCATTCCGGCGACCAACCAGATCGTCCAGGATTTCGCGGACATGCTTGGCGTCATCGCCGAGGCCGCCGGTGACAGCCACATCAACGCGCATGAGGCAAAAGTCATTCGCGCCCGCTGGGAGGAATTGAAGACGGTCACCGAGGGGTTTGTGCGTTGCTGCGAGGAGGGAAATTTCAAGCCGATGAAGAAGGAAACGAACCGGACGGAGGCTTCCAAGTAACGAGTCGGAGCGCCGATCACTGATTCGGCGCTTTAGAGAGTTCGAAGTGTGGTTTGGGGAACGATCGCCCTCACCCCGTCCCTCTCCCCCGGGGCGAGGGGGAACCACTCGGCGCCGGCTTTGAAATGTTGTGTGTCGGGGTTTGCCGGACGGTTATCCGTCAAACGAGAAACGGACGAATGCTGTTCCTTCTCCCCGGGGAAGTTAATTCCAATACCTAATCTGACGCCAGAAAAGCCCTCAAATCCCTATTAAATGCCCATTAAATAAGGGTTTATTCGCTCTTTCACTTGCCCACATTTAATCAGAACCAACTCGCCTGAATGGGGTCAAAAGGATGCATTCTGGCAACCGGTGGCAATCACTGACGGGCACCGGAACATTCTTACCCCAGAGATCAACTCGGAATGGAGAGCGATCTGCCGGCTGCGCTGGCCCCAGGACGCGAATGGATTTCTCCAATCAAGCGGCATCGTTGCTCAGGTGTTCGAGTTCGACGGTGACGACCTGAATGCGCGCCACGTCCCGCGTTCTGTGGGTGTCCGCGCTTGATTCTCATGCACGCCATGCTTCACCATGCCTTTGACACCCAGATGCCACTTGATCTCTCACACGTTGCCACCGACAAGGACATTTCCGACGAGGAAATAATATCCGCCTTCGCGACCGTGATGGCGGCAATGACGCACCGCAAAATCATTCGCACCAAGAACGTGGTGGGCGACCTGGGAGAGCGATACGTCGAGTTGATTTATAAAACCCACAGTCCACGTGGTCCGCTTATGCTCCTCGATACAAACAGAACCAACGTGGATGCCAAAGATTCCGCCGGAGCGTTCTACAGCATAAAAGCCGCGTCCACGTCCACCACACGTACCAGTGCTTTGCACCTTGAGAAAGATCATCAAGAGGACAATCGGGCGTTCGATTACCTGATCGTTGTGCGTGTCAACAGCATGCTCCAGGCAACGGATGTATTCGAATTTACATGGGACATCTTCTGGAAGACAAAGCAGTGGAACGTCAGGCAAAAAGCCTGGTTTTTGCCACTCTCCAAAAAGGCCCTGAAGCTCGGGACATGCGTATTTTCCGTCCACCAATCGAATAGCTGAATCACACCCCACGCAGCTTCCGCTCCCGGATCACCGCGATGCTGTGCTGCATCACCCGCGACCGCCTCCGTCACCTCGCGCTCCACGTCGGCGCAGAGTGAAGCATGCGGCTGAATCCGAGAACGTCGCATCCACTGGCTCGCGGACGCCAACTTCCCGCGCCAAATACCCACAAATTCGCTTTTAGACTTTCATTTTTGACAATCCGACAAGATGATTCGGCCTAGCATGGCTCGTCTCGAAGACCTCACCGTCGGTTTACTTGTCAAGGGAATCATCCCCGATTCCCTCACCGAGCTTTTGAGCGCCAAGTGGCACGGCTCAGACGTGCTGGAGGTCGTTTACAAGGACACCGCCGGCCGCGTCGGTTCCGAGATTCTGTTTCGCGACCGCGAATCTTCGCTTCATGTCCTCACCGCAGGTCGTCCTTGGAGTTTTGACGGTGATGGCCGCGTATTCCGGCTCGTCTCGGAGGCCCATCGCATCCGGCTTGCACATCTGTTTGATCCGCTGGTTGCCGTCCACTCGTCGCTGGTTGAACCGTTACCCCATCAAATCACGGCGGTTTACGAGTCTATGCTACCGCGCCAGCCTTTGCGTTTCCTGCTCGCCGACGATCCTGGCGCCGGCAAAACCATTATGGCCGGCCTGTTTATCAAGGAACTCCTCATCCGTGGTGACTTGCAGCGTTGCCTCATCGTGAGTCCCGGCAACCTGGTCGAGCAATGGCAGGACGAACTTTGGCGCAAATTCAATCTGCCCTTTGACATCGCCACCAACGACAAATTGGAGGCCGCTCGCACCGGCAATTGGTTTCGCGAGAACCAGCTCTGTATTGCCCGCCTCGACAAGCTCAGTCGCGACGAGGACGTTCAGGCCAAGCTCAAGGACACTGATTGGGATTTAATCGTCTGCGACGAGGCGCATAAAATGTCCGCCACAATTTTTGGCGGCGAGGCCAAGTACACCAAGCGTTACCACTTGGGCCGCCTGCTCTCCGGCCTCACCCGCCATTTCCTGCTGATGACCGCCACGCCCCACAACGGCAAGGAGGAGGACTTCCAACTCTTCATGGCGTTGATTGATGGCGACCGCTTCGAGGGCAAGTTCCGCGACGGCGTCCACACCACGGATGTCAGCGACATGATGCGCCGCATGGTGAAAGAGCGCCTGCTCAAGTTCGACGGCACGCCGTTGTTCCCCGAGCGCATCGCTTACACGATCAATTATACCCTCTCGGATGGCGAAGCCCGCCTTTACCAAGAAGTCACGGAATACGTCCAGGACCAGTTCAACCTCGCCGACCGCCTCAACAGTGATGGGCGACGCGGCACGGTCGGTTTCGCGCTCGTTTCGTTGCAGCGTCGGCTCGCGTCTTCGCCTGAAGCCATCTACCAGTCCATTCGCCGCCGCCGTGAACGACTCGAAAAACGTCTCACCGAGGAAAAACTCCTCCGCCGCAGCGCGACCGTGCCGCTAGAAAGTTCCGGGCCGACGCTATCGCCCGACGATATCGAAGACCTGGACGACGCGCCCGATGTGGAAGTGGAGGCCGCCGAAGAACAGATCATTGATCAGGCCACGGCGGCGCAAACCATCGCTGAACTCGAAAAGGAAATCGCCATCCTCCGCCGGCTGGAGAACCTCGCCCTCGAGGTGCGGCGCAGCGGCAAGGACCGGAAGTGGGAGGAACTTTCCTCGTTGCTGCAAAACAATCAGGAGATGTTCGACGCCCATGGCCATCGTCGCAAACTCGTTTTGTTCACCGAGCACCGCGACACCTTGAATTATTTGGCCAAGAATATTCGCACGCTCATCGGTAAACCCGAGGCCGTCGTCCTGATTCATGGGGGCGTGGGTCGCGAGGAGCGCACCAAGGCGCAGGAACTTTTCACCCAGGACAAAGACACGCAAGTGCTGCTGGCCACGGACGCGGCGGGCGAAGGTATCAATCTCCAGCGCGCCCATTTGATGGTGAACTATGATTTGCCCTGGAACCCCAATCGCCTCGAACAGCGTTTCGGTCGCATCCACCGTATCGGCCAGACCGAGGTATGCCATTTGTGGAACCTCGTCGCCGCTGAAACCCGTGAGGGTGCGGTGTATCAGCGGTTGCTCGAAAAACTCGGTGAGGAGCGCGACGCGCTTGGGGGGCAGGTATTCGACGTGCTCGGCAAGGTCACGTTCGATAACCGTTCGCTGCGCGAAGTGCTCATGGAGGCCATCCGCTACGGCGACCTTCCCGAGGTACGCGCCCGCCTGTTTCAAATCGTGGATACCGCGCTCGAACACGACAAGCTCCGCGGCCTCCTCGAGGAACGCGCCTTGGCGCACGATTCCATGGACGCAACCAAGGTCCGTCGCATCCGCGAGAGCATGGAGCGCATCGAGGCGCGCCGGTTGCAGCCGCATTTCATCGAGTCCTATTTCCTCGCCGCCTTCAAGGAATTGGGCGGCTCGATCCGTGAACGCGAGCCGCGTCGGTTCGAGATCAACCATGTCCCGGCGGTCTTGCGACAGCGCGACCGCCAGACTGGCATCGGCGACCCTGTCCTTGTCCGCTACGAGCGCGTCACCTTCGAGAAACATCTCATCGCCGTGCCCGGCAAACCGGTCGCCGAGTTCATCAGCCCCGGCCATCCCCTGTTACAGGCCGTGTCCGATGTCCTGCTGGAAC
Source organism: Verrucomicrobiota bacterium (assembly GCA_043742955.1). Taxonomy (GTDB): domain Bacteria; phylum Verrucomicrobiota; class Verrucomicrobiia; order Limisphaerales; family JAYTXL01; genus JAYTXL01. Next base: position 14,620 of record JAYTXL010000012.1, on the reverse strand, counting down.
GCCATCGCGACCTGCTCAAGCGCGGCGCCGTTCTGGTAGATGATCGCGAAACCGCGTCCGGCCCGCGCGCCTTGCTCTGTTTAGACCACGCCATCCAGGACGCCCGCACCGATCGCGCCGGACATCGCCGCGTCATCTCGCGTCAGATGCAATTCATCGAGGTTGACGCGCAGGGCCGGTGTTCTCCGGCAGGTTTCGCGCCCTACCTCGATTATCGTCCGGTCAAAGATGAGGAACTTCCGGCGCTCGAAGCGTTGCTCCGTGAACCCTGGCTCAATCAGGAGTTGGAATCCAAGGCAACCTCCTACGCCATCGCCCAGTTACTCCCGCGACACATCATGGAGGTGCGCGACCACCGCACGGATCTGATTGAACGCACGCGGGTCGCCGTTCGCGAACGGCTCACCAAGGAGATCAATTATTGGGATCACCGTGCCCAGCAATTGCGCCTTCAAGAAAGCGCCGGCCAGGTAAACGCCCGCCTCAATTCCGACAAGGCGCAACAGCGCGCCGACGACTTGCAGGCCCGTCTGCATAACCGTCTCCGCGAACTCGAACTCGAATCCCAGCTTTCGCCTTTGCCGCCGGTCGTTATTGGCGGCGCGGTCATCGTGCCCGCTCGCAGCTTGCGCGACGCATCGGTCCGACTGTCCGAACCGCCGCCGCCCAACACCTACGATGCCGAGGTTCGGCGCCGCGTCGAAATGCTCGCCATGCAGGCGGTCATGGCCGCCGAGAGTCGGCTGGGGTTCGAGCCGGCGGACATCAGCGCGGAAAATCGCGGCTACGATGTCGAATCCCGGGTTCCCAACACCGGCAAGCTCCGTTTTCTTGAAGTCAAAGGTCGCGCCGTCGGGGCGAATACCGTTACCATCACGCGCAACGAAATCATGACCGCGATGAACAAGCCCGACGATTTCATCCTCGCCATCGTCACCGTGGACGGTGATGCCGTCGAGCCACGCTACGTGCGCCAGCCGTTCCGCCGTGAACCAGACTTCGCTGTAACGAGCGTCAATTACGACCTGCCCGATTTGTTGGCCCGCGCCACCGCGCCTCAATAGCCGGACATGAGTTACTACCTGCCCAACATCAGCAGCGACGCCGCCGGGTTCGGCGCGCTTGGCGCATTGGCAGCTGAGGCGCTGGCCGAGCGGACCGCACAAGTTGAGGTTAGTTTCTCACAGCTCACCTCATTCGAAGCCAACATGGCCGCGCCGTTGGGTGTCGTGCTGAACAAGCTCACCGACGTCCTGAAAGTCGTCACCATTGTCGAGGTTCCAGCCTCCACCGAGGCCATGCTTCGCCGCAATGGTTTGCTGGTCGCCTTCGGCTATCCGCCGGTCAGTTCCACCAGCCGTACCGCGCTGCCTTACCGGCGCTTCAAACTTCAAGACTCCGCGCTATTCGCCAAGTACTTGCAGGATCATCTGCCCGGCAAGGGCATCCCCACCATGTCCACGGGCTTGGGAAAACTTTTCCAACAAAGTCTCTTCGAGGTTTTCGAGAACGCCATTTTCCATTCCGGGTCGAACCTGGGCGTGTTCGTCTGCGGCCAGTTCTTCCCGTTGAAGCAACGCGTGGACATCACCATCGCCGACGCGGGCATCACCATCCCTTGCAAAGTCAATGCGACGTTCGGTTGGAATCTAAGCGCGACCGACGCCCTTGCTTGGGCGCTGAAGGAGGGCAGCACCACCAAGCGCGAAGGCAAACCCGGCGGTGTCGGCCTCAAATTACTTCGGGATTTTGTCGCGCTGAATAAGGGCCGCTTGCAGATCGCCAGCGGCGGCGCGTATTGGGAATTCAACGCCGGCGCGGTATCCACCCAGGCCCTGTCCAGCCCTTTCCCCGGCACCGTCGTCAACCTTGAAATCAACACCGCAGACAACAAGTCTTATCGGCTGGCGAACGAAGTCTCGCCAGAGAACGTGTTTTAACCTATGTCTGTTCCCATGTCTGAACCTGTCATTCTTCGCGTCTTCGATATCGTCGGCACGCCGCTCTGCGTGTCCTCCGCCGACGGCCAGCTTGTTTACGACAAGCTCGCCCCGTTGCTGCGCGAGGGACGCAAGGTGGTCGTTTCCTTCGCCCAGGTCGAGACGCTCATTTCCGCCTTTCTCAACACCGCCATCGGCCAGATTTACGGCGAATTAACCGAGGAACGCGTCCGTGAATTGCTCTCGGTTCGCGATATGGCGCCCGAGGACGTCACGCTGCTCAAGCGTGTCGTCGAAAACGCCAAGGCCTATTTCCGCGACCCCGAACGTTTCAAGCAGGTCACCGGACAGGAGGGCGGGCATGACTCCGAATAAAGCCCATCACGCGCTCAGACGTTCCTATACCAACGCCGACCGCATCGTTTTCGACGCCAACATTCTCGTCTCGCTTTTCTCCGGCCTGGAACCACCTGGCTCACCCATCGTCTCCGCCTATTCGGCGGCGTTGAAACAAATCCGCACCAGCGGCGCGACGGTTCTGCTCGACGTGCTGGTCTTGAGCGAGTTCGTCAATGTTTGCGCCCGCAAGGAATACGACCTCGCCTGTCCGTTTGGCCCGGGTCGTCTGCCGTTCAAACAGTTCCGCGATTCGTCGGACTTTGTCCCGATCGCGGAGGCCATCTCCCGTGCCGCCTCACAGATCGCTTCGTTTGCCATCGCGGTGGATCACGCGTTTTCCAAATGGCCACTCAAGGACTTGTTGAAGGATTATGCCACCGGCGGGCACGACGTGAACGACCAGTGCCTCGTCCAGCTTTGCCGGCAGGAAAATGCGTTCCTGCTCACCAACGACCGCGATTTCACTCGTGGTGGCATCGCGCTTCTCACGACCAATCCTAGATTGCTCGCCGCCTGTCCATGAGTTCTGCCCAACCAAAACACGACCACGGCTCGCACTGGGGGATACTCCAGATTTTTGAACTGTGCCCCAGCGTGTTTTTTAGTAGAATGATCCAATGAAATTGCGTGAAGTTTCGCTGACGAATTTTCGCTGCTTTGAGCAGCTCCGCGTGGAGTTTGCTGACGACCTCACTGTGCTCGTTGGAAATAATGGCGCTGGAAAAACGACCGTGCTGGACGGCATTGCCTACGCGCTGAGTCGAATTCTGACTCGCTTACCTAAGAGCAAGGGTTCAAAAAACCTCCGCACCGAAGATATTCGTATTGATGAGCGCGGTGTCCTCGCTCCCTTTGTTCGGGTTGAAGCGAAGAATACGCAATCCATCAGCTGGACTCGAACCCTCAAGCGCGATGCTACGAGTCTGACAGCTGCTGACATCCCGGATGCGATTGGGGATAAGGCATTGTTTGAATTCATTGACCCGACTATTCATGCCATCGCTGAGGGAGGCGACGCCACCATGCCGGTGTTCGCATATTATGGCGTCAGTCGCGCAGTTCTCGAAATCCCGGAACGCCGGCGTAATTTCCGTATGGAGTTTCGGCGCTTTGACGCGTTGGATAACGCGCTTGATCCCACGACCCGGTTCAAAGATTTGTTCGAGTGGTTTTATGCTCAGGAACGCGACGAAATGGAACGGGTGACCCAGGCTCTCTTTACGCCGGAGTTTCAGTCATGGCTCAACAGTGCGAACGGCCAAAAAACTCCTCCGCCTGCCTCCGAACTTCCCAAACTCCCTGGCCCGCTGCCGGTCTTGCAGGCCGTGCGGGATGCTATCGCTTTGGTGATCCCCGGTTTTTCTCAGCCTAGGATTAAGACCAATCCACTGCGCATGGTCGTAACCCGTCACCCTGACAACGGCAAGGACCAGGAGTTGTCTCTCCAGATGTTGAGCGACGGTTATCGCACCATGCTGGCCCTCGTGATGGACTTTGCCCGCCGGATGGCTCAAGCGAATCCACATCTCGAAAAGCCCTTGGCAGCCGAAGCCATTTTGATTGTGGATGAAATTGATCTACACCTGCATCCGGTCTGGCAGCAGACCGTCATTCCTTCTTTCCGCCGGGCATTTCCCAATACCCAACTAATTGTATCCACCCACAGCCCACAGGTTTTGACCACGGTTGACACGAGTAAAATCTTTATCGTGGACGTCGGCGGGCTGCGCCCGTGCCCTGCGCCCACTTACGGGGCGCGGAGTTCCGACGTGGTTGCCGAGGTGCTTGGCCTGCCGAGCCTGCGCCCGCCGGACAACGAAATCGCCAAAAAGATTTCAGCACTTTTTCAGGCACTCGACAACGCCAAGCTTGAGGACGCCAAGCCCATCCGGACTGACCTGGAAGCATGGGCCAAAGGGTATCCCGAACCCGACCTGGTCCGTGCGGATCTCCTCATCCGCCGTCTGGAATTTCAAAAGAATAAAACGCCGCCTGCCGCATGAAGCACATCCGCAAGTCGCAACCTGAACCCCAGGAACTTGCGGATTATCGGGCGCGCTTTGCCGCTGCTCCAAAACCGCCCACCTGGAATGATTTCAAGGCCGATCCTCGCCGTCGCGAGCCGGTCAAGACCCGCTTGCGTCAGGACCAGCGCGGCCTCTGTGCCTACTGCGAAAATACACTGATTCCGCAGGATGAATCGGTGGAGCATTTCGTTGCCAAATCAGTTGACCACTCCCGCGAATTGGATTGGTCCAATCTCCTGCTTTGTTGTTCGGGTGGCGAAAAACCACTCCCGGAAGATGTTGCCGATGCCGCCGTCCGCTTTGACGACAGCGGCACAAAAACCTGCGGTCACGCCAAACTCGCAAACCCCGCCGCCATTCTCGACCCGCTCCAGTTGCCTGTCACCCCATCCTTGTTCCGGTTTGGTTCGGAAAATGGCGAAATTCATCCCGATGCCGCCTGCTGCCAATCGGTGGGGGTAGCTGCTGCGGTCGCTGATAATACGATAACCGTGCTGAACCTGCGGGCAAACCGCTTGAATCGAGCACGTCATGCGCTGCTTGGTGAACTGCTCGCACAACTCGCTGCCGACGAGGCAACGCATCCCTTTTCGCCCGACCGCGAACGCGAACTTGCCGCCGAACAAATTCCAGCAACGGGTAATCTGCCCTCTTTCTTCACCACCATTCGCTGGTTTCTTGGCCAAGGCGCGGAGACACACCTTCAAGCTGTTGGTTTTACCGGTTGAATTCGCATGACCGCCCATCCCCGCAAACTCATCGAGGTGGCCCTGCCGCTGCCGGAGATCAACGACGCTTCGTCTTTCGACAAGCGTCCGGGCATCGGGCCGCATCCCAAGGGCATCCACCATTGGTGGGCGCGGCTGCCGCTGCCCTGCGCGCGGGCGGTGCTCTTTGCCTCCGTCGTCACCGACCCGGCGGATGACCCCGCATGGAAGGACAAGAGCGAGGCCAAGCAGGATGCCGAACGCGAACGGTTGTTTGGCATCGTGCGCCGGCTCATGGGCAAAAAGCTCCACGAGCACCCCGAGGTGTATGCGGAGGCGCACCAGGAAATGCTCCGGCACTGCGGCGGCAAACTCCCGCCCGTGCTCGACCCCTTTGCCGGCGGCGGCTCCATCCCGCTGGAAGCGGCTCGACTTGGTTTCGAGGCGCACGCCGCCGACCTGAATCCCGTCGCCGTCCTGCTGAACAAGTGCAATCTCGAACTCGCTCCACGTTGGGCCAACCACGCGCCGGTGAATCCCGAGGACCGGAAAAAAATTGGCGGCTCGCAGGCATGGCGAGGCACGCAAGGGCTGGCGGCGGATGTGCGCCACTATGGTCGCCTCATCCGCGCCCGTGCGCAGGAGAAAATCGGCCACCTCTACCCGAAGGTGCGCCTGCCCAAGGAGCACGGCGGCGGCGAGGCCAACGTCATCGCCTGGCTGTGGGCGCGCACCGTCGCCAGCCAAGACCCGGCGGCAAGAGGTGCACATGTGCCGCTTCTTAGCACCTATTGGGTCTGCACGGCTCCTGGCAAACTCGCGTGGCTTGAGCCCATTGTGGACCGTGCAGCGGGCGCATATCGCTTCGAAGTAAAGACGGGCACACCACCTAACAATGCTGCTGTGCGTGCCGGGACAAAGTTAGGACGAGGTGCGAAATTCAAATGCCTGTTCTCAGGCCAGCCTCTCAATGAAGCGCATATCAAAAGCGAAGGGCAGGCCGGACGGCTCGGCTTTCGGCTTGTCGCCATCGTCGCGAAAGGAGCGCGAACCCGTTCGTATGTAACCGCCACGCTGGAACACGAACGCGTCGCGCAACTGTCACAGCCCGACGATGCGCCGCATGAAGAAATGTCCTACGACCCGCGCAACATCTGGTGCATCGGCTACGGACTGAAACGATTCGACCAACTCTTCACGCCACGAAAACTCACCGCGCTCGTAACACTGAGCGATTTGGTGAGTGAAACAATGTCGGATGTGGAACGGGACGCGGTGAGCGCAGGCGCCAGTCATCGAGCAGCAAACGAATACGCTCAGGCTGTCGCTACATTCCTCGCACTGGCGCTGAGTCGGTGCGCGGATTCCAACAACTCGTTGTGTCGGTGGGACAACACCAACGCGGGCCAGCGAGTGAAAAACTTGTTTGGTCGCCAAGCGATCCCAATGCTGTGGGACTTTGCGGAAGCAAATATCTTGGGAGAAACGTCTGTATGCTGGACGAACGCTGTCGAACTCACGTCATCGTGCATCGGTGCGATTGTGTGTGGTCCCTCGACGGAAGGAACGGCGCGACAGCTCGACGCTGCTGCTAGTTCAGATGGTTTCGGCAGACTTCTCGTGAGTACCGACCCGCCCTACTACGACAACATTAGCTACGCTGGACTGTCGGACTTTTTTTACGTCTGGCTTCGCCGCTCACTCGGGCAGGTCTATCCAAACCTATTCAGCACCGTACTTGTGCCGAAGATTCGCGAATTGACCGCTTCACCCGAGCGATTTGACGGTGACAAGGAACGCGCCAAGCAGCACTTCGAGACTGGCTTCCGTAGCGCATTCACCGGGCTGCGCGACCAGATCGACCCGCGCTTTCCACTCACGGTCTACTATGCCTTTAAACAGAATGACGATGAGGACAGCGGCGGAGATGACGACGGCGAAGAGAGCGGCGGCGTGGACCTCACGACCGGCTGGGAGACGTTGCTGGAGGCGCTGATTTCCAGCGGCTTCACCATCACCGCCACCTGGCCGGTGCGCGCCTCGCAGAAGTGGCGCATGGTTTCGATGGGGACGAACGCGCTCGCCTCCTACATCGTGCTCGCCTGCCGCCCGCGCGCGGCGGATGCGCCGCGCGTGGGGCGCAACGCTTTTGTCGCCGAGTTGAAGCGCGAACTGCCGCCCGCGTTGCGCCATCTGCAGCAGGGCAACGTGGCCCCGGTGGACTTCGCGCAAGCAGCCATCGGCCCCGGCATGGCGGTCTTTTCCCGCTACAGCGCCGTGCTGGAGAGCAGCGGCAAGTCCATGAGCGTCCGCACCGTTCTGGCGCTTATCAACGGGATGAAGGACGAACTGCTTGGCGAGAGCGTGGAAGAACTGGATAAAGACACGCGCTGGGCCGTGACATGGTTCGATGAAGACGGCTTCGCGTGGGGCGAGGCCGGAAAAGCCAACCTGCTCGCCAACGCCCACGCGACCGCCGTGAACGGCCTCGTCACCGCCGGCATCCTGGAGGTGAAGGGCAACCAAGTGCGCCTGTTGCGTCCGGAAGCACTGCCCGCCGATTGGGATCCCGCGTCCGACGCACGCCTGACGGTCTGGGAAATGACGCACCACCTGCTGCGCGTCTATTATCACGAGAAAAGGGGTGACACGGCTACCGCTGAGTTGCTCCGCAAGCTCGGCGCCAAAGCCGACGTGGCCCGCGACCTCGCCTACAAACTCTTCACCGTCTGCGAAAAGCGCAAACGCAGCACCGAGGCGCAGGCTTACAACGCGCTCGTGCTGGGCTGGTCTGACCTCGCCAAAATGGCCCAAACCCGCCCGGTGAGCACGACCCCGATTCAGGATAAGCTGCTGTAAGACAATTGGATAAAGGACGCTTGAAAAGTTCGTGTAAACCTTTAGGTTGACGTGACGATAGATTTACTAGAAATTCCGGGCCTGCGGGCGGAGGAACAGGGCCGCTGGCAGGTTCGGGCGCTGGCCTTCGACGGGCAAAGCCCGGCGTTGGTCGCATTGCATGAGTGGCAGAAGACGCAACCCGCAGACTTCAAGAAAATCATGAAGGTCATGCGGATCGTGGGCGGAATGCATCGCGTCCCGGACGAGAACAAAGTGAAGCGCAACGAAAACCCGGCGCACGGGGAAGTTTTTGAAATGCGAGCCCACAAAGGCCATGCGCGAATGATGTTTTTCTATTCCGACCGCGACGAGGCCGCCGTGGTCGTCTGCACGAACGATTTTTGGAAAGGCAAGGGCAGTCAGGATGCCGCCTTTGCCCGATGCGCAAAGTTAAAACAGCTTTACGAGTCACAAATATGAACGCAAACGAACTACCTGCGGACATCCGCGCGTGGCTGGATTCTGTCCCCACGCTCACCAAGCACGATCTGGAGGAACTACGTCGCGCGGGCGAAGCGCTGGACAATGATCCCGCCTTTTGCGCCGAACTCATCAAAGGCCGCTTCGTCTCCGAAATGTTGGAGGCGATGGAGGAAACTGCCCAGACGCAAGCGGATGTCGCCCGTGTTTGGGGCAAGACCCGGCAGTATTTGAACAAACTCCTGAACGAGGACAAGCGGGTGAACTTCACCGTCGAGACGCTGTGTGAACTTGCCCACGTGTTGAATCGTCGCATTGACCTCCAGGTTTTGCGCGAAAACGAAGTCGCGCATGTCATGCGCTGCGTTCCCACGCAACGCAAGATCGAGTCGCTCGAAGCTCATTGGGCTGGCCCATCCACGCGGCGTCAGCCCTTCGACGATGTTCAAACCCTGTTTGGCAACATCCGCACGAATCCGGCTGGCATCACGATTACTGCCTATGAACCCGCCGACCTTGCAGCTTGAAGATTATTTTCTGACCCGGCTGCAGGCGGATTATACCTTCCCCGGCACCAGCCCGACGATCACGGTCGCGTCGGTGACGTCCAATTTCGATTACGAGGTTGCCAACCATCGTGACGATCAACGACGCCGGATGTTGCGGCTCAAGGTCGATTTTCAGGAACAGGATGACAAGCAGCAGAAAGTCGGCTACCACATCCAGTGCGAAATAGTCGGTTTCTTCTCCTTCACGGATTCAACTCCACCGGGGAAAGAAGAAATTCTCATCCGCGTGAACGGGTTCAACATGCTCTACGGAACTTTGCGCGGTCTACTCGCCACCACCACGGCGGTTTTCCCCGGTGGCCGCTTTTCCGTGCCCAACGTCATGCCCAATGAAATCGTGGCGGACATCGAAAAACGCCGAGAAGAGGCGCAGCGGAAAGCCGCTGCCCCTGCGGCATCCGCCCCGGTCGTCCAGCATGCCACGGGCGGGACTTGAATCGTCCGGCAAACCTTTGACATGGCCATTACCAATCACGAACGCGTCGGCAAGGCTCTTGAACTGTTGAGCCGTGGCCTAACGCCGTTCATCGAACGCGAACTCAAGAGCACCTACCAGGAGGGCTGGTTCGAGGAAACACGCCGCACCATGGCCGGCAATCAGATGCCGCTTCTTGGCTCGGCCGAGGATCCGCAGTGGGATGCCCAGTCTCTCCTGCTTGCGCTCTGGAACCAGTGGAACGACGTGTTCCGCAAAACCCTCGGTCAGGCCGAGCGCACGCTTTGCAGCGAGTTGCGCGATGTCCGCAACCGCTGGGCCCATCAGCGGCCCTTCAGCACGGACGACGCTTATCGCGCCCTCGACAGCACCGCCCGCCTGCTCACCGCCGTCTCCGCGCCCGAGGCTTCCGAGGTTGAAAAAATCAAGCTGGAGCTTTTGCGCGTCCGCTACGACGAGCAGGTTCGCTCGGAGAAGCGCCGCTCGGCCAGCGGGACAATGGAAGGTGAAGTCGTGGCTGGTCTCAAACCGTGGCGCGAAGTTGTGACGCCGCATAAGGACGTGGCCAGCGGCAAATATCAACAGGCTGAGTTCGCCGCCGACTTGTGGCAGGTCCACATGGGCGAAGGCTCGGACGAGTATCGTCACCCCGTCGAATTTTTCCGGCGCACTTTCCTCACCCAGGGATTGCGCGATTTGCTTTCGGGCGCATTGCAGCGCCTGGCCGGTCAAGGCGGCGATCCTGTCATCGAACTGCAAACCAATTTCGGCGGCGGCAAGACGCACTCGATGCTCGCGCTGTATCACATGTTTTGCGGGATGAAGGCGGCGGAGTTGCCAGGACTTGAGGCCGTGTTTGAGAAAGCCGGCGTGAACAGTATTCCCGCCGCGAAACGCGTCGTCATCGTCGGCAACAAGATTTCCCCCGGCTCGCCGAGCCGCAAACCGGATGGCACGGTGGTTCGCACGCTCTGGGGCGAACTCGCGTGGCAACTCGGCGGGAAGGAAGGCTATGCGTTGGTGAAAGAGGACGACGCACTCGCCACCAGCCCCGGCGACACCTTGCGCGTGCTGTTCAACAAATATTCGCCGTGCCTCATCCTCATTGACGAGTGGGTGGCCTACGCGCGCCAGTTGCACGAAGCGGCGGATTTGCCCGGCGGACGGTTCGAGACGCATTTCACCTTCGCCCAAACCTTGAGCGAGGCGGCGAAGGCGGCGAAGAACACGCTGCTCGTCGTCAGCATTCCCGCCAGTGATAGCGGCGGCGTCAGCCCGCACGGCAGCGAAATCTCCGACGTGGAGGTAGGCGGCGAGCGCGGCCGGTTCGCGCTGGAGCGTTTGAAGAATGCGATCGGTCGCGTGGAATCCTCGTGGCGTCCGGCGAGCGCCGAGGAAGGATTCGAGATTGTCCGGCGCCGGTTGTTTGAAACCCTCAGCGGGGATTCCCACGTGGCCCGCGACCTCACGGCCAAGGCGTTCATGGAACTTTACCGCACCCAGCAGCAGGAGTTCCCACCGGAATGTCGCGATCCCGATTACGAGAAACGCCTCAAGGCGGCGTATCCCATCCATCCGGAAGTGTTCGACCGGCTCTATTCGGATTGGTCCACGCTCGTCAAATTCCAGCGTACACGTGGTGTGCTCCGGCTCATGGCCGCGGTCATCCATTCGCTCTGGGAAAAACACGACCGCAACCCGCTCATCCTGCCGGCGAACATTCCCATTGATGATCCGCGCGTGCAGTTCGAGTTGACCCGCTACTTGCCGGACAACTGGGTGCCCGTCATGGAAAAGGATGTGGACGGCCCAAACTCTTTGCCGCTGCGTATTGACGGCGAGAAACCAAACCTTGGCCGCTACTCCGCGTGCCGCCGCGTGGCGCGCACGGTTTATCTCGGTTCCGCGCCCACGGCCAAGGCCGCCAACCGCGGTCTCGAAGACCGGCGCATCAAACTGGGTTGTGTCCAACCCGGTGAAGCCCCGGCGATCTTCGGCGACGCGTTGCGCCATCTGGCACAACAGGCCACCTACCTTTACGTGGATGGCGCGCGGTATTGGTATTCCACGCAGCCCACGGTCACAAAGCTGGCGGAAGACCGGGCCGAACAGTTGAAGTCCGACGCCGATGCGGTTGCCGACGAGGTGAAAAAGCGCGTCCAGCTGGACGCGAGAAGTCGGGGCGATTTCAACCGCCTGCATCCTTTCCCGCTCACCAACGCCGACGTGCCGGATGATCCGGACGCGCGCCTAATCATTCTCGGCGTCGAATATCCGCACATCAAGGATCAACAGAGTCCCGCGATGGATGCCGCTCAGGCAATGCTGGAGAGCCGGGGCACAGCGCCGCGTCTCTATCGCAACACGCTCGTTTTCCTCGCGGCCGACCGCACCCGCCTCGCCGAACTTGACCAAGCCACGCGTCATTACCTCGCATGGAACTCTATCGTGGAGGAGTCCGAAGGCGAGGAACCGCCCTTGAACCTCGATTCTTACCAGCGGAAGCAGGCGAAGGCTCAGCGCGACAACGCGAACACCACCGTTAATGCCCGCATCCCCGAGTGTTACCAATGGCTCCTGGTGCCAACGCAGTTGAAGCCGCAGGAACCGGCCGGTTGGCAGGCGCTTCGGTTGCAGGGACAGGAGGCGCTCGCCGTGCGCGCCAGTCGCAAGTTGAAAAACGACGAGATGCTCGTGTCCAAGTTTGCAGCCACACGGCTTCGCTTGGAACTGGATAATGTTCCCTTGTGGCGCGGCGAGAACGTGGCTGTAAAGCAACTCGCGGAGGATTTCGCTCGCTACCTTTACCTGCCTCGCCTACGCAACTCCCAAGTGTTGGTGGAGGCCATTCACGAGGGCGTCGCGCTCCTGAATTGGCAGCAGGATTCCTTCGCTTACGCCGATAGCTTTGATGAGGGATCAAAGCGGTATCGCGGCCTTCGCTTCGGCCAGCAGGTGCCATTGGGGCTGGACGAGCAGTCGGGTTTGTTGGTCAAACCCGAGGCAGCCACGAAACAGTTTCAAGCAGAGCAAGCCGCAACCGCCGCCGTCATCACCAGCGCCCCCGGAGCACCGACGCCGACGCTTGGGCAGCCCGTGACCATGCCGCCGGGCACGACGGGAGGCCAGTCACCCGCGGCCACCAAGCCGAAACGCTTCTACGGTTCCGTTCCGTTGAATCCGCAACGCGTTGGCCGCGATGCCGGGAGGATTGCCGAGGAAATCATCCAGCATCTGGGCCTGCAACCCGGTGCCACCGTCGAGGTCACGCTCGAAATCAATGCTCAGATGCCCGAGGGCGCGCCCGACAACATCGTCCGCACCGTCACGGAGAACGCCCGGACCTTGAAGTTCACGGCTCAGGGATTCGAAAAAGAATAGTGGCATTTTGACGCGCAGCGGCAGCTCGCGTAATCGAACCGTAGCCGCAACCTTCACGTTTCGCCCCCCTTCGGCCATGCGCTTGCCGGGGCGCAGACTTCTCGCACCTGCGTCCGTTCACACTGTCTCAGCCGCCGCAATTGTTTCAAACTCCGAATAGATTTCCACGTGATTGCTGTTCAGGTACCGGACGATCTTCGCGTTCTTTAACAGATTCTTGATGTAGGTTTGCGCCGTTTGCAGGGTGAACATGTTTTCCGTGTAACTGTCCGTGACCGATTTCATGTCCCGTTCCAGCGACTCCATTTCGCTCTCCAGGCGGGCAATATCCTCCGCCGACATTCCCCCCTTCTTTTTCGGCTCGTCGGGGCTGACCAGTTGATGTTGGGCTGTTCCCAACACCAGCGCCTCCGCGTACCCTGCAAAAAAGTTGTTGGCCGCAACCATCATCTCCGCCATTTCAATCTGCCGCATCCCGTTGACGCGCTTGAACAGCCGGATGGCTTTGGGACAAATACTCTTGTCCTTCAACAATTCCGCCGCCTCCTCATGGATGCCGTTCAGCAGATTCATGGCCGCCAACACATAGCGGAGTGGCGTGTTCAACGCCGCCGCCAACCGCTCCGGGCTCACGCCGTTGTTCACCGCCTTGACGATCATCCTGTGTTCCTGAATCGCCGGGAGGCGGCTGATGCGGGCGTTGTAGGTGAAACATTCATCGTCCTTGGCGACGATGCAGTCAGCGGCCGTCTCGCCCAAATCTTTCAGGGCAAAAAGGCAGAGGTGTCCATTCAACAGGAGGTAATTTCCCGTCGCGTCCTTTTGCGGATACACGACGAGGGGTTCAACCAACCCGACTTCTTTGAGGGTGGCCACGATTATTTTGTATCGGTGGGCATTTTTTTCCGAGGCTTTTAGTTGGCGCATGGGCAGGATGTTTTCCAGCGCCAGCCGGATGGTCCGCATCTCAAACCCGATCTTCATTTGCCCCTCACTCGTGGGAGGGTGCGAGGTGGGCCGCAGGCCGGGTGAGGGATTTGCGGGGAGTTTCGACTCATCATTACTCATGCCGTTTCCTTTGGTCGGGGTGAAAGTTTCACGGATAGATATTTTGGAATCGTGGCCAGGGTCTCCGCTCGTAGCAGCGTGCAGAAATTCTCATCGGCCAGCAGCTTGTTGAACGCCGTCACAATGAAAGCCAGCCTGACATCGCAAACCTTCGCCCTTTTGATCATCAGCTTTTGCCGCTGGCTCTCCTTCCGGTAGGCGTTCACCATGCTCTCGACACTGCTTTTGGGTTTTGTGCCCGCCCCTTTGCCGCCACGTTGTTTGCCAATCAGCCGCCGGTTCTCAATCAGCCCCTTCACAAATTTGAGGGACTTGTAATCGAGTTGTTTGGCTTCGTAGGCCTTGAGCAGTTCCCGTTGAGTTTCCACGGTGTCAGTTTTGGAGATGTCCACCGCGACCCAGATGGGGATTTTCCCGCTCACGGCGGCCAACAGCAACCGCTCTTCGCCCGCATTCTTGAGACTCGTGAATCCCCGCACGAGGCTGTCGCTGACGTCAATTTTCTTGCTGATTTGGTGGGTGTTGTATCCCTGCGTCCTGAGCCGTTCGATTTCCCGGATCAAATCCATTGGCTGGGGATAACGCCGGGCGATGTTTTCCACCAGACTGCGGACGAGCAGTTCCTCTTTTGAGATTTCTACCACGATTGCCGGAATCTCCTTATGCCCCAGCGCGATTGGTGTTGAAGGGGCCAGATGAAATAGAGGGCCAGGACTGGGTCTGACGGGTGCTGGAAGGGCGATCCGCAGGTCGGGTTTTCCGGGGTGGGAAA
>JAYTXL010000011.1:0-12891 GCA_043742955.1 Verrucomicrobiota bacterium | reverse complement strand
TTCGATCTGCTGGAGGGCGGCGGACTGGGCGGCGGCGGAGAAATTGGACCATTCGGCGCGCTTGGTGGTGTTGACGTAGCCGGTGGCGACGCCGCCAATGGTGATCGCGGAGATGGCCATGGAGACGACCACTTCTTCCAGCGTGAAACCAGCGGAACGACGGCGGCTGGAGGATGACTTACGGGAGGCGAGCCGGGCGATGAAACGGGCGAGCAACGACCGCCCGGCCGGTTGGGCCGCCGCGCTGGTCTCGTTATGATTAAGCTTCGTTTTCATCTTCTGGTATCAATAAACCATTTTTCCGGGGCGGTGTCTGTACGTACAGTTACGTAAATTATCCGGGCGCGGCCCGAACCAATATTGTGTGGAAAACCGTTTAAGTGATGGCACAATTCACTCGTAATCTCACGCGTCTGGGAGGATTCAAAGGCAGGTGAACTGGGAGGCATCACTAAGCAAGATGGCCGGGCAAGGTGAATCCGGTCACTGTTTGAAAAAGGATTCCCGCAAAGAACCGCGTTCGGTGCGAATCACCGCCCCGGCTCCGATCTGATTACGCCTGAACCAGCCCTGGTTGACTTCCAGCACGTATTGAATTTGATCACTTTTGGACAACAGCGCTGATTCATCGTGCGGTTTCATGTCGTACGTTTCCAAAATCACCCCTTCGGAATCGATGTAAGCGCACGACAAGGGGTAGGGGCAGTTTTTCATCCAGAAACCGCGCCGATCGCGATCGGCAAACACAAAAAGCATCCCGGCATTCACCGCTAAGTTAGTGCGGAACATCATTCCGGTTTGAATTTGCAGCGGGGTCAAGGCCAGTTCACTGACGATCTCCTGCGCCCCGAGCCACAGCTTCAGGGTGGGGAGCTTGGGCTGAGCCCGCGTGGGGGAATCGGATCGGGCGCTCGGTGCCGTGGGGGGGGGCGGTGCCGCCGTGGGTTGGCAGCTTGCGCCCATCAGCAGGCTGGCGAGGATCAAGCTGGAAAAAAACTGCGCTTTCCTGAAACATTCGACGCACATCATCCAGGCACTGTGGTAGAGGGGACGGCTGGTTTCAACTTAGTTTTGCTCCCGCCTTCCATGGTGCCGAAGCGTTCACGCAAGGGCGCACCATAAATGCCCCGGGCTGCGAGTCAGCAGGTGCGGCACATGTCGGCACCTAAATCCAGCAATTAAACCCAGCCTTCGGCGGCACAACTCTGTGAATTTTTAAGTGGCCCAAAAATTCCTGAACGGATACATTGCGCCTCGTCACACAAAATCCAGCGCCGGGCGATTGGCCACCCCAGTCGAAACGTCGGCCTTGGTTTCCTACCCGAAAGTACATGCAAAAACTGAAAGAGCAAAAGCTCCGCCGTTCCGCCGCAGTGGAAGTGCGCATCTTGCCCGACGGCATTCGGCTGATGAAACAGACCGCCCGCCTGGAATATCTGGCCTTGGACGGTCAACAACAGCGAATCCTGGACCGCTTTGATGGCAACCAGACAGTGCAGGAAATTCTTCAAATGCTGCTGATGCAGGGCGAATCGGTGAAGCTTCGCGGCTTTTACGACCTCATCCTGAACGCCTGTAACAAGGGCTTCCTTTTCGAAGGCGAACAGGAGCCGTCCGGCGTGCTCAAGCAGGGCCGACAGTGGCCCGTGCTCACCAGCCCGGCGGCCACCATCGGTCTTTTTCTCGGCCTGATGATCACGGGGATTTCCGTGTTCATCACGCTGCCCGTTCAATCCGTGACGAGCATCCCTGAATGGATGCAGGTGCTGGCCATGGTGGCCGCTGGCATCAGCGTCGCGCATTTGCTGGCCGGTTGTGCTTTGAGTGGCCTGGGTCGACAGGTGTATGGTCCAGTGCTGCGCCTCGACCATGGACTCCCCTATCTCCACGTGGACACCCGGGACGCGTTCATGGGCGGAAGACTGGTGGAAGGGTGCGTGGCGCTCGAGGCCTTGGCGGCTCCATTTTTGGTGGCCATCGCGGCGGGCATTTTCGACTGGCCCTTCGCGCTGCTGGCCGCCTGGATTACCCTGTTAGTGCTGGCCTCCCCGTTTGGCAACACCCCCGCCCACCAACTGCTCCACGGGATGTTCCGGAAAGAATATCAGTTGCCGCGCTGCGCCGAGCGCTTCCTCAACACCAAGATGTTCGCGCAGCTCTTCAACTTTCGCGAGCAATTGAAGGAGGAGAAATACTTCCTGGTCTACAGCACCTACGCGATCCTGTGGCTGGGTTTGCTCTATCGGTTCAGCACCCGGATGTTCGAGACGCAAGGGAATGCCGTGGCTCAACTGCTGTCGCGCCCGGCTGGCGGCACCGACAACTCGATGCCCATGATCACCTTCGCCCTGCTCGCCGGATTGGTCGCAGCCCCCTTGGCCTACGGTGCGTGCCTGCTGCTGCGCGGCCTTTACCGCCTGCTGGCACCCCGGTTGTTCAACACCGAATCCTCCCTGAAACGCGCTGATGATTCGGAACGTCCTTCCCTGGAAGCGGTCGCTGGATTCCTCCAGCAGACCCTGCTCTTTGGTCAGCTCCCGTCGGCCGAACTGGCCAAGGTCGCGGACGCCATGAAATATCTCCGCGTCGCGGCGGGATCCTACATCGTGCGGGAGCGCGACCTGGGAAACCTGCTCTTCGTGGTGCATCAGGGGACGGTGGAGGTGTTGAAGGAAACCGAGGCCGGCAACCAGCAACGCGTTGCCACCCTGGGTGCGGGGGATGTCTTCGGCGAGATCGCCGTGCTCGACCAGGTGCCCCGCACCAGCTCGGTTCGCTGCACCCAAGACACCACCCTATTGACCCTGACGAAGGACGATTTCGATAAGTTGCTACTCTCCACCCTGGGAGCCAAGGGGGTGCGCGACGCCGTGCAGGTCTGCGGTTTCCTCAAGCGTAATCCCTTGTTCGCCGAATGGCACCCGCAGCCACTGTTCAAACTTTCCAGCGCGTTTGAGTTCCAGCACTTCCAGGCGGGCGATATTGTCATCCACGAAAACCAGGCCAACGAGGCGTTCTTTCTCGTGCATGAGGGCCAATTCGAAGTTCGCAAGAAGGGCCAGGCCTGCGCCACGCTCGGTCCCGGTGACTTTTGCGGTGAGGTCAGCTTGCTTCGCAACCAGCCCGCCTCGGCGCAGGTTTCCGCGCTGAAGGCGGGCCGCTGTCTCCGGCTGGGCAAAACTGATTTCTTAAAACTGATGAGCGAGGATTTTCTCACGGGCCTGGCCATTGAGAATGTTCTCGACCTCCGCACCGCCCCGGGAGGCGCTCGGTGAGCGTGCTGTTCAAACTCCTCCCCGCCGCCGCTGTTGGCCTCGTCGCCCTGGCGAACTCCGGCGAGCTCAAGAAGAGCCTCAATGTCATCAGCAAGGTTCAGGTCGCTGCCACTGCGGGGATCGAGATGCAGGCAATCGCCGATGCGGTGGCCATGGAATACACCAGCGAGGAAAAACTACCGCTCGACGACTTTGGGAAATTTCTTCGCGAAAACCTGCGCGAAAAAGGCGGCAAATCCACCCGTGAACACGACAAGGATATGTGGGGCACACCGTATCGGCTGGCGGTCAAGGGGGAGGGCTTTGAGGTTCTGTCCGCCGGCCTGGATAAAGAATGGAACACGGCGGACGATCTGCGCTGCTTTTATTCGCTGAAGGAACTCGGCGGTCCCGGCGCTCCGATCCCCGCCCCGGCGAGCCCGAAAGCAGCCAAGGCGGCCCCCAGTCCCGCCAGTCCCGCCGTCCCCAAGGCATTCCCTCCGCCCGCAAACACAGCCGCCGCGGATGAAGCCAAACAGAAAGCCTTTGAATCCCAGATGAAACGGGCCGAACAAGGGTCACCCTATGCCCAATACGAACTGGGGATGCGTTACATCAAGGGCAACGGCGTCGAAAAAGATGTGGCTACCGGGCGCAGCTGGCTGGAGGAGGCGGTCCGGAACGGCAGCACCGACGCGGCTCGCTCACTCAAATCCCTCGACGCCGCCAAGCCGTAAGGCAAGCGCAGCGGCGCCACTGTGAGCCGGCCCGCCTTTTCCCAGCCGCCGACCGCAAGCCTGGGTTGGTTATCCCCAGCGAGATAATTAGACGCAGATGGGCTCGACAAGGATCCATTTTGTTGGCACGAACCGTTCCTCATGCCTCCCACCGTCAAAGACACGCGTCCGGGCGGAGGAAAACTCAGCTCCGTTCCAAGACCTTCTCGTAGCATTTTGGGCAGATGCCATGGGTAAAGGTGGCTTCCGAGTGTTGGCTGATGTAGGTCTCGACCTCATGCCAATAGTTCTTGTCGTCGCGAATTTTTTTGCAATAACAACAAATCGGCAGCAGTCCCCGCAATTGTTTCACGTCCGCCAGCGCCGCCTGCAGCTCCGTGATCCGTTCCGCCAACTCCATTTCCAATCGCACGATCCGGGCACCGGCCTGCACCCGCGCGCGCAGCTCTTCCTGGTCGAACGGCTTGGTGATGTAATCATCGGCCCCGGCGTCCAGCCCCTGCGTGATCATCGTCATGCTGTCGTAGCCGGTCAGCATGATCAGGTGCAGCGGCGTGAGTCGCAACTGGCGACGCGCCCGGGTGCAGAGCCCCAGACCGTTCATCCCGGGCATTTCCCAATCCACCAGCACCAGCCGCGGCGTTTCTGGTTGCTGCAAGATATTCCACGCCTGCGAGCCGTCCCTGGCCGTGACCACGTCGTACTGCCACTTCGTCAGCAAATGCTTCAACTTCTGCAGGGTTATCGAATCGTCTTCAGCAATCAGGATCTTCATAAACAGCTTTCGCAGCCGAAACGCCAAAACACCGCAGGCTTGGGGCGTTTATCCGGTGGCGTGATGCGCCGGTGAATAAACCAAAACGTCTGCATATTATCGGCTGACGTCAATACGATTCGGGCACCGATTCGGGCACCGGCAAATGTCGAAATCCTGCGGGTCAGGCTAGTTTCCCCTCGCCGCAGGTCGCAAATGTTCCTCCAGCCAGCCCACGGTTTTCTCCCACATCTCGGGTAGATAAACGTGGCCGACACCGGGATAGACGAGGCTCCGGAACTTGCTTCCCTGCCCGTACAATTCAAACGTCGCGCGCGCCTTTGCCGCGATGATCCGGATGCCGTCCGCCGGCGATCCGGCGTCCTGATCGCCGGTCATGAATAACATTCCGCGCGGGGCGGACAGTGCCACCACGGCTTCGCTGTCGAAATGAGCGAGCATCCCCGGCACAAAATAATAGATGCCGTGATATTTCAAACCCTCGTGCGCGATCAGGTTTTGGTAGCGGGTCAGACAGGCCACCGCAACCCCCACCTTGAGCCGTTCATCCAGTGCCATCAGCCACCACGTCCGGGTCGCACCCATGCTGATTCCCGTCACCCCAATCCGTCCGGCATCCACCTCCGGACGCGCACAGAGGTAATCCAGCGCCATCAGGTCGTCCCGCAGCATCATGCCCCAGAGCGATCGACCGGCCCACAGGTTGAATTTGCTCGCGGTCATTTCCCCCGCCGAGCCTTTCTCCATCGGCCCGCCCGGCCCCGCCCCGTTCCGTTCGCCAAAACAATACGCGTCAATCCCGAGCACGACATAACCGCGCCGCGCCAACTCCGGCCCCGGCCTCACCGGCACCGCGTTCGTGCCCAGCATTTCCTCCTTGCCATTGTCGTACTGACCGCCGTGCCAATGACAATAAAGCACGGCGGGCGATTTGCCGGCCGCGCCTTTCGGCAAAAATATATAACCCGGCACCGTCGCGCCCGCGCCGTTGTCGAACTGGAATTTTTCGAGGATGTAATCACCGCGATCCTCGCGCGAGATGGCTTTGACTGCGGGCGTTAGGGGGCGCGGCGGAAGCTTTCCAAGTAGCTGCCAGAGTTGGGTGCGAATCTGAACGCGCTGTTTCTCCCACGTTTTGCGCGTCGCGGGCACGGTGAAATCGGGCGCCACTTCGGCCTTCTCGAGCCAGCGTGAGCCTTCGGATTTGTTGTTTTGAGCCATGAGCAGATTCGCGTTCAGCAGGGCCACCACGAACGCCACCGGGAGAATTGCCAGTGGCGGTTTCATCAGGGCGGGTGAGTCATCGGTGACGCGAGTATTCGCCCCGACGCACTACCGATTAAACGACTTCGTGAAATCCTCCGCTGCGTTGGCCACCACTTTCTTCTCGTGCTTCGAGTTGGCGATGAGTTCGTTCAACCGGTTCTCCCACGCCGCACTGTCCATCGGCAGTTCGATGGTCTGGTTGAGGAGCGAGGAGTAGAGCAGCGCGTTGGCCAGTTCGACGGAACCCATGCCGTCGGTGCCGGGCGCAATGAGCGGCGTGCCATCGAGGATGGCGTCCACGAAATTCTGCATCAGCGTGGCGTGGGCGTTGGGGGCGTTTTCGAAGGGAATTTCCACGTTCCACACCTCGGGCTTCGCGAAGCCGCTCTTGGAGGTCCGGCTGAACTCAACCATGTCCGCGTCGTTGCGGGTGAAAACGATTTTGTGGTTCTCGACGACGAGCTTGCCGCGGGTGCCGACGATCTCGAAACGGTTGGTCCCCGGCGCTTCGCCCGTGGAGGAGATGAAGGTGCCGGTGCAGCCGTTGGCCCATTCTAGATAGGTCGTGATGTTGTCTTCGACCTCGATGTTGTGAAAGCGGCCCAGCTGGCAGAAGCCGCGCACGCGCGCCGGCATCCCGCACAGCCACTGGAGCATGTCGAGCTGGTGGAGGCATTGGTTGAGCAGCACACCGCCGCCCTCGCCCTTCCACGTCGCGCGCCAGCCGCCGCTGGCGTAATAGGCCTCGGTGCGAAACCAGTCGGTAATGATCCAGTTCACGCGCACGAGCTGGCCTAGTTCGCCGGTCTCGATGAGCTTCCTGATTTTCTGGTACCGCGGCTCGACGCGCATCTGGAACATGCCGGCAAAAACCTGCTTTGGTCGTTGCGCGGCGACAGCGAATAATCGCTCAGCATCCGCCTTGTGCGCGGAGACGGGCTTCTCGACCATGACGTGCAGGCCGTTCTGGAGCGCTTCAATGCCGAGGGTCGTATGCAGGAAGTGCGGGGTGGCGATGATGATGGCGTCGATCTCCTGGGAACGAATCATTTCCCCGGCGCTGGGGAAGGTCTTGACGCCGGGCGTCTTTTTGTAAGGCTCCAGGCTGGGTGCGAAGGCGTCGCTAACCGCCGTGAGTTCGCACCGTGAGATTTTTTTGTCGAGCAGATAACCCGTGTGAAATTTGCCGATATTGCCCAAACCGACGATGCCAAGACGAACTTTAATCATGGGAGCGAGTATCACCGCTCCTGGAAATCGACGGCAAGCGATTTCTGCCTTGCGCCCCAATGAGCTTGCACCTGCGGAGACGGCGTGAAATTAAAGACAGACGGCCATCAAATCATGAAACAAAAGCAGCTCATTATTGGCGCGATCCTGCTCGTTTTTCTGGGGGCCGCTCTTTGGTTTCTGCTTCCTGAAATTGGCGCAACCGTGAACGTGGCGACGCTGCTCAAACGCAAATCGTCCGTCTCGCTCAGTGTCCTGGTGCTCCTGCTGGTTTGGGAAACGCTCGCGCCCTGCTTCCCTTTCTTTTTCCGCCGATGGCGCGAGCGCGGGCTGCACGCAGGGCGCAACTTCGGCGTCGGCACCTTGAATTCCGTGGTCGTTTCCACGTTTATCGCCACGGTCTGGCTGTGGGTGTCAGGTTGGACGGCGGAGCACCAGTTCGGTCTGTTTCACTGGGGCAAGTTGCCCGGTTGGATGAACCTGCTGGGTGCCATGGTGCTGCTCGATGGGTGGATGTACAAATGGCACTGGCTGAATCATCGCTGGCGATTCTTGTGGCGTTTTCATCGCCTGCACCACAGCGATGCGTGCATGGACGTAACGACGGCCAGTCGTTTTCACCTCGGTGAAATATTATTCTCCTCCCTGCTGCGAGTGCCGTTGCTGGTGCTCAGTGGCATCCAGCTCTGGCAGGTCGTGCTCTACGAAGCGGTGCTCTTTGCCGTCGTGCAGTTCCAACACGCGAACATCGCCCTGCCACGCTGGCTGGACGATTCGCTGCGCGTTTTCATCGTGACACCGGCCATGCACCGGATTCATCATTCGCGCGTTCAAAGCGAAACCGACTCCAACTACGCCTCGCTCTTTTCATTTTGGGACCGGGTATTCGGCACCTTCGCCTGGCGTGAAGATCAATCCGCCATCCAACTCGGGCTGGACGGCTTCGATCAGCCCGTGCAGCAAAGTTGGATGGGCATGTTGAAAACGCCCCTGGATCAACGCCAGCCACCAGACTGCGCCAGCAAAACCCATTCATGAATGAAAATAGGTTGATCGGACTCCGTTCGCGTTGGTTTCCGGTGTGCCAGCCCAAACCTTTTCGACGTGATCCCTGGTGTGGGAAAGCACGAACGGAATAGATCCGGCCAAGTCGTCTCTCACAATTTCGGAAGTTGGCCCAGTTGAGACGCGCTCAGCCTTTAGCCGCCGCCGTGCGCCGGCGCTTGAACTTCGCCAGGATAATGCTCCCCAGCAGACAGCTGCCGAAGGTGACGGTGACGAGCAACCCGGTGGGTATCGTGCGATTTAGAAACGTGAGCCAAGGAGCCAGCGCCAGGCTGGGCAGGTAATCCGCCAGCTCAACTTTCTTGATTTCAAGAATGAGGAGGGCCAGCGAGAAAACCAGCAGCCCGCCGGTGGCATTGACGGAATCGAGCAGTTCTTGCTGCTGCAAATAGGGCTGCAACTGTGCGGCCAATAAAGTGATGGTGCCTTGGTAAGCCACCACCGGGATCACCGCCAACATCGCCCCCCAGCCAAACGTGCTTACAAAAACCATGGTTGCCAGACCGTCCATGGCGGCTTTGATTCCCAGGATCTTGTAGTTACCCGCCACCCCATCTTCGACCGCGCCAAGGATGGCCATCGGCCCGACACAAAAAAGCAAGGTGCAGGTGATGAATCCGTCGCTGGTCCGATGCGCGTCCTGGAGGTTGGATTGGACAAACCGTTCCCGGGCATACTGGCCCAGGCGATTCAGGTTTCTTTGTATGCCGAGCAATTGACCCACCAGTTTGCCAGCCATCATTGCAAGAATCACAAACGCGAACTGTTTGCACACCTGGGTGAAACTCCCGTTTAGCCCTTTCCACGTCATGCTCAGGCCAATCCAAACTGTGAAGGCCGCGAGGATTTGTTTCACCTGCACCTGCCGGGCCGGAGGGATTTGCCGGGCCACGGTCAGACCGGCGGCACCGCCGAGCAGAATCCCCGCCGCATTCAGGAGCGTGCCAATGCCAATCATGCCGAAACCATAGCGAGGCGAGCGTCGAGTGGCAATACCTCCGCGTCGCCGGTTACCATGCGGCGACGGATGGTGGTGGCGGCCTCTACCGTGCGGTTCCCAAGTCACCCGATCACGCGGCGAAGTTCAAGTCCGCCGACGGACAATGGTGGGAACTGGCCGAATCCTCGTGGGTGCGGCCCGAGCATCTCGGCGCGCGCGGAGATGGCCGCACCGACGACACTGAAGCGATCAGCAACTGGCTCCAATTCATCTCCGGCCGCGCCTATCGGGTTCTTTCCGCCCAAACGCTTTGTCTGCGGGCCGGTCTATGTCGATGGCCTCAGCAACCTCCCGGTGACAATCGCATGGGCCGCGATGACCTGAGTCACGAGGCGTGTCGCCAACGGGAACCGCTCCGTGAGACTCGATCGCCGGCAGGAATACACCGCCGCCCGAAAACGCCGTCCGGTGTTGACTTCAGGTGGCTAATCTATTCTTCGCGAACGGTACAGAAAACTTCGTCGTTGCAATTTAGGCGAAGCCTCGGCAAGTTTCAAAGCCTTGGTTCGGGGCGTAGCGTAGCCTGGTAGCGCGCTTGTTTCGGGTACAAGAGGTCGTGAGTTCGAATCTCACCGCCCCGACCATTCAAATCACCTTGAAAATATTGGTGAAAGTGCGGCTTCCGCCGCGCGCTCAACGCCGTGTTCTACGAGTCCCCCAACACCGCGCACGAATGGCAGAGCTGGCGGCGCAGCCTGTATCAGTTCGCGCCCCTCCTGTTCAAAGATTGAACTTTTTCAGCCCCCACCGCGACGAAAATTTGAAAACCCCACCGATAAATATGAAAACTCCACTGATCGTTCTGACCCTCGCGGTCTGTGCACTCTCCGCCCTGGCGGCGGATGTCACCGGCACCTGGAAAGCCGAATTCGAAACGCAGCGCGGCTTGCAGAAATACACCTTCACACTCAAGCAGAACGGCACGAACGTCACCGGCAAGGCCAGCGTCGAGCGAGAGGGTGAGAAGCGCGACGCCGAGTTCAAGGAAGGCAAAGTCCAGGACGACACGGTGACCTTTGTCGAGCCACTGAAGGTTCAGGACAACGAGATCAAGATCACCTACACCGGGAAGATTTCCAGCAACGAGATCAAGTTCACCCGCCAAATAGGTGACTTCGGCAAGTCCGAGGCGACCGCGAAACGCGAAGGCGCCGCCCCGCAGGCCGCACCCGGCCAGCGCGGTGGTCGCGGCGGATTCGGCGGGCCGATCGAGTTGAAGCCCGACGACAAGCCGGCGTTTCCGAATCCGGCGGGCGGCTACGACACGACTCGCGAAGGCATCGCGCACGGCAAGCTCGAAATGGTCGAGTACGATTCCAAGTCCGTCGGCAACAAACGCAAGGCGCTCATCTATATGCCGCCCGGCTACTCCGCGGACACAAAATATCCCGTGCTGTATCTGCTCCACGGCATCGGCGGTGACGAGGAGGAGTGGCGTCGCGGCGGCCATCCCGAAATCATTCTCGACAACCTGCTTGCGGACAAAAAGGCCGTGCCCATGATCATCGTCATGCCCAACGGTCGTGCGCAAACGGACGACCGCCCCGGTCCCAACGCGATGGCGACCGCGCCCGCGTTCGGCAAGTTCGATCAGGACTTGCTCGGTTCGCTCATTCCGTTCGTCGAGGGCAAGTATTCCGTGGTCAAGGCTCGCGAGGGCCGCGCGCTCGCCGGGCTTTCGATGGGCGGCGGCCAGTCGCTCAACTTCGGTCTCGCCAACCTCGACACCTTCGCGTGGGTCGGCGGCTTCTCCTCCGCGCCGAACACCAAGCCGGCGGCGGAACTCGTGGCCGACCCAGAGAAGGCGACCAAGCAACTCAAGCTCCTCTACGTCTCCTGCGGCAACAAGGACGGCCTCATTCGCATCAGCCAGGGCGTTCACGCCTACTTGAAGGAAAAGAACGTCCCGCACGTCTGGCACGTCGATGAGCACGCGCACGACTTCCAGCACTGGAAGAAGGCGTTGTATCAGTTCTCGCAACTGATCTTCAAACCGACTACGAAGTGACAGAAGTCGTGTGCAATTACGCAGCCGAGCAAGGCATCTCGGGACAGGAAGCACTGCAAAAGGGAATGGGAGAAGAACCCCGCGCGTTCACCGAGAAAAGCCGCGAGATTTACGCGAAGGTATGAAACTCTGGCTTTCAAAGCCGCCACCATGCTGCTATCCTCGCCCGGTAATCATGCACTGGATCGCTCCATCGGAAGAAGGCAGCCGCACCGATTCGTTGGAGAATCGCGTCACGACATTTGCCGCCGCTGCGCTGGGCCGAATCGCGACGCTTGAAGCGCAAGTCCATTGCTTCCGCCGGACGCGCGACCTGCTGCTGCCGCGTCTGCTGTCGAGCCAATCGGAATTGGCCTCCGCCAGCGCCAACGGCGCGTCCTCAAACCAGCCTGGAGCAACGCCCCAGTTGCCGGCCACAAATATCGTGAGGGCTGATAGCCCGACCCACCACCATGCGCCATTCATCACAACATTGCGAAACACTCCGCAGGGATGAATCGCGCCGTTGGCGCTCGGGCATTTCTTGTCATCGTGACATGGGGCGTTGCCCCAGGCTGGTATGAACCGGGCCGTTGGCCCACCATAACTGCCATGCCACAATCCCTGAGCCTCGTCGTCATTCACATTATCTTCAGCACGAAGGAACGCCGTCCGTTCCTTGATCCCGACACGCGGCCCAATCTCCACGCCTATCTCGCGACGGTCGCCCGAAACGCGGGCTGCGAATGTTATCGGGCCGGCGGTGTGGCGGACCATGTGCATTTGGCCATCCGGTTGTCGCGCACGCTGACCATCGCGGACTTGGTGGAAAACTTGAAAACCGCTTCGTCGAAATGATTGAAAGCGCAAGCCCCGAATCTCGCCGCGTTCTCGTGGCAACGCGGCTACGGTTGCTTCTCCGTCAGCCCGGCGGATCTGGATTCCCTGTGCGCCTACATTGACAACCAAGAGGAACATCATCGCACGCGAACCTTTCAGGAAGAGTTCCGGATGTTCCTGAAGAAATATGGTGTCGAGCATGACGAAGCTTACATGTGGGATTGAAATCGCCATGAAACGCCAAATCCAAAACCTCCGTCGGACGTGCGATCCGCTGCTGCCGCGTCTGTTGTCTAGCCAAGTAACTTTATGAAAGCCACCGAAGCCAAGTTCCTCGACTTCCTCAAGAAGTCGCCGCAGTTCGTCATCCCCATCTACCAGCGCACTTACTCGTGGACTGAACGGGAATGCCGCCAACTCTGGGACGACATCCTGCGCACGGGCAGCAACGATGCTGTCACGGCGCACTTCGTCGGTTCCATTGTTTACATCGAGAAAGGTCTCTATCAGGTGTCGAGCCAGTCGCCCATGCTGGTGATCGACGGCCAGCAACGCCTGACGACGCTGACTCTCCTGCTCGCTGCGCTGGCAAGCGCGTTAGACAAACTGGACGAGGTAAATCGAGAGCCGGTGGACGGCTTTTCACCGCGCAAACTTCGCAATTATTACCTCCTCAACCCCGAGGAAGAAGGCGAACGACACTTCAAACTGATTCTCTCGCAGACCGATAAAGCCTC
>JAYTXL010000010.1:0-4215 GCA_043742955.1 Verrucomicrobiota bacterium | reverse complement strand
CATCGTCTCGGACTTCCAGCGCATCGCCATTCATGACCTCGAACCGGAGCAGGACCCCGACGCGCCTTTGTTCCAGCGGCTCCCGCCCTCCTGCGAGTTTCCCCTCGCCGACTTCCACAAACACATCCGGCACTTCTTTTTCATCGCGGGCTACCAGCAGCACAAGCTCAACCCCGAGGATCCCGCCAACGAGGAAGCCACCCGCCTCATGTGTGATCTGCACGACGCGCTCGAAGCCGGCGACTACGGCACCGACGCGCCGGGCCACGCCGGGCACGAGCTGAAACAATTCCTCGTCCGCCTCCTCTTCTGCCTCTTCGCCGAGGACAACGGCATCTTCGCCACCAAATCCTTCCAGTTCTATCTCGAGGACTGCCGCAACCTTTTCAGCCCGCGCTTCTCACACGCGTCGTTACGGTCCAAAGATTCTGATGCGCGAAAACAAAGGCCATCATGCAGCGCATTGAAATCGAAATAGCGATTCAGCTTTCTTGCAGCGAATGACAGGGCCACTACAATCCACCTTAACGATGCCGTCGCACTCCAACGGAAAGATCAACGGAAACTTGCCGCAAAACGGCACGGGCAAGGGTATTGCCACTACGCCGCGCTTCCGTGCCGCCTCGCTCTTCAGCGGGATTGGCGGCTTTGACCTTGGCTTTGAGCGGGCCGGCTTCGACATCACTTTTCAATGCGAACTCAACAAATTCTGTCGCGCCATCCTCAAGCACCGCTGGCCGAAAATACCCTGCCATGAAAACATCAAAGAACTCACCGCAGGAGCCATACCTGTTTCCGAAGTTTGGGCAGGAGGATTCCCCTGTCAGGATGTCTCGCTGGCTCGCATGGGCGCGCGAGCAGGGCTTAAAGGGAAACGCTCTGGACTCTTTTACGACTTTGCTCGCCTCATTGGGGAAGCACGCCCCCGAGTTGTCCTGCTCGAAAACGTTGCAGGTCTTCTTAGCTCACACCGTGGACGAGACTTCGGCACCGTCATCGGGACGCTGGCCGAGTTCGGGTA
The DNA here is from genome assembly GCA_043742955.1 of Verrucomicrobiota bacterium. Taxonomy (GTDB): domain Bacteria; phylum Verrucomicrobiota; class Verrucomicrobiia; order Limisphaerales; family JAYTXL01; genus JAYTXL01. The sequence goes on along the minus strand of JAYTXL010000010.1, from coordinate 3,194 downwards.
TTCTGTCGGCTGGCGTGTGTTTAACAGCAAAAACTTCGGAGTCCCCCAATCACGCCAAAGAGTCTTCATTGTTGGGTGTCATCGAGACGTCAACGGTCCCGAACAAATACTTTTTGAACCCGAACGCCGCGCGCGTGTGACACGGAAGTTCCTGTGTAATTAAGATGCGAAAGCACTCGAAAGTCCGTTCCTTGTTAAGGTGCCCGCTCCTTCCGAGGTGGAAAGGCGACCTAGTCGGTTGCGGAAGCACCAACCTTAGCGAAGAAGATGACGAAGGATTGTTCGATTGCCTCGACTGCGGCTTATTCTTCACACGCGAAGCCGCGACAGTTGGGCCAGCGAGTTTCAGTCTATCCGGCCAATCTAAAACCACGAGCATACGATGAACAAACCGACCGGCGCTCGGCATGAGAATTATGAGGTGCTCAACCTCGTCGGCTATGGCTTGGCTAAGTTCGAAGCACAACTTGTGGCCACATTGGGCTTCAAGACCAAGAGCGCATTGTTCAACAGCCTGATTGCGCGCGGCGTCGCGCAAACGCGAGGAACGCTTAAGAACCGCCAGGACTTGTTCAATCCACTCGTCCGAAACGCGAAGGTTGGTTGGTGGCAGAACGGCGACCGTTACCTTCACCGCAAGACGCTGCTCGATTCTCTTTTCGGCGACCTTGATGTGGCAGGCTACGCCGCCATGTTTGAGAACTACCTCCAAACTTACTTTCCCGTCGCGGGCGAGCTGGTGAAACCCATTGTTCCAATTCTGAAAAGCAAGTTCCGGCAACTCCAAGAGACCGGGAATGAGGCTGAGCTCTTCTTTATGAATAACTATCGGACGATTGGCTGCTTCGCCTCCGGCGCTCTGCAAGACGCGAGGCTTTTCGGTGACGGCTATGACTTCCAAATCACGGTCGAGAACGAATACTTTCTTGCCGAGATAAAAGGCGTGCGCGGTAACACCGGAGGAATTCGGATGACAGACAATGAGTTTGGCAAGGCAGAAGAGTTTCGGGACAAGTTTTGCCTTGCCGTTGTCAGCCAGCTTGAGGCCGTGCCGCGAATCAGTGTCTTCTTCGACCCCTTGAGTGAATTGAAATTCAAACGGCAGACCATACAAAGCGAGCAGGTCTTTTACTCCATGACTGCTCGGCGGTGGTGAGGCAGGCGCACTCGCCGACGCGGTGCGTGCGCACGCTGCCGCGTTCACGTCGGCGACCGCAACACAGACGCAGTTAGTGGGTTCGTTTGCCGCGTTGCACTCTGCACTCAACAAGCCCGAAGGTGACATGCTGCCATTGCTTGAGGCGCATTTTGGTCTTGGGGCGCTCGGCGCACCGTCAGTCGGCGTCATTTCTGCCGAAGTCGGCGATGAGGATTACGCGGAGGAAGTCCACGTTAACCCGGCTGAGGCGCGCATTGAGCGCGTGCGGCAGTGGCGGCTTGCTGCCGTTCGCGGCGGTTCCGCCTCTGCATTTCGACGCAAGGTTCGGGAGGCTTACGATTCGCGCTGCATGTTCTCGGGCCAGCGGCTGCCTCGGACTGAAGCCACATCAACCGCCGGAGTTGATGCTGCCCACATCCTCCCTTGGAGCCGTTTTGATTTGGACGCCACGAAGAATGGCCTCTGCCTTAACAAGCAAAGCCACTGGGCATTTGACGAGGGTTTGTTCCGCCTCTCGTTCGATGATTCTGCGAACGCTTATATTGTTTCGATACCGAATCCCGTCCGCCTCGCAGCGCAAGCCGCGCAGTTCGACATCGAATCATTTGACGCGATTGCCGGGCCGGTTCCGCGAAACCGCCTTCCAACAAACGTCGCTCTCTGGCCCTCGAAACAATACCTCACTGAATTGAATCGGTTTCTCGACGACGAGGTTGCTTAGTGTTTTCAAGAACCTCTATGTGCGTCGTCAAAGTTCATAACTCTAGGCAGCGTTCGGCGGTGGAGCAGGCGGCGCAGGGCGTGTTGGACGCGCGGGCGAAATTCCCCGGCGCCACGCTGGCCGACCTCTACGACCCGCTGGCCATGCTGGTCCGCGCGCACGCCGCCCTAGATGCTGCGGTGGACAAATGCTACCGCCCCGCGCCCTTCCCCCACGCCCGCGCCCGCGTGGAATACCTCTTCGCCCTCTACGAGCAACTCACCGCCCCCCTCGCCCCGTCCGCCAACCCCAAACGCCACCTTCGCCCACGTCGGACGTCATGACTCCCTCTCCCGCTGGGAGAGGGGGCCGGTTCGGCCGTCGCGGGGTATGGGTGAGGTGCTGGGTTGGCGGAGGGGCGGCGAATGGTACTCCCTCTCCCTGGGGGAGAGGGTAGGGGTGAGGGAGAACGCGTGGAGGGTCAGGGGAATTTGAAAATGCACGGCAAGCTCGGGCCGTTCTTCCTCACCCCAGTCCTCTCCCCCTGGGAGAGGGAGTCACGGAGTCCGCATCTCGTTTGACCGGAGCGCACCGGGTTGGCGACTGGGCGGCAGATGTTCCCCCGCTCCCAGCCGGAGAGGGTTAGGGAGAACAGCCACTTCCACCCTAATGCTCCCACCAACCCGGCGGCTCACGCCAAAGGTGTTTGGGTTCTCATATCGGCAATTTCCTCGCCGGATCAACCCGGCGGAGTGCCGCCGAATTCGCGCACGGCTTTGATTTGGTCGCCGGCGCAGTCCCACACTTGCAGCGGATCGACGAGACGTTTGCGGACGCGACGGTATTCCTCGGGGAACGTGCGGCGGGGCAGATGCCGTTGCGCCACGCCGGTGGCATCGCACGCGAGAAATTTCGCCTCGGCTTTCGCCACACGCGCGCCACCGATGATGCGCGCCGCGCCCGGCGGCACCGCGGGCGCGGGACGCCGATCCAGCACGAGAAAACTCAGCGGCAGCGAACGGAGATCGATGCCCATGAAATTCGCGAAGCGCGCCCAATCGCCATCGACAAAAACCGCTGGCGGCGAGTTGGCGAAATGATGGCACCAGTGCGCCTCGTTGCCTTTCGCGAGAATGCCGCACGTCGCCGCGTGCGTGCAGGGCGCGACGACATTCAGCTTCGCGCGCAACCGCTCGCGCACGGCGATCAACGCCAGACTCGCGTCGTGGGTTCCCGGTTCCACCCAGATCACCGTCGTGGCCGAGGCGGCGGCGAAGTCCGCGAGTTGCTGCGCCTGCTCGGGCTGCAATTCCGTCAGCACGTGGCTGATCAGGA
>JAYTXL010000009.1:0-34757 GCA_043742955.1 Verrucomicrobiota bacterium | reverse complement strand
TGATCCGTGCCGGGGAGCCAGAGGACCTCCTTGCCATCCATGCGCGCCTTGCGGCTCAGGATATCCTGGATGGTGTTGTTGAGGACGTGCCCCATGTGGAGCATGCCGGTGACATTCGGCGGCGGGATGACGATGGAGAACGCTGGGCGCTTATCAGTGACGCGTGCGGGGTCGGCGGTGAAGCAGCCCTGCTTCACCCAGAAGTCATACCATTTGTCCTCGACGGACTGCGGTTCGTAGGCCTTGGGGATTTCGCTCATTTCAATTTTTTTAACCACGGATGGACACGGATGAACACAGATAAAGAAATCGCAAACTCAAACCACGATTCGTTCCCACTCCAGACGGGCGTGTTTGAAGTTTAGAATCAAACCAACGCGAAGCTTCGCAATGCGCAGGTAGTTTAGCAACTGGCCGCGTTCATGGTCGGTGATTCGATCCACCACCTTTGCGTCCACAATCACCCGGCCGAAAGCAATCAGGTCGGGAATAAATTCGCCGACTTGTACACTTCGGAAACAAACCGGAAATCTTCTTTGCTGGTCGAAGGCGATCCCGTTCTGCTTGAACAATACCACTAGAGAGTTTTCGTAAACCTTTTCGTTGAGTCCATGTCCAATTTCATTGAGAATCTCGAACGAGAATCCGATGATTTTCTGCGTCTCCTCCTTGAACAGCAGCTTGGTGTTCTCGGAATGGTGCAGGTCCGGTTTTGAATCCGTGTTCATCCGTGTCCATCCGTGGTTAAGAAAAAATCCTACTTCAACTCGTGATCGGCCGGCTTGACGCCTTTTTTGAAGCCGTTGAAGCCATACATGGTGGGATGGAATTCACCGACGAGGTCCACGTTGGCCTGCTTCGGAATCTTTCGTTCCAGTCCAACCGCCCAATACGCGCCGTTGACGATCAGGCGGCGGAGTCCTTCGTTCTGGAGATCCGTCGCGGAGCCCAGGGTGGTGGTCAGGGTCCGGTTGACCTTGCCGGCTTCATTGGTGTGATCGCGCTGCCAGACGACGGGCTGCATTGGATCATTCACCGGTTGCTCGACGCCTTTGACGGTTTTCTTTTTGTAATCCGCCGGGGCGTCGCCCGGTTTCATGCCTTTGAGGACCTGGCCGCGCGCAAGGATTCTCGCATCGGCCGGCGGCGCGGCTTCGTAAACATCGGTGTCGCCGAAGATATCTTCCACGCCGCGGAAAAGTGGACTGTGTTTGGCGGTAGCCTCGATGAGGCCGCGAGTGGCTTCGTTTTTGTGCGAGCCCCAATGGCTGACCCAGGTTTCGCCGAGGACTTGCCGGCCAAAGCCGCCCGCCCATTCCTTGCCTTGCCAGCCGAATTTCTCGTAGGCGCTCGAGCCATCGTTCTTGTAGTTGAACGCATGGGTGCTGGTGCGCAGGGCGATGATCGGTTTGCCGGCCAGGTAATAATCGACGAAATGTTTCATCGGTTCATTGGGCCAGTGCCGGAAACGGAGCAGCATGATGCAGAGATCCGCCGTGTCCAGCGCCTCAATCCCGGGGGCGCTGTCTCCGTTGTTCGGATCGATCTCGCCTGTTGTGGGATCGACGGGAAAAATTACGGTGCATTTGAAGCCGTGCCGTTGCGAAAGAATTTTGGCGAGCTGCGGCAGCCCTTCTTCGGAGCGGTATTCCTCATCGCCGGACAGGAGGACGATGTGTTTGCCCTTGCCGGGGCCGGCCTTGCCTTCATAGGTGACCCAGTCGGCGGCGCGGGTGGCGAATACGCAGGTGAACACGGTGAGCAGAATGGCGAGCTGTTTCATAGTTGTGTTGGTTTGACGTTCGAAAGTCATTTACGCATCAACGCGTATTCCATGCTGTCCACCAGCGCTTGCAGGCTGGCTTCGATAATGTTTTCACTGACGCCCACAGTGCCCCATTCGCGTTTGCCATCCGTGGACTGGATGAGCACGCGCGTTTTGGCGGCGGTGCCGGTGGCGCTGTCGAGAATGCGCACTTTATAATCGGTGAGCTGGACGCTCTTCAATCGGGGAAATGATTTCACCAGCGCCCGGCGGAGCGCGCCGTCGAGGGCGTTCACCGGACCGTCGCCCTCGGCGACTTCGTGGTGCACCGCGTTGCCGACGCGCACCTTGACCGTGGCTTCGTTGCTCGAGGCCTGGCGGTTGCCCCGCATGGTGACGTGAAAATCTTCCACCGTGAAGAGCAACTCCGGGTGGTGGTCGAGAATGCCGCGAATGAGCAGGGCGAGCGAGGCCTCGGCGGCTTCGAACTCGTAACCGGCGTGCTCCAGCTCCTTCACGCGGTTCAGGATGGCCTTCGTCTCCGGGGCGTCGTCCGGCAGTTTGAAGCCGAGGGCGCGCGCCTTGAGCAGGATGTTGCTGCGGCCGGACAAATCGCTTACAAGAATATTGCGCTCGTTGCCCACCAGGGCCGGGTCAATGTGCTCGTAGCTCGCCGCGAGCTTTTGCACGGCGTTGACGTGCGCGCCGCCCTTGTGCGCGAATGCGGACGAACCAACCCACGGCTGGCGCGGGTTGTGGCGGAGGTTGGCGATTTCATCGACGAACTGGGAAAGCTCTTTCAACTTGCGCAGCGCGGCGGCCGGCAGACACGCCTTGCCCAGCTTCAATTGCAGGCACGGGATGACGCTGGTCAGATTGCAATTGCCCGTGCGTTCACCATAACCGTTGATGGTCCCCTGCACCTGAACCGCGCCCGCAGCGATGCCCGCCAGCGCGTTCGCGACGCCCACGCCGATATCGTCGTGCGTGTGAATGCCGATTTTACAATTTAATTTGCCGATGGCGGTTTTGGTGATGGTCGTGATCTCGCCCGGCAGGCAGCCGCCATTCGTGTCGCAGAGCACGACCATATCGGCCCCGGCCTGCTCCGCTGCCTGCCAGGTGGCGAGGGCGTATTCCGAATCCACCTTAAAGCCGTCGAAGCCATGCTCGGCGTCGTAGATCACAAACTTTCCGTGGTCCTTCAAGTAACGCACGGTGTCGCCAATCATGCCGATGTTTTCGTCGGGTGAGCAGCGCAGGACCTCCTTCACGTGCAGCATGGAGGTTTTGCCGTAGATCGTGATGACGGGGGTGTTGGCATCGATGAGCAGGCGGACCTGGTCGTCCTGCTCGACGGGCACGCCCTTTTTTCGGGTGGAACCGAAGGCGGCAAGTTTCGCGTTCTTGAATTTGCGCTTCCTGGCCTGGGCGAAAAACTCGATGTCCTTCGGGTTGCTGCCCGGCCAGCCACCCTCGATGTAGTGAATCCCGAAGGCGTCAAGGCGCTCGGCGATGCGGAGTTTGTCCGCGACCGAGAAGTTGATGCCTTCACCCTGGCTGCCGTCGCGCAGGGTCGTATCGTAGAGTTCGACTTGTGGTTTCATCACATCCCGCCGAAGCGGGAGGTGAGTTCTACGCCATTGGGGGGCGGGTGGCAAATCCCAAAACGAACCGCAAGAAGCGGGAGGTGCGTGACGGATTTGTAACTGCGGGCGTATCAGGCGGCGGCTTGGGCCGAGAACTGGCTGGAATTGTTGACCTGATTCCAGCACTCATCCCAGCGATTGCCGACCAGAGCACAGCGTAGGGCAAGGATGTTTTGGGCACCCGATTGGGACCAGAACATCCCGGATTGTTTGAGACGCTTGCCGATCACAGCCCGGCAGCCTGCCTCGACCACACCCGATCCGTAGAAGAGGCCCTGTTGGCGAAAATTCCCATATAGCATCTTGTCCTTGTTGTTCTCCAGTTACCCGATCTTTTCGCGAATCTTCTTCAGGGTCTGCTCGGAGATGTCCCCCAGTTCCCCGGCCCTTTTTCTCATGGCGTCGATGACGGTTTGCACTTCATCCCGTTCCATCTGTCCCTTCCACTGATCTTTCATTCGAGCGGCCCACGGCGTGTCCTTGTCCTTGGGTGAATAGAGGTAATCCCGTTTCAGTTCGATGGAGCCGAAGATCGTCGCCACGCCCCGAGGTCGATCAGCATGACACTTTTCCCCCGTCTGAGCTTGGGCTTCCGAAAGCCCATCCGCCGCCGATTGGATCAACTGGTCCAGAAGTTTGCGGCCATCCTGAAGGAGAGCAAGGCGCAAACCCAACTCGACGGCCTCCAGATTCTTGACCCCCTGTTGGCCCCATTGTTGACGGACCAGGGCTAGGAAGGCTTGGGTTTCGCTGAATCGTTCTTCCTCGCACTCGGCCGATTCCAGGCGTTCTTTTTACTGTCACCGGCGGCGCATTCTCGCTGGGTGATCTGATCGGAAAGGGTGACGAAATCCTGGGCCAGGCCATTGAACTGGCGGAAATTCTCGACGTGTCGTTCAACCCGTTCGGCCTCCACTGCGTCAATACGTTCCGAGCATTTCTTGCCCTGAAAGAAGCATTGCAGGATGAAATAGGGGCCCGATTGGACGATCTTGCCATCGCGGCGAGTCTTGAAGAACTGGCGACTGAGTGAACCGCGGCGCAAGTGGTCGATCCGTTTCATTTGTTCGATAACGGCGTCACGTCGCGACCGAAGAGCTTCAATTGTGTCCGGCATGACTATCTTGTATCTAAATAGATACAATAGAGCAACCAAAAACAAGCGTGCCACGAGGGCACGCCAGCCTTTGGTCACTTTTTTGTCACACACCCAACGCGGTCGAAACTAGCCGGATTCCCGGACGCGGCTCAGCTTTCAGCGGAGGTTTACGGATGGATCGAGTCTCCCTGACGCCCGCAGTTGATTTTCTAAATGGGCTGCCCGGTGTTGATTTTCGCCTCGTTCGCCTGATGGTTTAAGTCACGTTCCCGCAGAACCCGCTCGAGCCGCGCTGGTTGATTTTTTCAGCGCAAATTTCCAGCCGAACACGACGGCCGCCACCGCCAGCAGGAGCAACGCAAGCACCGGCACGATCAAGGAAAGAATCGAGGTGAGAATGGATCCGGCCAATTCGATCGTGGCGATGATGGGGTTGGCCAGGCCACCCGTGCCGACCGTGGACAGGCCGCGCGCCAGCACCGTGGAGCCTTGCACCAGGCCAGCTGCGCCGCCGCCCGCGATCACCGCGAGCGTCCATTTAAGGAACGGACTCATCCCGGTGATCATCGCCGCCGTCACCACCGTTCCGGCCACAATGGCAGCCGGCGTGGAAATGGTGTCGAGCAGATTGTCCAGCCAGGGAATATAATAGGCGGCGATTTCCAACCCGGTCGCGACGGCAAAGGCGATCAGGGCGGGGGGCGTGCCCATCCAGGCGAAGCCGGGGGCAAGGGTGAGATGTCCGGAGAGCGCGGCGATGCTGATGACCAGCGGTGGAATGAAAACCCGGAACCCGCAGGCCGCGCTCAAGCCCACGCCGACCAGGATGCTTAGCAAAGTTTCCATAAACGATCTTTCGCTTGCCGATTAAAACACCGCTGACCGTTGGCAGGTTGCAAATATCTTTAGAAGGGTTCCGACACCCGCTGGATGCTGATTGCTTTTCCGGTTTGCTCATCCACCTCAATCACCGCGCCCTGCAGGAGAATCCGTTCCTTCGCCACGGCGAAGCGTTGCGGTTGCTGGGTGAGGAAGCGCTTGATGATCGGCTCGATTTCGCGGCCCAGGCAGCTTTCATGAGGTCCGGTGAAGCCGGCGTCGCACAAAAAAGCCGTGCCGCCGGGGAAGATTTGCTCATCGGCGGTCTGCACGTGGGTGTGGGTGCCGACGACCGCGCTCACCTGGCCGTCGAGCATGCGCGCGAGGGCGATTTTTTCCGAGGTGGCCTCGGCGTGCATGTCCACGAGAATGATGGGGGTCAGTTCACGCAAGCGGGCCACCTCCGGCTTCACGCGCCAGAAGGGATTGTCGAGCGGGGCCATGAATGTGCGGCCCTGGAGGTTTACGACGGCGACCGGCCGATGTCCCGGCACTTCACAAATGGCGCTGCCCTGGCCCGGGGTGCCGGGTGGATAATTCAGCGGTCGCACAAAACGCGGCTCGGCCACCAGCAAATTAACCACCTCTTTTTGGTCCCACAAATGGTCGCCGGACGTGATGAGATCCACTCCCGCCGCAAATATATCGGCGGCGGTGTCGGGGGTGATGCCGGAACCGCCGGCGGAATTCTCCCCGTTCGCGATGACCACGTGGAGACCGTGCGATTGCCGGAGTTTGGGCACCAGTTGGGCGACGGCGCGCCGGCCGGGTTCGCCCACGATGTCGCCGATGAACAGGATTTTCACGAGCGCAGTGTAAGAAAAGGAGTGCGGGGTGAATAGTGAATAGTGCGGGCAGGGGAGGAGTGAGGACGAAAGCCTTAATTCAGGACGTGAATCCGGATTTGAACAGGCCACTGAGGGAATCGAGGCCCGGGCTTGAATCCATCGGTATCGGAGAGAACCTTCCCTCTCCGTTGCCTGTTCCATCCACTCGGATTTGGGTTAAACGAAGCGCGGTGTGATTCACGGTGCTGCTTGCATGGCGTGAATGAATCTCGTTAAGGTGGCGTCTGAAATGGCCATGTCACACAGCGGCAATCACCCGCTCCCAACGCCCCCGGCGGGTTTTGATTTTCAACCGCGCACGCGGCTGGTGTTTGGCGTGAATGCCGTGGAGCAAGTCGGCGCGCTTGCCCGCGAATTGGGGGCGCGCAAAGTGCTCCTGGTCACGGATCACGGCTTGGTGGTCGCCGGTCACGCCGGTCAGGTGCGCCGCCTGCTCGAGGCGTCCGGGATGTTCGTGACTGTTTTTGACAAGGCGCTGGAAAACCCCACCACGCGCTGCGTGGACCATTGTGCCACCACGGCAAAGCACGCCGGGGTGGACACCATTATCGGACTCGGGGGTGGCAGCTCGATGGACACCGCCAAGGGTGCGAATTTCATCCTCACCAACGGGGGGCAGATGCAGGATTATTGGGGCCACGGCAAAGCCCCGCAACCAATGCTGCCGCTCATTGCCATTCCCACCACCGGGGGCACGGGGAGCGAGTGTCAGTCCTATGCGCTCATTGCGGACGAACATACCCACCAGAAGATGGCCTGTGGCGACCCGAAGGCCGCCGCGCGCATCGCCATTCTTGACCCAGTGCTCACCGTCTCCCAACCCAAGCGCGTGACCGCCTGCACCGGCGTGGACGCCATCACCCACGCGGTGGAGACGGCGGTGACCAGAAAGCGCAATGCGCTCTCGCTCATGTATTCACACGAGGCGTTCAAGCTGTGCATGAAGAGCTTTCCGCGCGTGCTCAGTCACCCGAAGGATCTGGAGGCCCGGGGACGCATGTTGCTGGGCGCGGCGCTGGCGGGGACAGCCATCGAAAACTCCATGCTCGGGGCGGCGCATTCGGCGGCCAATCCGCTCACCGCCCATTGCCAACTCGTCCACGGCCAGGCCGTCGGGATCATGCTGCCACTCGTGGTGCGCTTCAATGCGCAGGATCCCGTGGCCTTGCAAGCCTACGCCGAGCTTGCCTCCGGGCTCGAACTCGCGCGGGTGAGCGATGGCTTGAACTCCGCGCTGGAGGCTCTGCTCGCCCGCTTGGAATCGCTGCTGAACCTCGCGGGGATTCCGCGGTCACTGGCGGACTGCGGGGTGGAGCCGGCCAAAATCCCCCTGCTCGCCACCGAGGCCAGCCGGCAATGGACCGCGAATTTTAATCCCCGTCCCATCGTCACGGAGGATTTCATCGCCCTCTACGAGGCCGCCTTCAACCGGCGGAGCGACGGCGATCTGGTGTAAAACGCGCAGGCACGCGGCCAAAGCAGCGAAAAAGGCTTCGCCCACCTCGCCCGCCGCCGCAACCAACCGACCACATTTTCAATTCACGCAACGGGTAGCGGGCCGGGCAACGCCGCCAGTCAAAGGGATGCTTCGCTGGAGTATTGACGCCCGGCTCAGTTGTGGAAGCGGTGCGGTAGCCAGCCTCCATGACCAGGGCGCGCCCCGGTTCGTTCCAGTCACCGTCGGGATAACAATCGAATGGGACGGTCATTGTCCCCGACCGGGGAGTTGAAGTCCTCAAAATTTGGGCGGACTGGGATAAGTTTAGGCGGAACTGCGGATTAAAAAGGGGCAATGAAGGGCCGTTATTGAAGTTTCTATTCTGACTCTTAGACAATAGAAATCTCGAAACACGCGTTAAACCATTGATTCTATTGGTCTAAGTGAGAAGTGGCGGAAGGGGAGGGATTCGAACCCCCGGTGACGCAAGCGCCACGGCGGTTTAGTAAACCGCTGCTATAGACCACTCAGCCACCCTTCCAACATGCTTATAGTGAGTTTTTTACAGCCACAAACCAGCGCTTTCACACTTGCCCGCGTGCCGTTTACGTGCCCCGTCTGGCAGCTTGCCAGCCCGCAACCGGCGCTCACGCGCCGATGAATAACCGGAACCAAGGCGTGGCCCAAGCTTTATATGCGTACCCAGGAGGGTGGTCAAGTTGCTTGCACTGCCGATCGTGGGGTGGGGGATCTTCCTAAAGGGAGCAGCGAAGCCAGCTGGCCTTATCATTTCCAAATTAATTTTCTGCTTTCTACCCCCTGTTTTCCCGTTTTCCTACCATGTCCCAAAAGTGTACTAAGATGTCCCAAAGTGGGATAGAAGCATTTCCTAGCCATGGTAAGTTATTGCAAGATTAAATACGGAAAACAACACAACAAACCATGAAAATATCAAAGCTAAAATATTACACTGCGATAGTCGCAACTCTGGCCGCTGTTGGCTCCTTTGTCGGAGAAGCCAAGGCACACATTGTGGCGTTAGGGTGGGAATCCCAACCAAATAGTGACGTTACATTTTACGCAAGTCACTGGCATGGTGCCTTGGGAGCACCGGCCGGATTCCTCAGCATCGACGGAATCCAATACAACTTCACCAGCTCTGAGAACGACGTCACTTCACGGACAGGGCTCGATGGTGCGCTCTTTAATACGGGTTATTACACGTTCGGTTCAGGAACGCTTACTTCTCTCGGCACTGCCGGTCTTTCTGGCCCAGTCGACGACTGGCTGTTGGTAACGGTGTCGGGTTTGAGGCCTGGCACACATACCTTCAACACCGACACACAAGCTTTGACGTCTTGGAATATTCCTGGTGCCTCAGGTGATGTAAGTTTCGTGGTCGCCCCCGTCCCCGAGCCCTCCACCTACCTCGCGGGTGCCTTGCTGCTCTTGCCGTTTGCGGCGAGCACGGTGCGCCGCCTCGGCAAGAACCGCACGGCGTAAGGGTTCAGACCTCCGCAGTTTCAAGCCGCCCGGCAACGGGCGGCTTTTTGTTTCCATCGTGGGGCAAAGGATTGGCTACGGGTGGCGACGCTCCGGGTTGGGCGCACCCACGCTGCCCGGTTCAACGTAATTCCTCGCGCACCATGTTTTTCTGCGGGCTGGAATCCGCCCCTTCACGGGCTCTTGAGCTGGGCACGAATCGATTCCGCCAGCCCGGTTTTTCCCTCGGCGTCCGCAAGCTCCGCCGCCTTTTGAAAATGAGGCCGGGCCTCCGCCGGTTTCCCCAATTTCCTCAAGGCCAATCCCAGATTGTTATGCGCTTCCGCATATTCCGGTTGCAACCCGAGCGCCTGCACATACCGTTGCACCGCCAGCTCCAGCTTCCCTTTGGCCAGGAGCCGGTTGCCCAAATTAAACAGGGCCGCGACGTTATCCGGCTTGAGTTCGAGCGCACGCTCGTAATGCTGGATTGCTTCCTCGACTTTGCCTAGCTTGCTCAGCACCTTTCCCAGATTGACCTCGGCGTCCGAAAAGCGGGGATTCAACTGGAGTGCGAGCCGGTACTGGTCCAGCGCCGCTTCAAACTTCCCCAATTCCGCCAGAGCAGCCCCGAGATGGTTGCGGGTTTCGGCGGAATTCGGATCCTGCTGGAGCGCGAGATTGAACTGCTGCACAGCCTCTTCCGGCCGACCCAGATTGGAAAAAATCCGGCCGAGATTGTTGCGAGCATTTAGACTGTGGGGATTGAGCTGCAGTGCCCGTTCAAATTGCGCCAGGGCTTCCTGCGGCCGGCCGAGTGACACCAGCGCCGCCCCGAGGTTGTTGTTGGCATCAGATTGATTTGGGTCGAGCCGAAGGGCCTCGTTATAGTGCGGCACGGATTCGTCGAACTTTCCTGCTTCGGCCAGGGCCGCCCCTAGATTGTTATGGGCATCGGCGTGGTCGGGTTTGACCCGCAGCGTCTCCCGGAAATGGAGCATGGCTGCGGCCGTCTTCCCCTGTTTGGAAAGCGCCACTCCGAGTTTGAAATGGTAGCGCGGCTCGTACGGGCGGTATCGGAGCGCCTGTTCGTGCTGCTCCACGGCCGCCTCCGTCTGGCCGGCGACGAACAGCGCGGATCCCAGATTATTGTGGGCCATGTCGTTTTTCGACGTGGATGCGACGGCGTGCGTCCAGAGCGCAATGCTGTCACGCCAATACCGGGTCTGGCAATAAGCCGCGTAGGTCGACCCGGCGAGAACCACGGCGGTGGCCACGCCGAGGAGGACCCGGCGATTTCGCCACGGGGCCGACAACTGCCGCAAACCCCAGGCCAGCGCCAGGTACAGTCCGATTTGCGGCAGATAGGTGTAGCGATCCGCATGGGCCTGCCCGCCCACCTGGATCAGGCCAATGACGGGAACCAGCATGCCGAGATACCAAAGCCAGCCCATCAGGAAAAATGGGGACCGTTGCCGCCACCTCCATGCCGTCGCCGAGATCGCCAACAGAACGGCCAGGGATAGCACGATGATACCGCCCGACAAATGGTTTTCCGGATGCGGATAGAAAATCGCGAGATTCGCCGGATAAAACATCTGTCCGACATAAGTCGCATAGGCCACCACGGTATTGCTGATCCGCCAGGGAACCGCCAGTTGCAGGGCGGATTCAATCGCCTGCCGTTGGGCGATGACCGTGGCCCAGCAGGAAACCAGGCTGAGCATCAGAAAGGGAATCTTTTCCACGAGCAACCAACGAAAGTCTGCCCCGCCCGGCCCTGCCTCCACCGCCACGGTTGAAGCCTGCCGTCCGGGAAAATTCCAGCGGGCTAACGGCCAGTAATCCAGCAGCAACAGAACACAGGGCAGCGTCACCAGCATCGGCTTGGAAAGCAGGCCCAACGCGAAACAAAACAGCGCCAACCAGTAGGTCCCTGACGACAGGAATCGCCACCGCGCGAGCGGTTGAACGGTGCCTGGTGGATTCGTTCCATGGGCCCGGCGGACATACTGTCCATAGGCACCGACGGTGAGCATGAAGAACAAACCACTCAGGACATCCTTGCGCTCGGAAACCCAGGCGACCGATTCGACCCGCAACGGATGCAGGGCAAACAGCGCCGCCACCAAAGTGCTGGGCCAGAGTGCCCCGGTCAGCAACCGAAGCACCAACAACAACAGGACGGCATTGATCGAATGGAGAACGACATTTCCGAGGTGATGTCCCGCCGGATTTTTCCCGAAAAGCTGGCAATCCAGCATGTGAGTCAGGGTGGTGAGGGGATGCCAGTTTCCGGAGTGGATGTGGGTGAAAGCCCATTGGACGCCCTTGAAATTCAGGCCGGCAAGGATGTTGGGATTTTCGTAAACATAGGCCCCATCATCCAAATTGATGAAGTCAAATCGTAAAGCCTGCCCATAAACCACCCAGACAGCCACGATCAAACCCAGGCAAATGCCAGCCGTGTGCCAGCGGGGGCACGGGGAGGTTCCGTGGCTGGCGGGAACCCGAGCTTCGCTACCGACCGCCGGTGGCCCGGATGGGTGCGTGCTTTTCCGGGAACCTTTACTTTTCTGGCGGACACTCACGAAATTGGTTCGGTCAATTGGTTTTCGGTCCCGGTTAGAGGCCACGACACTGCCCGAAGAATTCAATGGAATGCAAACTTAAAGACCAACAGCACGAGTCTTTGGAGGGGCTTCCCGCCCCCACGCTGCCCGGCGCTACCGCCAGTGCAGATAATCTTTGTTTGATCGAGATGGGAGTGTTCTTTATTCATTTTCTGGGGCAGACGCAAATAATTTCAATGGCTCCGTGACGATTGATTTACCAAATACCGCCGTCGCCGAGCCCTCCACTTACCTCGCCGGGGCGCTGCTGCTGCTGCCGTTCGGGTTGCAAGGCATCCGCCATCTGCGCAGCCGCAAACAGGAGGCGTAGCCACGCCGCTTTTTTCGGTCCTTCAATCGGCGCAGCCTTCACGGGTTGCGCCGATCTGGTTTTCAGAGCGAATCGGAAGTCAATTTAGCCGGGGGTAAACCAAACTCCTCAAATATGGTCCGGCGCTCCTCTTTCCACACGGATGGATTTAACACGCCCCCCGGCGCGGTGAGGACACCGTCGCCCTACCTGGAACGCCAATCGCTCCGTTGCCCCCCCCCGCTGCCCGCTGGCGCGTTCTGATTCGCGGGCAGGGTGAACGGGGCCATGGTTGCGCTCCCGGAGCCAAACGCGCTCAGGCGGCGACGGGGAGGCGGGAAACGCCTTCGATGGGTCTGGTTGCCCCGTCTTCCTTCGTCCTCTCCTTTCCACTTTCAGCTTTCCGCTTTCAACATTTCAGCTCTTCCCTTGTTTCCTCCCATGTCCCAAAAGTGCACTAAGATGTCCAAAAGCGGCGTAGACTGATACTTTTTGTTTCGCCATAGTGACCCCGGTTATATAGATCAGTGATCCACGCAATTCAAAAACTAAAACTATGAGAATATTCAAAACCGCAATCCTTGCTGGCACCTGCGCACTGGTGCTGGCGGCCAACGCGCACGCCACGTTAATCACATTTGACGACATAAATTCAGGATCAACCTATGTGGCGATTGGCAATGGGTATGCCGGATTCAATTGGAACAACCTTTTGGCCATCGACAAGAATTATGTGCTGGGAACTGGTTATGAGCATGGGAATGTAAGTCCGATAAACTCAGCATTTAACGGCGGTGGTTCCCCGGCGAGCTTTTCCGGCGGGATATTCACGTTGAACTCGGCTTTTTTCACCGGGGCATGGGGCCCTCAGTCGATAACCGTCAATGGATATCTCAGCGGCAACTTGACCCACTCGTCAACCTTCGCGGTCATCGACACTGCCCCCACCTTCGAGTCTTTTAATTGGTCGGGAATCGACACCTTGACGTTCAGCACTTCCGATAGTAGCCAATTCGTAATGGACAACCTCACTGTTAACGCTGCCCCCGTTCCTGAACCGTCCACCTACCTCGCGGGTGCCTTGCTGCTGCTGCCGTTTGCGGCGAGCACGGTGCGCCGCTTCGGGAAGAACCGTCGGGCGTAAGGGTTCATACCTTCACAGTTTCAAGCCGCCCGGCAACGGGCGGCTTTTTGTTTCCAGCGTGGGTCAACTGGCTGGCTGGGCCTAAAGGCGTGCGGTTACGGGGGTGAGGTTG
Organism: Verrucomicrobiota bacterium; assembly: GCA_043742955.1. GTDB lineage: Bacteria > Verrucomicrobiota > Verrucomicrobiia > Limisphaerales > JAYTXL01 > JAYTXL01. Next base: position 21,419 of record JAYTXL010000009.1, on the reverse strand, counting down.
CCCACACGGTTCTTGACACCCCGTTCCCGCCTTGTGTTTATGAGGGTTCGCACCTGAATAATTGGCGGGTGCGCGCCGTCTCTCTGCGAGCCAAGAGCGATGGTTTAATTGTGTTACCCGGTCGAATTGCCTGAAATGCCCAAGATCATACGTTCATTTTTCCAAATGATTCGGGGGCAGGGTCATGGGCTGGCAGGGGCGCTCGTGCTCGCGGCGGCGTTGTGGTCGGGTTGCAGCGCGTCGCATTATCGGTCTTCGGCGGATCGAGACGTCTATAAGATTCTGCGCGAGGGCGAGTTGAAGCACCTCGGCAAGACCAACAACTTCAACATCGAAACGCGCTATTCGAAGCGGGCACCCGACGCGATCAAGAGCGCGGAAATCATCCAGGAGCGGTTGCTGGCGGAGAAGCGCAAAGTGAGCCTGGCCGACGCGCTGAAAATTGCGGTGGAAAACAATCGCCAATACCAGTCGCGCAAGGAGTTGCTGTATTTGACCGCACTTTCGCTGACCACAGAGCGGCATAATTTTGGCCCCAAGTTTTCCGCCGGCGCGACGGCCTCCGGTTTGCGCGATGTCAATGGCGACACGTCGGGCGCGCTCGCCAGCCGGATCGGGGTGGGACAATTGCTCCAGAACGGGGCGAGCGTGAGCGCGGCCATTGCCAACGACGTGCTGCGTTACTACACCGGCGACCCGCGACCCACCGCGGCCACCACGATGTCGGTCAACGTGTTGCAACCGTTGCTGCGCGGCGCGGGGGTCGCGATCGTGGCGGAGAATTTGAAGCAAGCGGAACGGAACGCGATTTACGAGATCCGGTCGTTCAGCCACTTTCAAAACACTTTTGCGGTGGAGGTGGTGGCGGCGTATTACCGGCTGCTTCAGCAGAAGGACACCGTGCGGAACACCTATAATAATTACCGCAACCTGGTGCTGGCCCGGGAACGGGCCGAGGCGCTCTCGAAGGACCGTTTGCCGGCCTTTCAAGTCGATCAGGCGCGGCAGGATGAATTCAGCTCCAAGAGCAGCTACATCCTGGCGGTGGAGAGCTACAAAAACTCACTGGATGGATTCAAGAACACGCTCGGCCTGCCGATCGGCGTGGAGATCAGCCTCGACGACGCGGCGCTCGAGGACCTGACCAAGGCCGGGCTGCTGCCGGTCAAACTCACCGAAACGGATGGCTACGAAATGGCGGTGAAAAGCCGGCTTGATTTGCTCAATGAAATCGACCGGTTTGAGGACAGCAAACGCAAAATCAAAGTCACCGCCAACGCCTTGAAGGCGGACTTGAATATATTCGCCAATGTCTCACTGGCTTCGGATGGTCCGACGGATTACACGAAATTCGACCTCAAGAACTACCGGGCTGGCGCGGGGGTCCAGCTCAACCTGCCGCTCGATCGACTGCGCGAGCGGAATGCTTATCGGACGGCGCTGATCAATTTCGAGAGCCAGACCCGCTCGTTGTCGCTCTCGCTCGACGGGGTGCGCTCGGCGGTTCGACAGGGCTTGCGCACGCTGGAGCAGGCGCGGCAAAATTACCAGATCCAGCAGCGGGCGGTCGAACTGGCCGACCGGCGCGTCGAGATTGCGCCGTTGTTGGTGGCGGCGGGCCGGGCGATCATCCGGGACCAACTCGAGGCCCAAACGGCGCAGTTTCAGGCCCGCAACGCGTTGACGCAGGCCCTGGTGGATTATCATGTGGCGCGGCTGGGGCTGCTGATCAACATTGGCAAACTGGAAACGGGCGAGGATCACTTTTGGACGCGCGACCAGCCGACCTCCAAGCGCGGCGACGCGGCGGCGGCGCCCGTGGAAGACGAAGTGATTCCGCCGGAAAAGCTATTTGGAAAATGATGTTTAATTGGAAAGCAATCAAAGTGACGGTTGGGGGCTGGACCCGGCGAAATCCGCGCCGCGCCGCCATCGTGGGGACGGTGCTCCTGCTGGTGGCGTACGGGGTGGCGCGGAGCTTTACCAAGAGCGGCCCGACGCAGGTCAATTACCATCCGGTACGACGGAGTGATTTCTTAATTTCCATTGTGGAGGGCGGCACAGTCAAGGCGGTGCGGGAGGTGACGGTGCGTTCGGAGTTGGAAGGCACGGCGCGCATCCTGAGCATTGTGCCCGAGGGCATTTACGCCAAGAAAGGGGATTTGCTGGTGGAACTGGATTCCGCCGATCTGCGCGAACGGCTCAACGCCCAGGAGGTGGTGCGCCAGAACAGCCAGTTTGCGTTTGTCCAGGCGAAGGAAAGTTTGTCCATCCAAAGGAGCCTGATCGAGAGCAACGTCAAGGACGCGGAATTGACGGTGGAGTTCGCCGGATCGGATCTGGAGAAATACAAGGAAGGTGACTGGCCGCAGCAGCGCCGCCTCGTGGAAACGAAGATCACCGTGGCGCAGGAGGAATTGCAGCGCGCCCGCGATCGAAATGAATACACGATCAAGCTGGAGAAGAAGGGGTATGCGACCAAGACGGAGCTGGAGGCGGACAGCCTGGCCGCCAAGTTGAAGGAGATTGCCGTGTCGCAATACACGGAGGAGCTCCATTTGCTGACGAAATATGATTATCCCAAGGCCATTCGCCGGATGGAATCGAAGCTGGATCAAGCCCGGTTGGAACTGCAACGACTCAAGCAGCGGTCGGCCGCGCAGGTCGCCTCGTATGAAGAGGATTTGAACACGAAACAGAAGACGCTGGATTTGCAGCAGACGCGCCTGCAACAGATGAAGGAGCAGTTGAATCTGACCAAGATTTTCGCGCCCCAGGACGGCCTGGTGATCTACGCGTCGAGCAGCAGTCCGGGCAGCGGCATTTTGATCGAGGAAGGTGCGACCGTGCGCCAGAAACAGGACCTCATCAAGCTGCCGGACATTTCGCAGATGCTGGTGGAGGTCCGGGTGCACGAATCGCACGTGCAGAAGATCAAACCCGGCCTGAGCGCCTACGTCACCATTGATTCAATTCCCGACAAGCAGTTCAAAGGCATCGTGCGCAAAGTCGGCGTGCTGCCGGATTCCACCAGCCGCTATTACAACCCCAACTTGAAGGTCTATGCCACGGAAGTGTTGATCGAGGACGAACTGCCGCCGGATCTCAAGCCGGGAATTTCCGGCCGCGCTGAAATCATCATCACGAACCTGGTCAACGTGCTCACCGTGCCGATTCAGGCGGTCACCACGGTAAAAGGACGGCAGGTTTGTTTCGTGGAAAAAGGTTCCGGCCACATTCCGGTGCCGGTGGAGGCGGGCATGTACAACGATCGTTTGATCGAAATCAAGAGCGGGTTGGAGGAGGGGCAGCGCGTGCTGCTTTCGCCGCAATCGGCCAGTGATAACATTGATCTTTCGGGCTCGATTGTCGCCAACGAGGAAAAAAAGAGTGAGGCCACCAACGCCGCCGTGGAGGCGAGCGCCAAGACGAATGGCGACTCCGCTCCGACCGCCCCGGAGAAGAAGCCGGCCACCCATTCGGATCGCAAAAAGGCCGAATGAGCAGCGACGCGATCATCCGGATTGAGAAGCTGGAAAAGACCTATCAACTCGGCGAAATCGAAGTCCGGGCTTTGCGGGGCGTGGACTTGCAAATTGAGGCCGGCGCCTACGTCGCGATCATGGGGCCATCCGGCTCCGGCAAGTCCACCATGCTGAATATTTTGGGGTGCCTGGACCGCCCGACCGCCGGCCATTATTATTTGGGCGGCGAAGATGTTTCTCAAATGACCGACGACCAGCTTTCCGCAGTGCGGGGCAAGCGGCTCGGCTTTGTCTTTCAATCCTACAATCTCATCGATCAACTGACCGTGGTGGAGAACATCCATGTCCCGCTGTTTTATCAGGGTAAGGAATTGCAGGAGTGCTATCCACACTGCGAAAAGCTCGCCCGGCTCGTCGGCTTGGGCGACCGCCTGGATCACCGGCCCAAGCAGCTTTCCGGCGGGCAGCAGCAACGCGTGGCGATTGCCCGCTCGCTGGTCAACGATCCCTTGATGATTCTCGCTGATGAACCGACCGGCAATCTGGATTCCAAAACCGGCCAGGAAGTTTTGCGCCTCTTGGACGAACTTAACGCCGGGGGCAAGACCATCGTGCTGGTGACCCACGGTGAGGAGGTCGCGGAGCGGGCCCACCGGGTTTTGCACATGCTGGATGGCGTGATCGACCGGGAAATTACAAACAAATGAACCGCCCGCAACGCCACTTTAAAGATTCAGATTGCTGGCGGCACCGAATTTCGTCGGGGAATCAATCACCCGTCGTTCGCCACCCGTCCCGGGCCCTCCCCTAACATGGTTGCTTATCCCCTCATCCGTACCGTGCAGTTGGGCATCAAGAGCCTGTTGCTCCGCAAGATGCGCTCGATGCTGACGATGCTCGGGATCATTTTTGGGGTGTGCTCGGTCATTGCCATGCTGGCGATCGGCGAGGGCGCTTCCTATGAGGCTCAACAGGCCATTAAAAAGCTGGGCAGCAACAACATCATCATCCGCAGTATCAAACCGCCCGAGGACACGAAAGCATCCAGCGGCGGTCGCAGTTTTGCGGTGGAGTACGGCCTGACGTACAAGGATGCCGGCCGGATCCAATCCACGTTGCAAGGTGTCAAGCGGGTGCTGCCCATGCGCATCATCCGGGAAAATGTGCGTTTTAACCAAAACAACGTCCCTTGCCAGATCATCGGCACGCATCCGATTTATCCGGAGATCGTGGGTATCGATATCGTACGCGGGCATTTCCCCAGCGACACGGACGAGACGCATATGAACAACGTGTGCGCGCTGACCGTGGGCTTGGCCGAACGCCTTTTTCCGTATCAGGATCCGCTCGTGGAGGAAGTTCGCGTGGGTGCCGATTATTACCGCGTCGTCGGCTTGGTGCGTGAAAAGGGCACTGAGCAGCGCCGGCCGCAGGGCGGGGGCACGTCGCCGGGCCAACCCTTGGACAGCAATATTTACATCCCGCTCTCCACGGCGAAGAGTCGCTTCGGTGAAACCATCTTCCGCCGCTCAGCGGGAAGCTTCGAGGCCGAGCGGGTGCAATTGCACCAGATCATTGTGCAACTGGCCGAGGTGGATGACGTGGAATCCGCCGTGCCGCAGATGGAAGCGATGTTAATGAAGTTTCATGAGAAGAAGGACTATGAAATGATCGTGCCGCTCCAGCTCTTGCGGCAGGCGGAGCAGACCAAGCGCATTTTTAACGTGGTTCTGGGGTCCATCGCCGCCATCTCCCTGCTGGTCGGCGGCATCGGCATCATGAACATCATGCTCGCCACCGTCACCGAGCGGACCCGCGAAATCGGCATCCGCCGCGCGCTCGGAGCCACCAAAAAGGACATCATCACGCAATTTCTCGTCGAAACCATGGTGCTGTCGGTCGGGGGCGGTTTGATCGGCGTCGTGCTGGGGATTGTCGCGCCCCTGGTGGTTTCCCACCTGACCGGCATGAAGACCATCATCACGCCGTTGTCGGTGGTGATTGCCTTTGGCATTTCCGGCGCGGTGGGGATCATCTTCGGCCTCTACCCCGCCTCGCGCGCCGCCGCCTTGAGCCCCATTGAAGCGTTGCGACACATGTAGGCAGGCGGTTGACAAGGTGGGCGGCACGCGGCAGGGTGAGCCAACTCCAAACCCGACTGCACATTATGAAAATTTTCCTCGCCCTCACATTTTTCCTGGCTGTCATTACGAACAGCGTGCATGCCGCCGGTATTGTGGACATCAAACAAAGGGCCCGCGATGTCACCAAGCCGCCCGCGCCGGCACCGGCGGCCAAGCCAGCGGCCCAGCCCGCGAACACTCCGGCGTTGCCCGAGGCGCAACAGCAAAACATCACACGGCTGCAGGCGGATTTGGCCGCACTCGTGATCAAGACCCAGGTCACGCCCGGCCAAGCGCAGCAATTTCAAAAAGATTTGATCGGTGCGGTGCAAGGCCCCTCGAAGCCCGGACGGGAAGTGATCAGCCGGTTGGCGGAAGATTTGGCCGCCGCGCTCACCGATCGGAAATTATCCGCGACGCAGCAAGGGCGGCTGGCGAAGGATCTACACGTGGTGTTGAACAGCGCCTATACCCCGATGGAAGCGCAGGTTCACGGCAACGAAATGCTGACGATCCTAAAGACCATCGGCGTGGGGCCGGCAGAACTACAGACGGTGACAAATGACTTGAAAGCCATCGCCGCCGAATTGCAACGAAACGCGCCCAAGGCGGCAAAGTAGGAGCGCGTTTTGTACCTGGTCGGAGCAGTTTCCGGAATAAATTTTCCAGACTGAACAAGCTGGGATGTTGCGGTGGCCTTCCCACTCACTCCAACCCTTTCCCGCCGGGAGGGGGAGTCACCGTTCCCGCCGCTCGCAAAATCACCGCGACTGGTTTCACGCCCGGCACGATCAAATGTATCCGCGGTCGCTGTTCTTTCTCCCGGCGGGAGAAGGTCAGGATGAGGGGGAATGTGTCCAGGCACACCAAACCATGTCGAATCGGAAATGAAGAATGGCAATCGGGCTATTTTACGGCGGTTTTTACTTCCCACTGCTCGCCAAAGAAGTTCGCGTCCACGACGCCTTTGCCGCCGACGCGGTCGGCGAGCGGCACGCTCATGTCAAGGATGGCCCAGTCGGGGAGCTTTGGTGTCTGGAGCGAGTTCGACGCGCCGGCGAACTGCGGGAAGGTGAAACCGGAGTTGATGACGACGTAACGCATCGGGTTCAGCGGATTCGGGAAAATGAACGCCGGCACGTGCTTGGTTGAGTCGTAGATCTGATTGCCGACTCGAATTTCCTTCGCGTTCCATTTGATGGGCAGCTGGTCGGCGATGCGGGCGAGGAGCTTGTTCGACGACGGGTCGCCCCAAAGAACGAGGTTGCTGTTTTTGATGTCGTCGTCGGTGATGGCGGAGTCGTCCTTCACGCGCGGTGCCCCACGAAAGTAGCGGCGCCAATGAAACGTGGCCTCGGCCAGCTCAACTTTGGCCCACTGGCTGGCGGCGGGGTTAAGCGTGGGGCCAGTGGGACGCACCATCACGAACGAGTCCATGAACGCGTCGTCAATCGGGCCTTGGAGATTGTGGCGTTTGGCGGGTCCAGCCGAGGCGCTGGGACTGGGGTTTTTCTCCGTCCACCGGTCACCGGCCTTGACGGCATGATACGTCCACCAACTGGCCGGCTGACCGGGTGGCGGCAGGGAAAAGACCGTGTTATGAAAACCAAGGTCCTGGCCGTCCACCACCAGCCGGGCTCCCTTGCCCACGGCGCGGGCGGGCACAAAGTCCAGTGACCAGGCCGCGACATTCCGCGTCTTGACTTCGATGCGGACAGAATCGCTCCCGGTGATAATCTCCGCGTCCACCCGCGCTTCTTTCCAATGCTCCTCCAGGGCGTCCACGGTGAGCCAGTGCGCGTGGTTAAATTTCAGCGAATGCGTCACCAGCGTCACCTTTTTCGGTTGCTGGTTCAGGCCTTTGTTCGTCGCGTCGTCAACGAGCTTGGCCACCACCTTCTTTGCGCCCGGCTCGTAGGCGTGGCCGGTCTTCGGGCCGATGATGTGGGTCATCTGCACGCCGTCCGCCAGCAGCGCGGCGGCCATGAGGTCGGCCGCGGCTTTCTGCGCGTCGTCCTCACCGCTGTACGCCACGAGGGTCGAGTTGACCAGGTTGAGGGGGCACGCGAGCGGGTCGTAAAGGTTCCAAAGCTTCTGCTCCCACCACGGGATGGTGGCGAGTTTGTCGCCGAGCTTTTGGTAGTTCTTCACATCCACGAACCCCGCCCCCGGATTCACCGACGCGAACCGATCCGGATGGTGCGCGCCGAGGTGCCACGCGCCGGCGCCGCCCATCGAGAAGCCGCGCAGCGCGAGTTTTTTCCGATCAATCGGGTAGTGCTTCGCCGTGTGCTCCAAGCCCTCGAACACGTCCGTCTCGCCCGCGAACTTGAAGGCGTTCATGAAGCGGCCGTAAGGCTCCAGCACAAACGCGTCGTCGGGCAGGAACGGGCTGGCGCCGCGCTGCTGACCGTCCAAAAACGCCATCTCGTTGAGCATATCACCCCGGCCATGCAGCCAGAAATCGAGGCGGCGCGGTTGGTCATCGCCGGTCAGGTAAGTCACCGGCACCTTCAGTCCGTAAGGTTGCACCGAGCCGTCAACCTTCGACACGTAGCCGCGCACGACGGGCACGTGAGTGAGCGGCGTCGCGCTCTTGGCATTGGCCTTCACTTCAATTTCTTTTTTCAGCGCGAGCAGGCCAGCCTTCGTATTCCATGGCGCTTGACCGGCGGCGAGTTGTCGGGCGCGCTCAGAACCTTGCTTGAGCAAATTGCGGGCGGAGTTGAACTGGTTCGTGCTCGTGAAGATGTCGTCCTCGAGCGCGTAGCGGACGGCGTGGTGGTAAATCTGCACGTCGGGCAAGAGCGCCAGCAGCGCAGGCTTGGCCTTCAGCAAAGTCTGCAATGCCTCGATTTCTTTACCCAGCACAGCCACGCCAGCGGTGAGTTCCGCCTTCACCTCGGCGGGCACGACGATGCCGGGCGGTGGGTTGAGCTTGCGGGGATTCGGCTGGAGCTCGGCAGCTGGAGCCTTCCGGGCGGGTGGCGCGGCGGCGAAGCTCCCCAGCACGGTGAGCAAAAGGACGATTGTGAAGCGACGGGTTTTCATAAAATAGAACGCCAGCACCGCGCGGCAGTTTCAACCAAGGCGCAGAGTTGACCCAACCACATCCTCATCCGGCGACGCGCCATCCGCCCGCCCGCCGCCGCTTTACGGCTTGGCGGATTTCTCAGGTTCGGCCGGGGCTTTGCCGAAAACCGCGACCAACTGCTTCGCCTTGAGGATTTGTTCGGGTGTCATCTTTTGCTGCAATTGATCGCGGGCGGCGGCGGCATCTTTCTCCTCGTTGAGGGCGGCGAGTTCGAGCCATTTGAAGGCCTCGACGAGATTGGCCGGTCCGTCCGGCGGCTTGGCGAAATGGTTCCCCAACCGGAATTGTGTCGGGCCATGGCCTTGTTCCGCCGCTTTGAAATACCAATTGAGAGCCTGCTGCGCATCCCGCGCCACGCCCGCGCCCTCGTCGTAGCATTTGCCCAAGGCCGCTTGCGCGCGGACGTGCCCCTGCTCGGCCGCTTTGCGCAGCCACTTGGAGGCCTCTTCCAAATCCGTGGCGGTGCCATGTCCATGCTGCGTGCAAACTCCCATCATCATTTGCGCCTCGGCACTGCCCTGAACCGCAGAGCGGCTGAACCATTTCACCGCCTCGGCGTAATCCTTGGGCACACCATGGCCTTCAAAATAAAGCAAACCCAGCCCGTGCTGGGCCTGAAAGTGTCCCTGCCCCGCGGCCAGCTTGTACCACTTGAACGACTCTGAGTAATTCTGGCGCAGCCCCAGGCCGGCGCCATTCATGAACCCGAGCTTGTTTTGCGCCTCGGCAACATTTTGCTCCGCCGCCTTGCGAAACCACTTCGCCGCCTCGCCAAAATTCTGTTTTACACCGTCCCCATGATAGTATTGCCGGCCCAGGTTGTATTGGGATTCCGCATGGCCTTTGTCGGCGGCCTTCTTGAACCACTTCGCCGCTTCCACAAAGCCCTGGTGTTCCTGTTCAATGGGATCGGCGAGGTTGGGTTTAACCAGTTGCCAATAATAAAAATTGCCCATGAGGGCCATCGAACTGAGGTCGCCTTTTTTTGCGGCGGCAGAAATGGCGTCAAACCGCTTGAACGATTTTGCGAGGCCGGCCACGCGGATCTCCGAACGCTGCTCCTCCGACTTGCTCAGCGAGGAGGATTGCGTTTGAAAGAAGCTTAAACCCCCGCGGGCGGATGATTCGCTCGGCGCAGCCGGACTCGGCGCGGCCGGACTCGGGGAGCCTCCCGAACGGGGCGCGCCTGACCGGGCCGCCCCCAAGGTGAACAGGAGGGAGATTAATATTGCCGGCCGAAGAACGAACAGACGCCGTGACTTGCGATTCATCCGGCCACTGTAAGGTCAAACAGCCCGATTTCAAGTATGCTCTCTCGGGACCAACGGGGGCGGCGGCGGGGGCGGTTCAGTTTCGGACAAGCGGAGCGCGACCCGCCCGACCTAAATCCACCCCGGCAAAAGATTTGCTCCGCCCCGTTTTTATCCGTTTCGCCTCAGCCAATTCCTCGTCGCCGCTGGACAAAGGTGGGCGCCTGAAATAATCTGTGCTAATCACGAATGTCGAGCACTCATAATAGCCCCACCCAGCGGCCGGCACTCTGTCGCTGGAGCGCGGTTGCATGGGTGATGTTCGCGCTGGTGAACCTCGCCCCGGCAGCCACCGTGGACCCGAGCCAACTGCCGCCCGCCGCCACGCGGCCAGTCGATTTTGTCCGCGATATCCATCCGCTTTTGGCACAGGCGTGTTTTTCCTGCCATGGCGCGGACAAACAAAAAGGCGACCTGCGCCTGGACCTGAAGGCGGCCGCCTTGAAAGGCGGGGAGTCCGGCCGGGCGATCCTGCCGGGTAAAAGCGCCGCGAGCCCGCTCATCCACAACGTCGCGGGATTGAACCCGGACCAACTAATGCCCCCCAAAGGCGATCGCCTGACGGCCGAACAGATCGGGTTGCTGCGCGCCTGGATCGACCAGGGTGCCGAGTGGCCGCCCGGCTTGGAAAGCGCCCCGGCAAAAGCAAGCACGAACGCCTGGGCCTTTCAGACACCGGTAAAAACCACGCCGCCAAATGTAAAAAGAGCAGCCTGGGTGCGGCATCCCCTGGACGCGTTCGTGCTCGCAAAATTGGAAGCCCAAAAACTTTCCCCCGCGCCGCCGGCGGACAAACAAACCCTTCTCCGCCGCGCCACGTTTGATTTGATCGGCCTGCCGCCGACGCCATCCGAAGTTGATGATTTCCTGGCGGATGCCTCCGCAGACGCGTTCGCCCGGGTGGTGGAGCGATTGCTCGCCTCGCCCCAATACGGCGAACGCTGGGGCCGGCATTGGCTGGATGTGGTGCGCTACACCGATTCTTGGGACGCTCGCGGCATGGGCAGCCCGGGCGACATCGCCGAAGCCTGGCGCTACCGCGACTGGGTGGTCGAGGCCTTCAATCGCGATCTGCCTTTTCGCGAGTTCATCCTGAATCAAATCGCCGGCGACCTGCTCCCCCCCGAGCAGCCCGGTGATTTAAATGTGCCCGGCACCATCGCCACCGGGATGCTGGCCATTGGCAACTGGGGCAATGGGGACGCAGACAAGGAAAAGATTTTGACGGACATCGCCGATGACCAGGTGGATGTCATCAGCCGTGGTTTCCTCGGCTTGACGGTGGCGTGCGCCCGCTGCCACGACCACAAGTTTGATCCCATCACCACGAAAGATTACTACGGGCTGGCCGGGATTTTTTTCAGCACGCACATTCTGCCGGCGTTGGCGGCCAAAGGCGCGGGGGAAAGCCCGTTGCGGATACCGCTCGTCCCGAAGGCGGAGCTGGAAAAGCGCAGCCAATACGCTGCGCGAGTGGCGGAACTCGAAAAGCAATTTAAAGGTGCCAGCGAGGAACACTACCGGGCCTTTGCCAAGTCCCAATTGTCCCACACATCCCGTTATATGGTCGCCGCCTGGGAGTATCAGCACCGGCCTGAAAATCAGGCCGGTCTTTCGGCGGCGGATTTCGCCGAGCCACGCGGATTGGTCGGGTTCGCCCTGCGCCGCTGGACGGAGTTCCTGGGCTTGTCGAATGATTACCGGCTGATGTCGGCCAAACTCACCGATCTACTCGGTAACCCCGGGGTGCTGGGCTGGCGCGGCGAAGGGGACACGCCCAGCCTCCTGGTGAACACCACCGACAAGGATCTCACCATCCTGACGTTCAAACTCCCGGCCAAATCGGTTTCCATGCACCCCGGTCCCACCGCTGGCGTGGCTGTTGGTTGGAAAAGTCCCGTCACCGGCACCGTGAATATCCGAGGTCGCGTGGCCGACGGCGATCCCGCCTGCGGCGACGGCATCGCGTGGATCATCGATCATCGCCGCCCGGGCGGCACGCGCGAACTGGCCTCCGGTGAATTTCCAAACGGCGGCGCGCAGGACTTCGCCAAAGGCCGGACGCCAGAAAAATTACACGCCGTGGACGTCCAAGCGGGCGAGTGGATCCAGCTCCTGGTGCTGCCCAAGGATGGACATTCCTGTGACACGACCACCATTGAACTGGTCATCTCCCCTGCAGACGGCGCGCCGGCTTGGAATCTCACGCAGGATCTGGTCCCGGACCCTCATCAGGGCAACCCGCACAGCGACCGTCAGGGCCACGCGGGCGTCTGGCATTTTTACGACCTGGCCAACAGCAACCGCGCGCCCGCACCCTCGGCGGGGGGGCCGGATCTGACCACGTGGCAACGCGCCACCGCTGCGGGAGACCGGGCCGAAATCGAGCAGGCCGCGCAGGTGTTTCAGAAATCCTTCGACCTGACCGACGCCCAAAGCCCGTTCTGGATCGTTAACCGGGCGGATGAAAAATGGCTGCCGCCGGAGGTTGGAGCCGCACTGGCAAAGATCGCCGATGAATTGGCCGGATTGAAAAAAAATCCGCCGCCGCCGATCATGAATTATGCCAACGGCGCGCAGGAGGGCGGGGTGCCGGGCAGTCCGCATGCCGGTGTGCACGATGTGCCGGTGCATCTTCGCGGCCGCTATGATCGTCTGGGCGCGGTGGCACCACGTCAATTCCCCGTGGTCCTGGCGGGCGAAAATCAAACACCGATCACCACCGGCAGCGGGCGGTTGCAGCTGGCCGAGTGGCTCGCCCGTCCGGACAATCCGCTCACCGCGCGCGTCATGGTCAACCGCATCTGGCAACACCATTTCGGCGAGGGCATCGTGCGCACCCCGAATAACTACGGCAAACTGGGCACCCCGCCAACCCATCCGGAGTTGCTCGATTACCTGGCCCGGCTGTTCGTGGAGAACGGCGGATCAATGAAGTTCCTCCATCGCGCGATCATGTTGTCGTCCACGTACCAGCAATCCAGTCGCGCCACGCCCGCCACGCAGAAGGCGGATCCCGATAACAAACTGTTTGGCCGCATGAACCGCCAACGCCTCGAAGCGGAGGCGTTGCGCGACAACCTGCTTTCCGTGGCCGGCACGTTGGACCGCACGTTGAACGGTCCCTCGATCAACGACTTGAACAATCGCCGGCGCACGCTCTACCTGACCACCATCCGTTCGGACCGGAGCAATTATCGGGCGTTGTTCGATGCCGCCGATCCCAATGCCATCGTGGAAAAGCGGATTGACTCCACCGTGGCGCCGCAGGCGTTGTTCATGCTCAACCATCCGTTCGCCCTGGCGCAGACGAAAGCGCTCGCCCGGCGCGTCACGACGGCGGCACCCATGGCGGACGAGGGCCGAATCCGCTGGCTTTATCGGCAGCTCTACGGCCGCTCTCCGAACGCCCCGGAAATGGCCCTTGGCCGGACGGCGCTCGAACGGGCGCGCGCGCAAAATCCAGCGACGAAAGAAGCCACCGCCAACGAGCTGGCGTGGGAGCAGTATTGCCAGTTGCTGCTCTGCGCCAATGAATTTTTGTATGTGGATTAAGACCGACGATCACTTGGACCCAGAGCGGCTGACGCCGCAACCACTCCCTACCCGTGAGCCTGGTAGCGCGGGTGTCCCGCCGGCGAGGTTGCCGAGCGTCTCGCGAGGCGTTTGCTCCTGGCGGCGGGACGCCGCCGGAACTCGCCGCCGAGGACGGCCGCGCTACCCGGTTCAGCGGCACAAATCGCGGCTTATTGCGGGCCGTGGAATCTCTCCCTGCGAGGGACGAGTGGGTAGCGGGGAAATCCAAGTCTCGACCATTGGCACCTCCTCACCCCGCCCCTCCTCCGCCGCGCAGAGGAGAGGGAGTTGGAGCGCCCGTCCAATTCCTTGCCGAAAACGCGCGAACTCTTTTGCTTGTGATGAAATTGTTGGGTGAAATATTTTCAAATAACTGTAGGCTAAAAAACGAGCATGAACCGATTTCCTTTGGAACGTAATTGGCTGCGGCCGCTGAGCCGGCGGCAGGCGCTCGGGCACTTCGCCAATGGCTTCGGCATGCTGGGACTGGCGGGCCTGTTCGCTGATGACTTCGCCGCCCGCGTGTCCGCGCAGGCCCCGGTTGCCCCCAGCGCCCTCGCCGTGAAGCCGCCCATGTTTCCGGCCAAAGCCAAGCGCGTTATTTTTCTCTTCATGTCCGGCGGCCCTTCCCATGTGGATTTGTTCGACCCCAAACCGCGGCTGACGACCGACAGCGGTAAACCGCTGCCCTTCGAGAAACCCAAATTGGAGCGGACCAAAACCGGCAACCTGCTCCCCTCGCCCTGGAAATTCACCAAACATGGACAGTGCGGCACAGAGATCAGCGAGCTGTTTCCCCAGCTCGCCACGTGCGCGGACGACCTGTGTGTGATCCGCTCCATGCACGCCGACAACATCAACCACAATGGCGCCTGCCTGCAGATGAACACTGGCGAGCAGGCGTTTTCGCGGCCCAGCATCGGGTCGTGGTTGCTCTACGGCCTCGGGAGCGCGAACCAAAATCTCCCGGGCTTCATCGTGCTCAGCCCCGCGCAACCAGCGCAGGGTGCGCCGTTGTGGGGTTCCAGTTTCTTGCCCGCCACTTATCAGGGCACCCTCGTAAATAATCTCGCCGACCCCATCGATAATTTAAAAAACCCGCTCTTCACCGCACCCCGCCAGCGCGAGCAACTCGAGGTATTGAAGCAGCTCAATCAGTTGCACCAAAAACAGCGCGCGGAAGACAGCCGCCTCAGCGCGCGCATTGAGTCCTTTGAACTTGCCTTCCGCATGCAACGCGAAGCGCCCGATGCCTTCGATGTGATGAAAGAATCGCCGGAGACGCGGAAGCTCTACGGCATCGGCGAGGCGGCGACGGACATTTTCGGCAAGCAATGCCTCATGGCGCGACGGCTGGTTGAGCGGGGGGTGCGGATGGTGCAAGTTTATCACACGCAAACCGCCAAACGTAGCAGTTGTCAACTATGGGACCAGCACGGCGGCCTGAAAACGGAGCTGCCCAACAATTGCGCCGCGACCGACCAGCCGATCGCCGGCTTATTGAAGGATCTCAAGGCGCGCGGTTTGTTGCACGACACCCTGGTGGTGTGGGGCGGCGAGTTTGGCCGCACGCCGACGGCGGAGAGCACCGACGGACGCGAACATCATCCCTTCGGTTTCACCATGTGGCTCGCCGGCGGTGGCCTCAAAGGCGGCCTCGCCCATGGCGCGACGGATGAGTTCGGCTGGCATGCGACGGAAAACAAAGTCCATGTGCACGACCTGCACGCGACCCTCCTTCACCTGCTGGGCATCGACCACGAAAAACTGACCTACCGTTACAGCGGGCGCGACTATCGACTGACCGATGTTCACGGCCGGGTAGTGCGAGAAATTCTGGCCTGATACCAACTCCCCGTGATGATCGGTGGAAGGGTCGCGCAGTCGTGCGGCCTCAGCGAGCCCGTAGTGGCACGGACCGCCCGCCCGTCTGTTTCCGCCAGCGCCGCGCGGTCGCCCACCAGAAACTCACGGGCGGGACGTCCGTGCCACTACGCCGCCGGGTCGGTTTTTACCGGAAATCATTTGCACTTGGTAAAAGTTCATGCCCCGGATGCGCGTCCAATCCTGGAGATCTATGCCCTCTAGGAACCGTTCGTAATCCGCCAGATTTTGGAGTGCGCCGGTCCGCTGGCGCTTTGGCGGATCACGACGCGTTCACGAGCAGCCGAGGAAGTCCGCACTCCAAGACCTGAGCATTGCCCGCAACTTCGGGATGAAAAATCAGACGCTGGGCGTAGTCCTGGCCGCAATGGGTTCGCCTGCTTTGAGCGGCGGCGGAAGTCTCTGACTAAAGCATTCCCCGCCGACCGTCAACCCTGCGGCACAACTCGCCCAACGAGCGCCAGCGCCGGAGTACGGACCGCGATTGCCTCTCACCTTTGACAACCTTTTGTTGCATATGCAACAAAAGGTTGTCAAAGGTTCGGATGCGGACGTTGAGGTGGGCGGACTCGCCCGGGTGGCCGGCCCGGAACCGGGTTGCGTCTGGGAAGTCTTCCGTCGGGACGGGGGTGCGGCACGGGGCACCCAATCGCGTCGCAAAAAATCTCGAATCGATGGGGGTAATGCTCAGCTCCAGGACGCTGCCGCGCAAGTAATACCCCAATCCGCTGGTTCAGGGGTTTACGGATCCGGCTCGACGCCGAGAACCTCTTGGTAGGCTTTGAAGGCCCGCTCGCCGATCAGGCTCTTGATCCGGCTCTCCGTTCGGCGCCGCAGCTCGGCCAGGGCCGCCGTGCGCGTCGGCTCGTCCAGGCTGACATTGCCTTCAATCAGCAATCGCTGCTGGTTGGCGGTCTGGTGCCAATCATAGACGGTGGTGGCCACCGCCGGCGACAACTCATAGCGCTGGGCCAGTTGGGTCAAATCGCGATAGTCCGGGTCGCTGCCGCGCTGCAGTTCCGCGTACTTCTGTTCACCCAGGAGTTGTTTGATCTGATCTTCAACCTGCTGCCTGGCCACGGCCGATTTATTGCCCCCATCGATTTCACTGGGATGGTCGTCCAAAGATTTCCGCATTCTAAATATCTTCAAGAACTCTTCCTCGCTCAAATCCACGTCCGCCGTCGCCGCCCGGAGCCGCTCGGCGGTGTCGGAATTGCGCACTTGAAACTGTTCCAACTCGGCCGGGGTCAACAGTGCCGCCAACTCAGCCTGACGCTGTTGCTGCAATTCCTTGAGCTTCTGTTCAACCGTTGGAGTGACACGACCGCCAATGAGATTCTCCAGCAGCTCGGACTCCAGGCTGGCGAATTTATCCTTCCATTGATAAATTTTTTGTCGCGTCTTGGGAGACAAGCCGTCCAGTTGCAGATCTTTCCCCTGCACCCGGACGACCTCCATCTCGACCACGGGCTTTTCCAGATCCGGTCCCAGCAACTCCTCCAAGACCCGCTTCTCTTCCTGATCCACGGCCCGCAACTGTTGCTCCTGCGCCAGGGAAAAACTCGTCGAATACTTCGACTGCCAATACTTGGGTGGTGTTTTGCTCAACAGGGCTTCCCGCTTTTGGTCAAATAATTTCCGGACATCCGCCGCGATGATGTCGCATATCGTTTCCTTCGGGCAGCCGATAGACCGTAATTGCGCGATGTAGGTTTTGTAGTCGAGTGATTCAACCGACTGCCAATTGAAGATTGGGACTTGCCTGGTCGCGGAACTCAGGGACTCAAATTGCTGCTCCTTTTTCGTCTTTGCCAGGTTTATTGGCCTAGCCACGACGGCGGGAACAACCGCTTTCGAAAATCTCGCCATCGCTTGTCGTTGGGATGCGACCACCACCACCAGGGCCAAGTTCACACCGATAGAAATGAGTAAGACGCCGGTTCGTTTCATACTATGTAAGATGCCCACCGCTTCTCCGATTTCAAATCAACTTGGGCGGCTAAAATTCGCCGCAACTGGAGTTTTACTGCAGCCTGTGTATTCATTTCCGCGCATACGGCCTCCATCCTCGCCCCGTAGCAACCGTCGCCGGTTTTAAACCGATCCCTAACAAAATGACCACAATCCCAACATTAAAAAAGAAACTGCCCTTCGCGATGCGAAGGGCAGTTTTGTCGATTGCGTCGCTGTATTGCGTCCAGCGCTGCTAATTTTTCCGCGTCACTAGTTCGCGACGGCGAAGGGATTAGTCGAGTTGTAATTATCAACAGGTGAATTAAGCAAATATAGAATATATGCTCGTTCGGTCGTGTTTGTACCCCTAACTTCTTTTAGGGTGACGCGGCTCACGTTCTTGTTAATTTGAGTGGCCGTGTATACATTTGCTGCCGCCTGCACGTTCGTACCCTGAATATTCAGTGTATAGGTGCCGTTCGTACTCAGACATGCAAAGTTGATTAATCCGCCAACCGTGACGCTGAAGTACGTAGCATTAGTCGTAAGTGTAGGCACACTGTTGGTGTAACTTACTGCATTCGTTCCTGATCCGAAGGAATTTGTCTTTGACACGAGTGTCGCCATGTCCGCACCACCTTTACCAAAGTTTAAAACACCAACAACAGTGGTAACCGTGCTTGTTGTGGTCCTTCGCCCTACTCTCCTAGTAATTGTCGAGGTTTCCCGAGCTATGGCAGTCGCACTTCCCCTAGCCGGGCTTACAGCACCAGAGAAGTTGTAAGTCCTCCCATTATCGCTAGTCACATCGAGACCAAATCCTCCACGGTCATCCACGTAAAATGAAGATAAAGTGATGTTGGTGCTCGTAACCATTGCTCTTCCATTTGGAAGAATTTGTAATTGCAGATCGGTAACTTCTTTGCCTACAACTGTACCGGATCCCCGGTAAGCTCCGAAGAATTTTTTATCATTGGCAACAGGTCTTCCTGATGCAGTGCCACTACTACTTCTGTTATCTTGCGCGATTGCAGCAGCACCGCCCACCAGGAGCAGCGCTACCATTGTTGTTTTTAGTTTATTATTCATATTATTGGTCTTTAATTATTGGTTTTTATATTTTTAAGTTTTTTAGCTGTTTAGAACTTATAGATGATATTCAAGGCCACCGTGGTCATGTTCTTCGCACCGGCACCGGCACCCGTTTCAAACAGTGAACCATCGGACGTTTGGGACAGGTCATGGTCCCAGCGCAATTCGAGCCGGCTCATGACATTCGCCCAAAGGTTGTAATCGACCGTGACCGTCAAGCCCATCACTGCGTCATGGCTATTGTTGAGATTCGCAAAGGAAGCCCCGCCAATTCCGCCCGTGGTCATGTTGTCAATGATGCCCGACGTGCTGGTCGCATACTCACCACGGATGTTGAATTTCAACTTCTCCGAGGCTTGGTACGAACTGTAGATACCGATCGCGTTGAAGTAGGTTGAATCCGAAGCGTACGCAGCATTCTTTTGCGTCCCGGCGTAGTCATAAGAAATGCCAGCGGTCAGACCTTCCAGCCCGGTCGGCGTGGTGATCCCTACATAATAGTTGTAGACATCAGAGATACCAGTGACACCCAAGCCTGCGTTGGAGGTTCCCAGACTCCCAGCCGCACCGGCCGAGAAGCCTTTGCTGAAGCCACCCGTCAGCGTGGCACCTTTGAACGTGCCCCAGCTTTCCGGAGCGGTCAAAGTGATTCCCGCGATGTAGGTCTTGCGTGATTCGTCACTTGAGCCACCGTTTTTGAGCGTGCGGCCATTGATACCAGCGGCGTGCGTATTTGCCACACCAGCGCTCAGCGAAAGCGCCTCATTGACTTTGTAGCTCGTCAAGATGCCCGTGTGCTGGGTCGGTTCAGCTTGCCACGCATAGGAACGGGTGAAGTTCGCGTTGTCCGGGCTATCAAAAGATTCGAAGCCGAGCGGCGTTGAGAACGAACCGATCTTGAAGGTCAAGCCATTGCCTACGGGGGCGCGCAATTGCACATAAGCGTCCTTGATGCCGAAATCCGAATTACCAACCTGACCAGCTCCGATCGGCGAGAAGCCATTGTTGTAAGCGTGCGCGTCCGGCCCGAACATCAGTTCAGCGCGGTACCCAGCAGACCATTCGGATTCGTCCAGCGCTTTTTCGAGGCGCAATTTGACGAGGTTCAGATTAAACCCGTCCTGTTTTCCAGGGCCGGCGGTGTGCGCACCCACGCCCGTGAAAGCCCCGCCGCTACTTTGTGTTCCTGGGCGCCAGATGATAGAGGTATCCACATAACCACTCAGGGTGGTCGCGGACACTGCGGTCATCAGTTGATTGGCGGCTTCTTCTGCTTGAACTGCCGACGCGAGACTGACGACGCCTGCGGCGGCCAATCCCAATGTCCATTGATTGATTTTCATTTCGTTCCTTCTGCTGTTTGTTGGTTGCTATTTGATACGCGTTTATCAGGGTGGAAACGGTCCACCCGCGCACCAAAACGGTGCATCTGTCAGCGACATTACCAAAAGTCGTCCGCTTGACAACAACTTTTTTTAAACTTTTTTTGGCAGTAATTTGGCCATCCTTCCGACTTCGTGGGTGCCATCCGTCCCACCCTGCTTACCCATGGCAGCAACGTAGTTGCGAAAGCGGCCGGTAATGAACAGGCGAAAGGCTCCCTCCTGCGCTTGGTCTCCGCCTTACTCGCCGAGACCAGCGATGCCTGGGAAACCGGGAACATTTACCTCAACATGAAAAACCCTGCCCAGCCCTCAGTTTAAATGCGTTCCGAGTTTACAGAAAAAAACTTGCGCGGCCACAGCGTCTTGTGTGCGGGGGCCCTCCGCCGCTTTGGACGCAGCTCGTAATGGATCGACTTGCATTCGCAAATCCATCCCACTCCTCCTTCAGCTCACTGACTTGAGTGCAACACGGTTCGGAAGCCCAAGAAATCGTACCCGTAAAACGGATCGTAGAAGTCGCGGTTCGCCGCCCGGCACTCGCGTGCATGATCATACCAACTTCCACCCCGAACCACATGGCCGGACCCTGAAACCGGCCCTTGTGGGTCGATCTGCGAACCACCATTGTATGAATCATACAAGTCCCAGCACCAGTTCCACACATTCCCCGCCATGTCATATAACCCATACCCGTTCGCGGCAAAACTCCCCACCGGACTCGTGTACGGTTGGGCATCCGCACTATACGCCGGAGGGTAGCCGTCGGGAGCCAAGTCGTAACTGTAGCCGACCGAGGAGGCCGGCCAGCCATAACCATGATAGTTCGCCTGACTCTGGGAGATCGTGTCTCCCCACGGAAACCGTTTCCCACTCAGCCCGCCCCGGGCCGCCCGCTCCCATTCCGCCTCCGTCGGCAACCGATACCCCGTGTTCCACCTCACAAAATTGTTCGCCACCTCAACCTGCCCGGTTCGATACACCGTGGTATGCGCGGCGGAGGTGTAGTAGGCCGGCGTCCGCCCTTCCTGCTCGCTCCGTGCATTGCACCACTTCACACAATCATACCAGGAGACGGTTTGGACGGGGTGACTGGAGGCCTTTCCGGAGCCCGCGCGGTCGAAGCTGTAGCCGTGATTGATCGCCCACTGATAGACCCCATCCCACACCGCTTTCGTTACCGCATACTTGTCCATGTAAATGGCAGCCACAGAAACCGTATGCACCGGCAATGGGAAATCATCCAATGAATCCCCCATTTGAAAGGATCCCGCCGGTATCAACGCCATGTCCGTACCAGGCGGCAAATTGGATTGAATGTCCAATTGGAAATTGGTGGAGACGGAAACGCCCAGGTTATCCTTCGCGGTCACCGTCACAGAGTAGGAATCGGAGGCCAGATTAGTGAACGTGGTGCTGGAGGAGTTGTTGGTTGTGGACACGGTTGCGGTAACGCCGCTCAAACCCCACAAATCGAACGTCAGGTTCGTAATGGTACCATATGTGGAGTTCGCCGT
>JAYTXL010000008.1:0-5347 GCA_043742955.1 Verrucomicrobiota bacterium | reverse complement strand
GATCATTGCGGGCACCAATCCCCATGATGCGCAGAGTGTCCTGAAGTTGGTCGTGCTGCGGGGAAATAATTCCATTCGCCTGCAGTTTCCCAGCGTGCTCACCCGCTTTTATCAGGTCCAGTGGCGCACCAGTCTGACCACCGGTTCATGGCAGGCGCTCGGCAGTGAAGCGCAAGGCACGGGAGGAACGCTTGAGGTGACGCATCCCAGCAATGATGCCAACCAGAAATTTTATCGGGTTCTGGTTCATTAGACGGATTGCCAAAAACAATTTCCAAAGCGGAGCGCCGGTCGCCGACCCGGCTCGGAGGTGGTGCTGCCTGAATCGCGCCGGATCGGAGATCGGCGCTCCGCTGGGTCAATGGATTCAACCTATGCTCTGGAGCCTGCACTGGACGAATCATGGGGAAATTCCACAGAAGAAAAGCACCTGCGAAATGGGTCCTTGAACCGGAGCGCGGCTCTGTGAGCCGCAGCAACTCCCGAATTTTAAGACGCTTCATTCTATTTCACCTACGTCCTGCCTGGCGCAGCAGCAGCGGGTCTCAGACCGCGCTCCGTGGTTGGTTCATGGGTAGATTCCAGGGCCCGAAAAATAGCTACGATTTGTGCTCCTGAACCGGGTATGGGATGGCGCGCGGTGCCGTCTCCGACCTCGAGCGCAGCGTCCGCCGATGGCGTCGGATGGCCGGGATGTGCGCCTTGCCACGACCGTTCCGGTCGGGGACATCGCAGCGCGATGTTCCCTGCCAGCGGCAGGTTCATGGGTAGGGTGGAGGGGGCGGTGTCCGAAGTGAGCGCCAACCGCCCACTTCCCATTCCCTTCGGTCGCTGGTAGCCTGTCGGGCATTGAACACACTGCCGACGGATGAGGAACTGCAGGCCCGACGAAAGGCTCTGGAGCGCGAGTTGCATCGTGCCCTGCTGGCGAACCGGGGCGTGCTTTTGTTCACGGCCATTCTTGCCGCCGTTGCTGTGATTCTCGCGTTTGATTCCTACCGGAAAGCCGGACGCATTGCTGGACACGCCCAACAACTCGAAGCCGAACGCGGACGCGTGGAGGAGGCGCTCTGGCAGTCCCATCTCCACCACGCGCGCGCCGTGTTGGAAAGCGGCAAGCCCGGCGCACGGATGGAAGCCCTGAAGGCCATTGCCGAGGCGGCGCGCTGGCGGGTGTCGCCGGAACTACGCGACGAAGCCATCACTGCGTTGTGCCGCACGGACATTGGCGAGGAATCGTCCTTCCAACCGTTCGCAGTGAAATCTTCCGGGCCAGCCCAGCAGGACCCGTTTCGTTTGTCGGTTGATCCGGCGACAAAATTAATCTCCCGCTCGACGGAAGCGGGCGGGGTGCAATGCGCGCGTCTCGCCGACGGGCAGAAGCTCTGGGAAATTCCCGGCTCCGGCGAACCGCTGGTGAGTCCGGTGGTGTGGAGTCCCGACAGCCGCTATGTTGCGTTTCAAGACCGGCGGAAATTGCGGGTGTATCAAGTGATCGACCAGCGGTTGGTGTTCGAAACCAACGCGGCAGAAATGCTCGGCCCGCACCTGCCCACCGCCTTTTCGTCTGACGGCCGGCTGTTCTTTGCCTGGGTGGAAGGCTGCGGCGTTCTTTTCGATCTCGAGGCTGGACGCGAGGTGAAACGGTTGCCCAAGTTCGCCAAGCTGTATCACGCGGCCTTTCATCCCACGCGTTCCTGGCTGTCGCTGGTGACGGGCAAGGAAATCGAAATTTGGGATTTCGATTCCCTTCGGCGCATTCATACGCTGGCACCCGGCGGCGATCATGACCCATTTCCGCATCATGCGTGGTCCGGTGATGGCCTCACGTTGGCCGCGGCCTGCGAGGACAGTGGAATCTTTGTGTGGGATGCGACGACGTTCAACGATCCAGTGGTGCGTTATCATGTCCTGGAGGGCCACACCCACTCGGCTTTTCAAGTCGCGTTTGACCGTTCCGGCGACTACCTCGTGTCCTGTGCTTT
Source organism: Verrucomicrobiota bacterium (assembly GCA_043742955.1). GTDB lineage: Bacteria > Verrucomicrobiota > Verrucomicrobiia > Limisphaerales > JAYTXL01 > JAYTXL01. The sequence goes on along the minus strand of JAYTXL010000008.1, from coordinate 3,362 downwards.
GGGAGCGGAGACTCGGTTATGGAATCCTCATCACTGGCGCGGTGAACCTCTGTTGAGCTTGTCCCACGGCTATGGCGTGCGGTTAAGTCCGGATGACAATTCGCTGGCGATGATCCGGCCGAACCAAGGCGTGGGCACCCGTCCAGTTTCCGTCAGCCGCGTGATGCGCCGCCTCACCGGGCCGATCGGCTACCAGGCGCCGATTCGCGGCCTGGCCTTCAGCGGCGACGAGCGCTGGATCGCGGGCGTCAACTACGACGGCTTGTTCGTTTGGGATTCGATTTTGAACCGCGTCGTCGCGCGAACACCGGTTACCGGCGCGTTCGTGGTGTTGTTCCGGTCCAAGGGCAGCGAACTGCTCCTCGGCAGCGAGTCGGGCGTCCGGCGGCAACCCTGGAATGTCGTGACCAATGCTGCGGGGATGGTTGAATTTCGCCTCGGCACGGCTTCGCACATTCCTTTGCCTGGCGGCGACAACAAAGCGTTAAAGCTGGCCCTCAGCCGCGACGAATCGCACCTGGTCGCCAGCGACCAGCAAGGGGAGGGATATGTTTTTGATTTAGACGGAGACAAACCGCCGGTGCTTCTCCGCGGCCAGGCCGGTCTGGACATGGTCGCGTTCAGTCCCGACGGCACCCGGGTTGCTTCCGGCACCTGGCAGGGCGCCGGCACCTGGGTGTGGGACGCTGCGAACGGGAAACCCCTGCACAAGATTGATGCGGTGGACTCGGACGTGGGTTTCACGGCCGATGGCCAATGGCTGGTCATCAGCCGCGTGGCCGAACACGCCTTCTGGCACACCCAATCAAACGCCGTGGTGAAAACACTGCCGCGCGAACCCGGCGAGCAAACCGGCGGACGCCTCGCGCTGTTTCCCGACGGGCGCACCGTGGCATTGACGGAATCCTTCAAGCGCGTGCAACTGGTGGACATCGCTTCCCTGCGCATCCTCGCCAACCTCGTTCCGCCGGGCGACAACAAGGTTGAAGGGGTGCATGTCAGTCCCGCTGGCCGCTGGCTGGCGTTGAGGGCTACGCACAATTACTTGTATGATATTCCGCAGCTTCGGCGGGAACTGGCGCGACTCGGCCTGAATTGGGACGCTGGCAACGACTCCGCTTTCGCACCAGAAGTTTCGAAACGGAGAATTTCGAAATCGTCCGAACCGCTGGCTGTGGCTGCGGTCTCGCTGCCCGGATATCTGGTGGCGGTAGTGTTGGCCGGGTTGGTGGCGGCGCTCGGGCTCGGCGGTGCGGCGCAACGCTATCAGCGCCACCTGCTCGCCAGCTACTTTGAACTCGAAGCCGTTTCTGCCCGCCGCCATGAAGCGCTGTTGCGCGCGCAGGCCGAATTGCAGCAAAGCCAGAAAATGAAGGCGCTGGGCACCCTGGCCGCCGGTATCGCCCACGATTTTAATAATTTGCTGTCGGTCATTCGCATGGCTAATCAGCTCACGGCCGAGCACACGCCCGGGGACGCTGATTTGCAGGAGAACACTGGTATGATTGAACAATCCGTCGCGCAAGGGAAGGCCGTGGTGCGCTCGATGCTGGGGTACAGCCGCGCCCCGGCGGAACGCGCGCCCTTCGTGGTGAACGACGCGGTTCGTGAAACCGCGCTGCTCCTCAACCAGCAATTCCTGCGGGGTATTCAACTACGCCTTGACCTGGACGCACCGGTCCCACCCGTCCTTGGTGTGCGTTCGCGGTTGGAGCAAATTCTCTTGAACCTCGTGGTCAATTCCGCCGAGGCCATGGCGGGCAAGGGCGAGTTGCGCCTGGCCGTGCGCCGGATAGCAGAACTTCCCGCCGACCTGGTGCTGGCTCCACGCGGGTCGGATGGCTGGGTGGAAATCACCGTGGCCGACACCGGGCCGGGCATCACCGCAGAGACGCCGCAGCGCATCTTTGAACCGTTCTTCACCACCAAGCAGAAGGGCGCTACTCCCGGCACCGGCCTGGGACTCTCGATGGTGCATGCCATCGCGGAAGGCGAAGGCTACGGGTTGGCGTTGGAAAGCGTGGCCGGCACAGGGACCACTTTCCAGATCTTCGTGCCGCAGAGTTAACGCGGTTGGCGGGGTGGCAGGTTCCTCAAGTCTTTTTTAACCACAAAGACACCAAGGGCACAAAGTGAAGATCCACAAAAATGACTTTTTCCTCCGGCTTCCCTGCTTACCCGGAACAAGGCGGTGGGAAACCACGAATGAACACGAATAGACACGAATAGACACGAATCGGCGGGAGCGGATATTGACTTCCCGGTTCCAGCGATACCTCACCGATTGGTGGGTTCCTTCCATGCGAGCACAAGATGATTCGTCGCCCGTCTTCATTGGTGTTCATTCGTGTCCGTTCGTGGTTAAAAAGCATGGTTCCACCTTTGTGCCCTTGGTGTTTTTGTGGTTAACCTCCCGTTTCATATTTTTTAAATACCCCAAACTTTGAATTTTGAATTTGAGTTCTGGCTCGGATTTGTGCTTGGTGAAACGGCCCAATCCTTTATCCTTCCTCCGTGCCGAGCGCCGCCGATTCAAAATGGAAAGCGACGATTCTGGTCATCGAAGATGACCCGAAACAGGTGCGGCTCTACGCCAAAATCCTCGCCCAGTACCGCCTGCTCGCGGTGGATACCGGCACCGCCGCCTTGAAATTATTGGAGCAGGAGTTCCCCGACGTCATTATCCTCGATCACCAACTGGCCAACGGCGAAAAGGGCACCGAATTTCTGCCGCTGCTCAAGACCGATCTCGCGCATGTCCCGGTGATCCTCGTTTCGGGCACGCTCGACATCAAGGGTCAGCTCAGCGCGTTGCAAGGGCCTTTCTCCGCGCACTACCTGCTGGAGAAGCCCGTGGACGTGCAGGTGCTCCGCGATACGGTGGCGCATGCGCTCGAGGATTGCGGCCTGGCCGAAACCGTCCGCTCCATCCGGTCGCTCGAGCGCGCCGAGATGTTGAACAGCAAGGATCCCGAACGCGTTTTGGCCGCGCGTTTGGGACGGCAGGTGGAACTGCTCAAACGCCTCCGCGACGGCCAGACCGCCAATGTCTCGCGGCTGGCGCAGGAATTAAAAGTGTCGCGCCGCACCATCGCCCGGGACATCCAGGAACTCGTCCAGCGCGGCCAACTGCCGCCCAGCGTGCAGCCGGCCGCGGATTGACCCGCAGCCGGGAGTGGCCCTTGCCCTTTCCCTTCATAAAGTTTGTCCGCGCATCCAGCGTCCCGGCAGCCGCAGCCGGTGCCGCGCCGGGTTGATGTGTGATCTCCCCATTTCCGATTCGCCATTCCTCCCAAACCAAATCGGGAGTGGGCGTCACGTGCCCACTGGCACCCGGAGGTTTGTATGGCATAAAGGTGAAA
>JAYTXL010000007.1:0-7321 GCA_043742955.1 Verrucomicrobiota bacterium | reverse complement strand
GGCGCGCTCATCGCGGGAGGTGTGGCCTTGGTGGCGGGCATCATTTCAGTCACGACCACGCCCGAGGCGGACCTTCGCGCATGGGACAATCTACCGCGCTATCTGACCTTCGCCGCGCTGGAACTGCCGCCGGGCGAGCACAGCCTGGAGGTGGATTTTCTCGAGGCCAGTGGGCGCGTGGTGGTGACGAAGCGGGTGAAGTTCGTCGTGCCCTCCGATTCGAGCAAAGACACCGTGCTGTTGGTCAGTGAACTTAACACCTGAAAATTTATGAAACTAATGCCCCTGTTTTTCTCCGCGACGATCCTCCTCGTCCTCGTCAGCGGCTGCGCTCATGGCCCGTATGAGCCGCTGAACACGAGCAAACCCAACCTCGAAGACAAGGCGAAGTTCGTGGTGCTCGACAAGGACATGCAACACGCCGTGACTTGCACCGGTCTGCAGGAAGGCCGCACCGCCGACGGTCGGCTTAAGATCGCCGCCCAACTGCGCAATCGGGAGAACAAGCGGATCGAAGTGCAGGCTGACTGCGTGTTCAAAGACGCGCAAGGCTTCAGCCTGGATGAACAACTCTACCGCACCGTGATTCTGGACGAGAACGCCACCGAGACCCTGACCTTCGAGGCCCTGAACACCAGTGCCGTAAAATATACCGTGCGGGTGCGCTCGGCGCGGTGAGCCGCCCCGGTGGGGCGTGTTCGGTCATCCTCCCATTTCACGCCAGCAGCTTCTCTACGACCTCGCCATGCACATCGGTCAGGCGGAACTGGCGGCCCTGATAGCGGAAGGTGAGGGCCTCGTGATTGATGCCACACAGGTGCATGATGGTGGCCTGCATATCATGAACGTGCACGGGATCCTTCACAATGTTCCAGGCGAAGTCGTCGGTCTCGCCGAAGGTCGTGCCGCCTTTGACGCCGCCGCCAGCCAGCCACATGCTGTAGGCGCGGCCAAAGTGGTCGCGGCCGCTGGGTTTCGCGGGATCGCCCTGGCCGAACGGGGTGCGTCCGAATTCGCCGCCCCACACCACCAGCGTATCCTGAAGGAGACCGCGTTCCTTGAGATCCTGCACCAGCGCGGCCGAGGGCGCATCGGTATCGCGGCATTGTTCGGCGAGCTGCGTGAAGAGGTTGCCGTGCTGATCCCAGCCGGCGTGCATCAGCTGGACGAAACGCACCCCGCGCTCGAGCAGGCGTCGGGCGATGAGGCAGTTGTTGGCGAAGGTGCCTTTCACCAGCGCGTCGGGACCGTAGCGGGCGAGGACGTGCTTCGGCTCTTTCGAAAAATCGAGCAGGTCGGGCACGCTCGCCTGCATCCGGTAGGCCATTTCGTACTGGGCGATGCGCGTGTCAATTTCGGGATCGCCGTAGTCGCCGAGGTGCGCTTGGTTCATGGCGCGGAGATCATCGAGCAGGACGCGGCGCTGGTCGCGGCTCATGCCGGGCGGATTTTCCAGGTAGGGCACCGGGGCGCCGACGTTGCGAAACCGCACGCCTTGATAGCGGCTGGGGAGAAAACCGCTGCCCCAGTAGTAGTCATAGAAAAGTTGGCCGCAGGTCTTGCCCTTGTCGGAGGAGGTCATGGCGACAAAGGCGGGCAGGTCGGTCGATTCGCAGCCCAGTCCGTAGCTCAGCCAGGCACCCATGCTGGGACGGCCGGGGACCTGCGCGCCGGTCATGAAGAACGTCACGCCGGGCGCGTGGTTCACCGCCTCGGTGTTCATCGAGCGCACGACGCAGAGATCATCCGCGAGCGCGCCGATATTCGGGAGCAGCTCGGTCAGTTCGGTGCCGCACTTGCCATAGTGTTTGAAGGGTTTGATGGCGGGGGTGATCGGCCATTTCTTGTAGCCCGAGGACATGGTGGAGAGCTTGGTGGCACCGCGCACGCTTTCGGGGATGTCCTGCCCGGCCATTTTTTGCAGACCGGGTTTGGCGTCAAACAGGTCGAGGTGCGAGGGACCGCCGCCCTGCCAGAGGCAGACGACCCGCTTGGCCTTTGGTGCAAAGTGGGGCAGGTTCGGCAGGCCGGGGAGGCCGCGTGGCACGGGGGGAGCGGCGGCCCCGGCGGCACGGCGCGGGCCAAGCAGGGAGGCGAGCGCGAGTGCGCCAATGCCGTGGGCAGCCGTGCCGAAGAGTTGGCGGCGCGTGACGCGTTTCTGGTTGGCGAGAAGTTCGTCGAGCATGGGGGGTGGGAAGCTGGTTTATTCGCGAGTGAGGGCTTCGTCGAGGTTTAGGATGGCGAGACACACCGCGCTGAGTGCCGCATGTTCGCTCACGTTGAGTTGCGGCTCCAGCGGGGCGTTGCCAATGGCTACCACTTGGGCGGCGGATTTGGGATCGGCCCGGTAAATCGCGAGCTGCCGGTCAAAGGCGCGGCGCAGGGCGGCCAGGTCGTTGGCTTGCGGCTGGCGGCCGAGGACGGAGCGAAAAGCGAAGGTCAACCGCCCCTCGAGGTCAGCCGCGCTCCCCATGCTCCGGGCGGCGAGCACACGCGCGGCCTCGGCCCACGTGGGATCGTTGAGCGTGGTGAGGGCGTGCAAGGGTGTGTTGGTAATGTTTTGCCGCACTTTGCACACCTGCCGGTTGGAGGCGTCGAACATGTTGGCCGGGCCCACGGTGCGCCGCCAGAAGGTGTAGAGGCTGCGCCGATAAAGGTCGGCGCCGGTCGATGCCGGATAGGTGAAATCACGTTCCTTGGTGATGGCGAGAGTTTCCCAAATCGCCTCGGGCTGGTAGGGGTAGACGGGCTTTCCGCCGATCCGCCGATCCAACAATCCGCTGGCGGCGAGGGCGACATCGCGCAGCATCATGGCCGGTGCTCGGAATCGGGCGCCCCGCGCGAGGAACCGGTTTTCCGGGTCCCGTAGCCATTGCTCGCGCGTCCCACGGCTGCTTTGGCGATAAGTGGCGCTGGTGACGATCAGGCGGTTCAGGTGTTTCATGCTCCAGCCATGTTCGCGGAATTCGACTGCCAGCCAGTCGAGGAGTTCCGGTTGCACCGGGGGTTCGCTTTGCGCGCCGAGATCTTCCACACTTTTCACAAGCCCGGCGCCGAAGAGGGTTTGCCACATGCGATTCACCTGCACCCGGGCGGTGAGTGGATGTTCCGGAGCGAAAAGCCAGCGGGCGAAATCCAGACGGGTGGCGGGCAAGGTTTTCGCCAGAGCCGGGAGAAAAGCCGGCGTGGCCCCCTGTACGCCGGCAGCGGGTGCGAGATAGTTTCCGCGTTCGAGGATGTGCGTCTGCCGTGGCCGGGCGTCGGACATCACCATCACGCGGGGGAGGCCGTTTTTGAAATCTACGAGCGCCTTGGCGGCGGCTTCCTGCTGCTGGCGGGCCGTCTGGAGTGCGGCGGATGGATTCATCTTGAGGAATTGCGCGCGCAGTTTTCCCGCGTCCTCCGGGGAGCGACGGGTGGGTTCTTTTGCTACAATCGCCGCTATTTCCGCCGGCAAAGCGGTGCGTCCCACGGGCTGGATGGCCGAGGTGGCCGCCAGGCGAAATCTGCCGAGCTGATGCTGCGCGTGGGGCGACTGGAATTCCAGCGTGACGGTAAGCGGGGCGGCTGCGGCATTGGGCACGGGCGCAGCTGTCTGCACCACGAGCGCGTGCGGGCGCGCGGTGTCGGGGTAGATCGCCCAGGCGGTTTCCGGTTGCTCGTCAATGGCACCCGCGGCGGAGAAGCCCGGCTGCGTGTAATCGGCGGTGGCCGCGCCGAGCGCGATTTCCTTCCCCTCGAGACTCAGTCGGAGCCGCGTGAGCACGGCATTGCCGCTGTCGCTGCGTCCCGCGCCCTTCGCGGGCAGACGGTCGTCGGGAATGGTTTCGAGGCGCAGCCCGGTCAGGTTGGCGGTCGTCCCGGGCAGTTTGATTGTGTAGCTTGCTTTGTCCGGGCGCGGTCCGGTGACGAAGATCGAGAGATCCTCCTGCACGGTCAGCGTCACGCCCTCCCCGGCGGTCGCGGAGAGCGGGCGCAGAGGGATCCAGTCCACCGCAGCTTCGCCCGCCAGCGCCTTTTCCCAGAGCGCCATGGCCGCCGTCGTGGCGGCGGAATCTGTGATTTGCCGCTCTGCCTGAGCCGTCTGTGCTGCGGCCGCTTCCAACACCTTTAGCTGGGCCGTATCTTCCGGCGAGCCGGCTTGAATCGAAGGCTCGGCGACGCGGTATTGGCCGCCGCCCGAGGGCGTGCCGTTTTCGGGCACGTTATTGAAGAGCGCAAGCAGCGAATAGTAATCGCGCTGGGTGATGGGGTCGTATTTGTGATCATGGCACTGCGCGCAGGCCATGGTCAGGCCCATCCAGGTGGTGGCGGTGGTGTCCACGCGATCAAACAGGTTATTGTAACGCTGTTCCTCCGGGATGGCGCCGCCCTCGCCATTGAGCAGGTGGTTGCGGTTAAAGGCGGTGGCGATGAGTTGGTCAGTGGCGGGATTACGGAGGAGATCGCCGGCCAGTTGTTCAATCGAGAAGCGGTCGAAGGGCACGTCGGCGTTCAGGGAGCGCACCACCCAATCGCGCCACACATATTGGAAAGTGTCCCCGTCCTGCTGGAAGCCGTTACTGTCCGCATAGCGCGCCGCGTCAAGCCAGGGCAGCGCCATGCGTTCACCGTAATGTTTGGATTGCAGCAGGCGGTCCACCACTTTTTCATACGCCGTTGGCGAGGTGTCCGCAGCAAAGGCGTCCACCTCCTCCGGGGTGGGCGGCAGGCCGGTGAGATCCAGGCTGAGGCGGCGGATGAGGGCCGACTTTTCCGCGGGCGGTGACGGTCGCATTTTTTCACGTTCCAGGCGGGCGAGGACAAAAAAATCCAGGGGATTACGAGGCCACGATTTGAGTTTCACAGTGGGCAGCGAGGGGCGGGCGGGCGGTTGGAAGGCCCAATGTGATTCGTATTCGGCACCCTGCGCGATCCAGCGTCGGACCAGTTCCTTCTGGGGTTTGCTGAGCGTCTTGTGGGTGCTGGCGGGCGGCATGAGGTCATCGGCATCCCTAGTGAATAGCCGTTTGACGACGGCGCTTTGGTCGGGTTTGCCGGGGACGATGGGAAGCTGCCCGGACTTGGCCGGCTTCAGCGCCTGGTCGCGTCGGTCCAGACGGAGGTTGGACTTGCGGGAGGCGGAGTCAGGACCATGACAGTGGAAGCAGTTCTCCGCGAGGAGGGGCCGGATGTCGCGATTATACCGTAGCGGTTCTGCGGCCCGCGCGGGTGTGAGTGGCCGCGCCGCGACCAGGGCTGCCAGAAGGAGCAGCGCTTGGCGAGGTGACAGGATCATGTTGGAGAAGAATATGCGGATATGGATCAACATTTGCAAGGGGCACCGACGCGGTGGCGAGCTCGATCCAAGCCACTGGGCACCCCTGCATTACGGACGCAACGAAAGGGTGGAGCATTCAGGTTTTGGAGGCAATGATCCGGCGTCCGATATATTTGGGGGGAGGTTGGCGGGCGATCGCGGGGCGGTTGCGTCGGCGAATCCGTTGCGGCAAAGCCTTGAAGTTTGAAGCTCGTTTGCTAGCGTTCATCCATGAATTTTCTAGTCACCGGCGGAGCGGGCTTTATCGGATCGCACGTCTGCGAGCGGCTGCTGGGGGAGGGCCACTCCGTCTGGGTGCTGGATGACCTGAATTCGTTTTATGATCCGGCCATCAAACGGCGCAATCTGGAAGCCCTGCTAAAGCTGGGCCGTCCCTTGACCTTTTGTCCGGGCGACGTGATGGATTCCGCGCTGGTGGCTGGCCTGATGCAGCGGGTGGCTTTTGATCAAATCATCCACCTGGCGGCGCGCGCGGGCGTGCGACCGAGTCTGGCGGAGCCGGCGCTGTATCAGCGCGTGAATGTGGAAGGCACGGCGGTTTTGCTGGAGGCGGCGCGCCAGCACGGGGTGCGCAAGGTGACGATTGCCTCGTCGTCCTCGGTGTATGGTGTGAACTCGAAGGTGCCGTTTTCGGAGACCGATCCGATTACGACCCCTATCTCGCCGTATGCCGCGAGCAAACTGGCGTGCGAGGCGCTGGGACATGTCTATCATCACGTGTATGGTTTGGACGTGGCCATGCTGCGATTTTTCACGGTGTATGGACCGCGCCAGCGGCCGGATCTGGCGATTCATAAATTTGCCTCGCTGATTGCGGCGGGCCGGCCCATTCCGGTGTTTGGCGACGGTTCGACCGCCCGGGATTACACGTATGTGACCGACACGGTGGCTGGCGTGCTGGCCTGCACACGCAAGCAGTTCGGCTTCGAGATTTTCAACCTCGGCGAATCGCAAACCGTGACGCTGAGTTATCTCATTGAACTTTTGGAGGCGGCCCTTGGCCGGGCGGCGGTGCTCGACCGGCAGCCGTCCCAGCCGGGCGATGTTCCGATTACGTTTGCGGATATTTCCAAAGCGCAACGGATGTTGGATTACCAGCCGCGCGTAAAAATCGAGGAAGGCATTGTCAAGTTCGTGGAATGGTTTCGGACGGCGGGTGTCAAAGCCTGAGCGGCAATCGCGAATGCATCTAAATCAAACCAAATCAAACGGACACGCGCCGCGCATTGATTCGTGGTTATGCCTTTTTTTGCCCCATGAATGACGTCGTTAAATTGCTTGGGGAACTTATTGCGCTGCCCAGCGTGAACCCCGCGTTTCTGCCGGCGGGCGATCCGCGTGCCGGGGAGCAACGGGTGGCAGATTTCCTCGCGGCCACGGCGGCGCGGGCGGGGTTGGCGGTGGAATTTCACCCGGTTTTTCCCGGGCGCGCCAATTTGCTGGCGCGTTTGACTCCGGTCGGCGAGGTCAAGCAGCGCATTGTGCTCGCGCCCCATCTCGACACGGTGGGCACCGAGGCTATGCCAGCGTCGTTGTTTCAGCCGGTGGAAGAACGCGGACGTCTCCATGGTCGGGGCGCCTGCGATACCAAAGGGTGTGTGGCCGCCATGCTGACGGCCGTGATTCGTTTGGCCACAACCGGCCGGCGCCCGGTCCATACCGAAATTATTTTTGCCGGACTGGTGGACGAAGAAAACGGCCAAGCGGGTTCACGTGCGCTGGCGGGCAGCGGTTTTAAGGCGGATTTGGCGATTGTCGGCGAACCGACGCGGCTCAAAGTGGTGAGTGCGCATAAAGGGGATCTCTGGCTGCGCCTGGAAACCCGAGGCAAGGCGGCGCATGGGGCGCGGCCGGAACTGGGCCGGAATGCGGTGCATGCGATGGCGCGAATTGTGGATTTGCTGGAAACCACCTATGCCCGTCAGTTGCGGCGGCGGCGTCACCCGTTGCTGGGACACGCGACGGTGAATGTCGGTTCCATTTCCGGCGGGACCCAGCCGA
>JAYTXL010000006.1:0-4156 GCA_043742955.1 Verrucomicrobiota bacterium | reverse complement strand
TGGCCCGCCCGCTCGCATGAATGATCAAAGCACCATTATGAATGCGAGTAATCCACCTCCTGAACCACGCTTGCGCGAGTTGTTCCTGGCCGCGCTGGAAATAGCCGATCCTGCCCAGCGAAACCAATTCCTTGAGCGAGCATGTGGCACTGACACCGCGTTGCGCGAACAGGTTCACGCCCTGCTGGCACAGCACAAGAACGACAGTTTCTTGGAGCACCCGGCGGTGACTGCGGGCGATTCAACTTCGGAAATCACGGTGGCATCCAGCAGTGCCGACGCGGCCGCTGCGGGCCGAATCCAGGTCAACTTGCCTGTGGAATTGAAGACCCTCCGCTACTTCGGCGACTACGAGTTGCTCGGCGAAATCGCGCGTGGCGGCATGGGGGTGGTCTATCGGGCGCGGCAAAAGAGCCTCAACCGCGTCGTCGCGGTGAAAATGATTCTCGGTGGTCAACTGGCCACCGAGGTCGACGTCAAACGCTTTCACACGGAGGCCGAGGCGGCGGCCAATCTCAAGCACCCGAACATCGTCGCCATCCACGAGATCGGCGAGCACGAGGGGCGGCATTACTTTTCGATGGACCTCATCGAGGGGAAAAATCTTCACCAAGTGATTGGCGGCAAGCCGATGGTCGCCCCCAAGGCGGCCGCCTTGCTCAAGACCTTGGCCGAGGCGGTGCATTACGCGCATCAACGCGGCACCCTACATCGGGACTTGAAGCCACAAAACGTGTTGATAGATGCCGAGGGCCAGCCGCATATCACGGACTTTGGCCTGGCCAAGCAGATGACTGCCGGGAGCGACCTCACGCAAAGCGGTACGGTTATGGGCAGTCCCAGCTACATGCCTCCGGAGCAGGCCACGGGACGGCAGGCAGAAATCGGCCCGGCGACCGATGTGTATTCGCTGGGGGCGATTCTCTACCAGATGTTGACGGGGAAGGTGCCCTTCGTCGGCGCGACCGCCGTGGAGACTTTGCGGCAGGTAATCGAACTGGAGCCGGTACCGCCGGCCAAACTCAACCCGGGTGCTCCCCCCGATCTGGAAACCGTCTGTCTCAAGTGTCTGGAGAAGAAATCGGAGCGTCGCTACGCCAGCGCGCATGCCTTGGCGGAGGAACTGGAGCGATTCCTCAATCACGAACCCATTCTCGCCCGGCCCTCTGGGGCCGGGCGCAAGCTCTGGAACTGGTCGCAGAAAAACCCGTGGGTATTTGCGGCGGGCTTCGGCGCGCTGGTGCTGGTGCTGGCGTGTGTGGCCTACGGGCTGTGGGAGAAATACCGTTTCCTCACCTGGCGGATGACTGTGGGCAAGGACGCGCCGCTGCCGGACGGTGAATCGCCTGTATTCCTGTTCTTCAAGCTCTTCCCCGGCGTGTGCTTCCTGCTGTATTTCGCAGGCAATGTATTCCGCAAGCTCTATCGGCAATGCGGAGCCACCGGTGCGCCAGTTCCGGATCGGCAACTCTTCATTCACGGCGCGCTGGGCTTGGCGGGGTCAGTGGTCGGCCTAGGGCACCTGTTCCTGCAAATCCGCTCGTGGGTGTGGTTGGCGTCGCCGCCGCTCATGCTTGGAATGGAACTCGCGGGTGTGGTGTGCGCGCTGGTGCTGAGCTGGATGGCGGCGCGGATGGTGTGGGAAGCTGTCGGCGTTCACGAGACCTCGCGTTTCCGCAGCACGGTCAACACGGCGATGGACCAGCAAGTCGCGGAGGATGTCCACCGTTGGTCTGTGTCGCGACTGATGGGTTTGGTGTTATGGCTGTTATTCGCGGTAGGTGCGGCGGTGTTGCTTCTCCTGACACTCTTATTTGAAGATAAAACAGTTCGGCAGGTTGCAATTGCAAGTCTGCTGACAGGCATCGCTGCAGGTTGGTTTCCGTCGCGGGCAATCCGACGTCGGCTCAGACTCTTTACGAACATGTTCGCGCCTGCGGCGGTGGGGACCTTTCTGGTCATCCTTGCCATCTTGACTCTTAACATTAAAGGGGGGAATGGCATCGCCGTATTCACTCCGCTCGGTTTTTTCTGTGCCGTGTTGAGTGCTGCCTTCTTGGGCAGGGAAAAATCTGGCCGCAAGGGTGAACGGCCCCGCTTTCCCGGCAATCCGTGGCTGGAAGCGCTCGGTGGACTCGCGCTGTTCGTAGCGCTATTCGTCGTGTTCCATCTCGTGGAGAACTGGCGCGGGCGGCGCGAGTGGCAGCGAGTGAAAACGGAACTGACCGCCCAAGGTGAATCGCTCGACTTCGACTCCTTTCTCAAGCCGCCTGTGGCCGACGACCAGAACGTCATGGCCCATCCCTACATGAAGAAGGACTTTACCAGCGGGCTGGAATCCACGGGTGACATGCTGCCGCCTTTTACACTCGACGGCTCGCCCTATTCACTCAGCGCCCTAAAGACGCTGCGTTACCAACCTGACCCAGCGGCGTCGCTCATAAAACTGGTCGGTGACCGAGGGCGAAACGAAGTCATTCCACTGCTTCAGTTTACCGACCGACCGCTGACCGAGGTCGTCGCCGAATTGGCGCGCCACGCCGGACTGAAATCCACGACTGCCACCAACGACCGGCCGTGGGCCAAACCCAGGCGGGGCGACTTGAGTCGGATAAGCATTTCGTTCACGAACGTAACAGCCGTTCAGGCAATGGACGTTTTAGCGAAAACTCGCTTCCTTACGCCGGACGGGAATCAATGGCGGGACACAGGCGTGCTGGCGATGACCCTGGAAACCAACCCGACCTTGCAGGGATTCCTCGATTGGTATGGGCGGTATCGCAATGAGTTTGCGCAGCTTGAAGAGGCACTACGAAGACCCCGTTCGCAGTTGCAGCCCAATCCTCTCCGACCAATGGGGAGTCATATTTCCCGCTTGGTCTCTCTTCGGTTTTTCGCCCAATCGTATGCGAACCTCGCCAAGGTCCACTGTCTTTTAGGTGACGCTGATGCCGCGCTCCATGACCTTCGGATGTTGCGACGCTTGATGGACGCAGCCCAATCCCTCGAACCACCCACGATCGTGGAAACCATGATCAGGGTGGGCAATGCCGGATACTTCACCAGCACGATGGAGCAAACACTGGCTGACGGACTCTGGCCCAACTCTTACTTGGAGAAAATTCAACGATTGGCCGAAGGGATTGACCTGCTCGATGATTTCTCTCGCTCGTTGAAGGGCGACCGTGCAGAGGTTCTTCGGCACCTTGACACCAGTATCAAGCACGACCGAGGGCAGACCATCGGTGACTTTGCTGGAGTGTGGAAATTCGGTGAATCCCAACCCAAAGTCCAAACCTTGCTGCTAGGTTTCGCCGTCCCTGAAGGCTGGGTGGACCAAAATAAAGCCCACTTTGCAAGGATGCTTCAACTCGGTCTGCAGCGACTGGATGCCAAAACCCAACGCATAGATGTCCGTGCTTACGAGACCGGTTCGAAGTCCTTCATTCAGGAATTGGAGGGCAACCATTTGTACCTCCAATTCAGGAGGCTCTCCTTTATCGCCTGTCCCAATTTCCCGAAGGCAGGAAAAGTCACAGTCAGGAATTCGACCTCGATGAACCTCACCTACGTCGCGCTCGCCTTGGAGCGCCATCGTGTTTCCAAAGGCGCTTATCCGGACACACTCGACGCGCTCGTGCCCGAGTTTGCCGCCAAGCTGCCGCACGATCTCTTCGATGGACAACCCCTCCGTTACCGTCGCACTGATGATGGCAAATACCTGCTTTATTCCATCGGCTGGAATTCCAAGGATGACGGTGGGACAATGGATCCGCCCAAAGATGCCCAGTCCCAAGCGATTTGGAGCGATGAAAAAGGCGACTGGGTCTGGCAGGGCGTGCCGAAGCGATAAGTCAAAAGTTGGGTTGAGTTCAGTTAAAGAACGAATTGAAGTAGCGCAGCCCTCGGTACTAACCTGTAGCCACAGTCCCGCCAGCGGGGTTGCGCAGGTGTGCGAATGATCAAGGCGAGTTTGGGCCGGGCCGGGGACGCAGCTTGAAGGCGTGCGGCTACGGGGAAGGGCGCCGGAAAACGAACGCGCCGGATTGCCACTCCTTTCTGACTGGCGGTAATTCAAACCGTCGCGGCAATTCAAACTCGCCCTTCGACGTTCGGGTGTGTATGACTTCTCGGGATCACCGCCATGTCCGATTCC
>JAYTXL010000005.1:0-48898 GCA_043742955.1 Verrucomicrobiota bacterium | reverse complement strand
GTGCCACAGGATCCAGCCCAGAAAGGCGAGGCCGAGCAGTAACAAAAACCAATAGCCGCCCCCACCGCGCCGGTTCGGCGACACGGGGAGTTTGAATTTTTCGAACTGCTGCACGGCAGGATATAGCCACAGGCGGGTGGGTTTGCCAAAGTGTTAAGTGGTGGCAGGGGGGCTGAAATTAAATGACGCGGGGCTTGACCTTTTTACCCAAGGAGTCACATTACGAGGCTCGGTAATTAATTTTATGCTGCATATACGGAATATCGCCATTATCGCCCACGTTGATCATGGCAAGACAACCTTGGTGGATTGCCTGCTCAAGCAGTCCGGCACCTTTCGCGAAAACCAACACGAGTCCGGCGAGGAGCGCCTCATGGATTCGATGGACTTGGAGCGTGAGAAGGGGATCACCATTCGCGCCAAGAATGCCGCCTTCAAATACAAGAATTTCCACGTCAACATTGTGGACACTCCCGGCCATGCCGATTTCGGCGGCGAGGTGGAGCGCATTTTGAGCATGATCGACGGCGTGCTGCTGGTGGTGGACTCCGTGGACGGCCCGCAGGCGCAAACGCGCTTCGTGCTGCGCAAGGCGCTCGAGGCGGGCGCCAAACCCATCGTGGTCATCAACAAGATCGACCGCGACAACGCCACGCCTCACAAGGTGTTGGACGCCGTGTTTGACCTGTTCGTTTCGCTCCATGCGACGGATGAGCAACTCGACTTTCCCGTGATCTACGCCAGCGCCAAGGGCGGCTACGCCAAGGAACAGTTGGATCACGCCAGCGGCACCATGGAACCGTTGTTTGACGCCATCATTAAGCACATCCCACCGCCGCGCGCCCACGCGGGCGAGGGTTTCAAACTGCTCGTGGCCAATCTGGACTATTCGGATTATCTGGGTCGGATTGCGCTGGGCAAAATCGTTTGCGGCAAGGTCAAAGTAGGCGATCCTTCCGTCTGCATTCATGGCGACGGACGCAAGGAAAAATCCAAGGTCACGGCGATTTTCCATTTCGAGGGCATGAAACGGATTGAGATTCAGGAGGCCCATGCCGGCGATATCATCGGGATTGCCGGATTTGAAGACGTGTTTATCAGCGAGACCATCACGGATTCCGAAACCCGCGACGCGCTGCCTTTTGTGCCGATTGATCCGCCGACGATTCAGATGCAATTCGCGGTCAACGACGGTCCACTGGCGGGCCAGGATGGCAAGCTGGTCACCGCCCGGCACATTCGTGAGCGCCTCCTCAAAGAGAAGCGGACCAACGTCTCGATCCGCGTGGCGGATACCGCCATGCCGAGTATTTTTGAGGTCAGTGGCCGCGGCGAAATGCAGATTGCCATTCTGGTCGAGCAGATGCGCCGCGAAGGCTATGAGGTGCTGGTCTCCCGGCCCGAAGTCATCTATCGCAAGGATAAGGACGGGAACGTCCTCGAGCCCATTGAAAAGCTGTTCCTGGAAATCCCCAAGGAAACGATGGGTTCGGTGATGGAAAATCTCGCCGGTCGCAAGGCGGAGATCACCAACATGAGTCATCACGGCAACGATGTGAGCATTGAGGCGTTTATTCCGACGCGCGGCTTGATCGGCTTCGAAACCGACTTGGTGAACATCACCCGCGGCATGGGTGTGATCAGTCATTTGTTCCATGAATATGGCGCCGATCGCGGCGACATCACTGCGCGCAAGAACGGCTCGCTGGTAAGCATGGAAAATGGTGAAGCGATGGCCTACGCGCTGAACATGGTGCAGGAACGCGGACGGCTCATGGTGGAGCCCGGTGACGCGATTTACGTCGGCATGATCGTCGGCGAAAATGCCCGTGAAAACGACATCCCCGTCAATCCGTGCAAGGCGAAACGTTTGAATAACATGCGTTCCGGCGGCGATGGTAAGGGCGTGCAATTGGATCCGCCCATGAAACTAAGTCTGGAGCGCGCGCTGGAATACATCGGCGCCGACGAATACGTGGAAGCCACTCCGAAAAACCTGCGCCTCCGCAAGAAGGAACTCGACGAAAGCCGACGCAAGCGCGCCACGCAAAGCCGCGTGGTGAAAATAGCCGAGGATGTCGCGTCGTAATATAAGGGAGCACATCTGAGGGGGGCGGGTCTGCCCTCGAAGATCGTGGTCCTTGTTACCCGGGCTCATGTCTGTGCCGGGTGACGTTCCAACGGCCTATTGGCCTAGCGCCAGTCGCCAGGTGTAAATCACCCAGGCGATGAGCAGCAGGCCGGCAACAAAGTTTGCACGTTTCTCTGCCGCGATAGCTTTGGTGGTCCGAACGAGCAAGCCGCCCAATCCGCAGCCGGCGAAGAACCCGCCCAAGTGTGCGACCAAATCGCTTTGGGGATTGGCCCCGAGGAGCAGGAACAACATGAATCCTGCCAGCAGGCCACCCAGGGCGAGCTTCAACGGGCGCGGCCGCGGTGAGCCGGAGGGGAGGGATTGCACGGCGATCAATCCCAGCGCCCCCATTACCATCCCCGAAGCGCCCAGTCCGCGATAGGGCTCAGGATAGAGCCAGAGGCCGAGCAGATTCCCTCCCCAGCCCGCCAGATAGGCGGCTAACAACCCCACCCCGGCACCGTAGCGGGCCATCGCAAACCCGAACAACAGGAAGCCGGTGGTGACGTTGGAAGCAAGATGGCCGGTATCGGCGTGCAGGGTCATGGCCGTGAACAGGCGCCACCATTCACCCGCCCGGACCGCAGCGCCATCCATCATTCCAACCAGCCGCAA
Source organism: Verrucomicrobiota bacterium (assembly GCA_043742955.1). Classification (GTDB taxonomy): domain Bacteria; phylum Verrucomicrobiota; class Verrucomicrobiia; order Limisphaerales; family JAYTXL01; genus JAYTXL01. The sequence continues at coordinate 46,149 of JAYTXL010000005.1, read as the reverse complement.
GCGCTCGTGACTGGCTGCCAACCCATGAATCCCCACTAGCAATGCGCACCAGACGAAACCGCCCCAATGAAATATCACCCCCGGCCACGGTGTTTGCTGGCGCCATTGCCAACCCCGGTTTTCCAGCTGATATTGCCGCAGGGCAGCGAGCGCGCGTTTGTGATCTGACGCGGCAATCTCCAGGCTCCAGCCGTCCGCTTCCGGCGCAAGGACGATGGTGCAGCCAATGTCTTGGCTCGCCAGCACCAAGCCCCAATCCATGGCCTGACTCCGGGAACGGGCCGGAATTAAGGTGGTGACGGTTTCCATGCGGGAGGTCAGCGCCGCGCTACGGTTTTCATTCAAAGACTACGACCGGCCCGCGCCCTTTGGTGATGAGGCCGAGCTTTCGCGAAGACGGGTCAAAGAGAACGATCTGTTCGCCAAGTTGATAGACGACTTGGTCGCCGGGTAAGCTGGTAACATTGCGTGCACTCCAATCCATGATGAACGGGGTTTCCAGAGCGATTCCAAACCGTTCGCCGGTGCGTAAGTTCCATAGCCTCAGGCCTTCGATTGGCCAATGGCCGGCATGTGCCTTCCAAATACGCTGCGTTTCCGGCCTAAAATCGGCGGATCGGCCAAAATCCATTTCAAAATATGTTCCTGAGAGGAAATTTGTATCAAGGTCGGCTGCGGTTGCCGCAAAACTGGTTAACAAGAGTTTTCGCTTGGTTTCGTTGACCCGACCTTCGATTTGCCATAAATCCCAGTCATGGCCTTCATTGGTTCGGAAGGCTACCAGACGCGTGTCTGCGTTGGTAAATTTGGTATCTAGAACCTTGCTTTTCCCTGAGGCGTCCGGGTGAATTCGATAGACGTCACCGTCTTTGATCGAGATGAAATAGATCCAAGCCGAGCGGTTTGCGGCGAATGAAAGCGTTGAGTCCAGTACCGTCTTGGTGTAGAGGGTCAAGCCGCTGGCCGAAAGATAGAAGGGAACCAGTAGCGCGTAAGAAGCGGTTTGAGCGAGGAGGGTTGCTAAAACGGAGCGCTTCCAACGATTTTCCTTCCGCCCGACGGCGAACAGACAGAACGGCCATTCCAGGACGATGGTGGTAAGGTAGGATGCGATGCCCATTTCCCAAATCAACTTTGGTGCTTCATACAATGGAGTGTCGCCCAGTAGTACAGGGTTTAGGTGTTTCCGATTCCATTCAATCGCAAACATGCCGACAATCGCCGAGAAATAATTCGCCGCGATCATCACTACCGCAGTTCGTTGCACGCCCGTTCTGAAAATCCAGGCTACCAATGCGCCTTCACCCAAGCCGATGATTGCGTTGCCAACCGTCAAGTGCAGGAATCCTGCCCACATTAGCGGCGTACCCATGTTTGCTTGAGCCAGATTGGGACAGAACAACAACGCTGCTGCTACCAACCCTAATACGACTGATCTTGAACGGTTCATGGCGTGAAATTCACTTCCACGGGCGCGCGCTCGAAGCCATCGGCCAGCATGAGCGGTTGGGGTTGAAGCTGGCCGAGCGCGGCGACGAACCGGTCGGGCACCTGTTCCAGGCGCGTGTTGTAAAACGTGGCGATCTCGTTGAAATAGCCGCGCGCGAGCGCGATGCGCTGCTCGGTGTCGATCAGGTTTTGTTGCAGGCGGACAAAAGATTCCTGCGCGGTGAGCTCGGGATAGTTTTCCCTGATCGCGACCAGCATCTGCGTGCAGGCCTGATAATCCGGTCCGGCCACACCGGGCGGGGTCGCGGTCATTTGCGCGCGCAATTGGGTCACTTCCGTGTGCAGCTTGTTTTCGTAGTCGCGCAATCCCTTTACAGTATCCACGAGGTTGGGGATCAAATCGAAGCGCCGCTTCAATTGGACATCCACCTGTGCCCAGCCTTGCCGCACCCGTTGGCGCAGGTCGATAAAACTGTTGTAGACCATCCAGACCCAGCCGAGGGTGCAGGCGGCCAGATACCCAATCGCCGGCAGGAGGTAAATTGGCCACCGCGTCGCGGGATCAAGGTTGGATGCCGCATCCCGGATCACCAAGCCGGCCACGCACAGGACCAGACCAAAGATGCCCCAGCCCCAAAAGGCCCAGCCGAAACCAGAACTGATCTGCGCCTCCGAACGCGTCGAGATCAGGAACATCGGTGCGCTTTTGTCTGCGGCGATTTCGGCAGCCACCAGGTCGGTTCGCTCGCGGGACTGCCCCATGATATAGAGCTGCTGGTGGAGCGGAATTGCGGTTTCGGTGAACTGGCGGCGATGATCCGAATCCGGCACCGAACCAGTCGGGCCTTTGCCATAATAAAGCGGATCGCCACGCCCGCAGGTTTCGTTAAACACCGTGACCGGTTCAGTTTTCGCGCCGACTGGCTGGACTTGCACGACACCACAATTGTCTTGCAGATAAAAGGGGATCATTTCGCCGCCGTTGGCCACGGTAGTCATGCCGCTTTCGTGGCGGATGCGGGTCTGGGTTTTGCCGTCGCTGTCGGTGTACGTTTCGGTGACAGTGCGCGACCAATGCTCCTGCACCGTCCAAGAATAATGCACGCACGCCTGTTCAGCGAGAAAGCTGTGGAGGGGTTGGGCGGATTCCGCAGTGCCTTTCACCTCCACCAGACCGATGAAAACACCCGTCGTTTTGGAGGTGGGCAGGTTGTCTACCAGGCGCCGCCGCCGGCCCGCGCGCAGCGCGGCGAGCAGGCACAGCAGGGCCAAGACGGCGTCGAGCCAGGGCACGAACGGAATGATCGAGGCTGAGCTGGACATCGGGCACAGCATAGCGATTTGGCCCACCCCGGCAAAATACAAAAGCGCGACCGAATTGTAGCGGGTGACCGGGCGGGGGGAGGCCGGATGGCTCACCGCAATTCATTTCCTTGGCGACCTGATAATTGTTGACATATAAACAATATACGTATAGACACAATTCTGTGAACCGTAAACCGACCGCTCCCGGCCCGCGTTACCACGCGCTGATCCAGTTGTTACTGACGGCGGAGGCGTTGTGGAACACGAGCCGCATCTTCTTCACCCGCTGGGAACTCAGTCCCAGCCAGTTCAACGTGCTCAACCTGCTGTACGGCCAGGATGCGGGCTTCACGCAGAGCGAGCTCAGTCGCCAGCTCATCATGCATCGCTCCAACGTCACAGGGTTGATCGACCGACTGGAAAAGCGTGGTCTCGTGCAGCGCGCTGACAGCGCCACCGACCGGCGCGCCTATCGTGTGTTATTGACGCCCGCCGGACACAAACTGGTCGGCGAAATTCTGCCCCATTATTACATCGCCGCGGAGCAGATCTGGGGCGCGCTGCCGGTCCGCCGTGCGAATCAACTCGTCGCCGAACTGGAGCAGTTGAGTGCCAATACCGAGCAAATCTCCGCCCGCGAATTGTGAACGATCAAAGCTCCATTTCCTGCGGTCAGGAGGCGCCGGCATCCATCAGCGGGGGAAATCGCGGGGGATTTGTTCCGCTCCGAAGGGGAGCCATGTGCTGGCTTCTGGTGGGCGCGGTCGGCTCCTTCCACCTTGCCTATGCATTTTCCGCCCTCAGTTGTCTGGTGTTGGTTTACCTGTTTTGTTTGTTTCAACTAGCCGGGGTGGAGAGCGGCCGTCGAGCCTTTATGCTCGGTCTGGGCATCGGGCTGCTGGTCTACGGGCCGCAACTCGCCTTTTTTTGGACGCTTTTCGGACCCGGGGCGGTCACGCTCTGGCTGGTGCTCGCATTTTGGCTCGGTCTGTTTTTGGTTGGATTGCGGCAAAGTATCATCCAGCTCGGCCTGGTCCGGACCGCTCTGCTCGCCCCGTTCCTCTGGACGGGTTTGGAATTCTTTCGGAGTGAAGTCTACTTTTTGCGCTTCTCCTGGCTGAATGCGGGTTACGCATTTTTCGATTCCAGCCAACTGCCGGTCCTGGCGCAGTTTGGGGTTTATGGTATCGGTTTCGTGCTTATGGCAGTGGCCGGCTTGCTGGCCTTGCTCCCGCTTCGAAAGGTCGTTCCAGTGGGGGGCGGGCTGTTGCTTGCGCTGGGGTTAATCGTCAATCTTCCCGCCACACCGCAGAATCCCTCAGACGCTCCGTTTCGGGAGGTCCGCGTGGCGGGCGTGCAACTGGAATTTCCGAACGAACGCGAGGTGCTGGTGGCGCTGGACGCGCTGTGGCGGAAGCACCCCGCTGCGGAATTGCTCCTGTTGAGCGAGTATACCTTTGACGGGCCGGTTCCGGATTTCATCAAGGACTGGTGCCGAAAAAACCAGCGGTATTTGGTGGCGGGCGGCAAGGAACCCCTCGGGGCCTCGAATTATTACAACACGGCCTTCGTGGTTGGCCCGGCGGGCCGCGTGGTATTTCAACAAGTCAAATGCCGGCCGATTCAGTTTTTCAAAGACGGCTTGCCCGCGCGCGAGCAGCGGGTGTGGGACTCACCATGGGGCCGGCTCGGTATCTGCATCTGCTACGATTTGAACTACCGTTGCGTGACGGACGAGTTGATCCGTCAAGGCGCGCAGGCTTTGATCGTGCCGACGATGGATGTGGAGGATTGGGGCGAAAACCAGCACCGGTTGCACGCGCGGGTTGCCCCCGTCCGCGCGGCGGAATACGGCGTGCCGATCTTCCGGCTCTGCAGCTCCGGCATTTCGCAGTTAGTGGATGCTCGGGGCCGCGTGGAGGCGAGCGCGTCGTTCCCCGGCTCCGGCGAAATGATCGCCGGCACCATGCGGCTGGCCCGTTCAGGTGCGCGCCCGCTGGACTGGTTGAGTGCCCCGATTTGTACGTGGCTTACGGGTGTGCTTCTCGGGTGGCTAGGTTTTGCCACGCTGCGGAATCAAAAGCGCACCCGGCCACACCCAGCGTCTGATCAATGAATGCAGTCCTCTCAGGTCGGCCTCCAGTGCAATCCCCTCGGGAGGGAGCACGCAGGATATTTCGGCTCACCCTCGCGACCGCCGGCGATCGCCAGCACATTTACCGATTGCGCCACGAGGTTTATGCGCGCGAGTTGGCGCAACACCCCTGCAATGACGCGGGTTTGCTCACGGACAAACTCGACGCCGACAACCTTTACCTCGCCGCGTGGCAGGACGATGCCCTGGCTGGTTTCATCAGCCTCACACCGCCGGGTTGCGGGAGTTATTCGGTGGATAAGTATTTTTCGCGCGCGCAATTGCCGTTCGCGATCGACGACCGGCTGTTTGAAGTCCGATTGCTCACGGTCGCGTGTGAAAAGCGACGACGTGAGCTCGCACCGCTGCTGATGTATGCCGCAGTCCGCTGGGTCGAGTCGCGCGGCGGCACGCGCATCGTGGCCATCGGCCGGCAGGAGGTCGTCAGCCTCTATCGGTCCGGCGGGATGATTTCCACGGGTTGCTGGGCGCGGTCGGGCGCCGTGAGCTTCGAACTGCTCCATGCGCCAATCGAGACGATTCGCCGGACGATTGATCGTTTCACGGCCCTGCTCGGAAAGCTGGAAGCAAAGACCGACTGGCAGCTCGACATGCCATTTAGAAAGCCGGCTGTTTGCTTCCACGGCGGGACATTTTTCAAGGCCGTTGGCGAGCGGTTCGACTCCCTGGAGCGCGCGCAGAACATCATCAATGCGGACGTGCTCGATGCCTGGTTTCCACCCTCGCCCAAGGTGGTGGCCACGTTGCAGGAACATTTGCCCTGGCTCCTGCGCACCTCCCCGCCGACCGACGCGTGTGGATTGGTCGAGGCCATTGCGGAAGCGCGCGGGGTGCCTGCGGAGTGCGTTTTGCCTGGTGCGGGTTCGAGCGATCTCATCTTCCTGGCGCTGCGCCACTGGCTGGGTCGCGATTCGCGGGTGCTCATTCTCGACCCGATGTATGGCGAGTATGCGCATGTGCTGGAGCGCGTGATTGGCTGTCGGGTGGATCGCCTGCCACTGCGGCGCGAGGAGGATTACGACCTCAACCTCGCGCGGCTTGATTCCGCGTTGGCCACGGGCTACGACCTGGTCGTGCTGGTGAATCCCAACAGCCCGACCGGACGGCACGTGCCACGTGCGGCCTTGGAGGATTGTCTGCGTCGTGCGCCCGCGACGAGCCGGTTCTGGATTGATGAAACGTACGTGGACTACGTCAACAGCCGCGAGTCGCTGGAACGGTTCGCCGCCCATTCGCCAAATGTAATTGTCTGCAAGTCCATGTCCAAGGCTTATGCGCTGAGCGGCCTGCGCGTGGCGTATCTGGTTGCGGCGCCGCAAAATCTGGAACAACTGCGTTCCCTCACGCCGCCCTGGGCTGTGAGTCTTCCGGCCCAGGTTGCGGGCGTCCGGGCTTTGGGCGACGCGGCGTATTATGCCGCGCGTTGGGCCGACACACAAAATCTCCGCTCTGAGTTGCTCTGCGCGCTCCGTTCGCTCAAGCTGGACGTCGTGCCCGGCCAAGCCAATTTTCTGCTCGCGCATCTGCCCGCCAACGCGCCGGTTGCGGAGACGTTCACGGCCCGTTGTCGCGAGCGGGGCCTGTTTCTCCGCAATGCGGCCGGCATGGGCCGGGGCCTGGGCGACCGCACTGTGCGCCTGGCGGTCAAGGACGCTGCCACCCAGCGCCGGATGTTGGAAATTATGCGCGCCGCACTCACCCTTGAATGACACCACCCTATGAGAGCCTTGTTCCATCTCCTGTTACGAATCCTGTTTCGCTTCCGCGCGTATAACACCGCGGTGCTCAATACGCCTGGCCCGGTGCTGCTGTTGCCCAACCATGTTTCATGGATTGACTGGCTTTTCCTGGTCGTGCTGATGGACAAAGACTGGAAATTCGTCGTCTCCAGCACGGCAGCACAGACGAGCTGGCTGCATCGAAAAGTCATGCTCAATGACCGCACCTTCCCGGTGGACACCGCGTCGCCGTACGCCATCAAGCGCATGGCGGAGTATCTGCAAACAGGCGGGCGGCTCGTGCTCTTCCCCGAAGGCCGTCTTTCCCGCACCGGCTCGTTGATGAAGGTTTTCGACGGCACGGGCTTCCTGCTGGTCAAGACGCAGGCCAAGGTCATCACCTGTTATTTGCGCGGCGCACAACGTGTGCTGAAGTGCGAGCATCCCGGCTGGAAGCAATGGTTTCCGACCGTGACGGCGCATTTCAGTGAAGTGCTGACGCCGCATAAACGGGACAATGTCAGCATGGCGCAGGCCCGCGCGCACATGACCAATTGGCTGCGTGACCGGTTGGTTGACCAGCAGTTTCACGTTGAAATGGAGTTCGGTCCCGGGAATGTCCTCGCCGCGATTGCCGAAGTCGCGCGGGATCGTCCGCACCAGATCATTTTGGAAGACGCGACGTACACGGAACTGTCCTATCGGCGTCTGCTCGTCGGAACGGATTTGATGGCGAAGCAGTTTAAGAAGGTGTGCGACGGGGATCAGGTCGGGGTCTTGTTGCCCAACGTCAACGCCACACCGGTCACGCTGCTGGCCTTATGGAGCCTGGGCAAGGTGCCGGCCATTCTGAATTACTCCACGGGCATGGCCACCATGCTCGCCTGTGCCCAACTGGCCGGGCTGAAACACATCGTCACCTCGCGAAAGTTTCTGGAGCGCGCCAAGCTAAAGGAGGAGCCGTTTGCCGAAGCGGGTATCAAACTCCTCTACCTCGAAGACCTGCGCGCGCGGATCAACATTGCCCAGAAGCTCGGCTCTCTGCTCTGTATTTCCATCCATCCGCAATCCGTAATCCACAATCCACAAACCGCCAGCGACACCGCCGTCATTCTGTTCACCAGCGGTTCCGAGGGCGTGCCCAAAGGCGTGGAGCTGACCCATCGAAACATTCTCGCCAACATCCGCCAGATGCTCGGCGTCACCGACTTGATGGACACCGACCGATTGTTCAACTGCCTGCCGCTCTTCCACAGCTTCGGGTTGACAGTCGGCCTGCTGCTGCCGTTGGTGCGTGGTTTTTACGTGTTCATTTATCCTTCACCGCTGCACTACCGCGTCGTGCCGAGTGCGTTTTACGACCGGGATTGCACGATCTTTCTCAGCACGAACACGTTCCTCAACGGCTACGCGCGCAAGGCGCACCCGTATGATTTCCGCAGCATGAGATACATGTTCGCCGCCGCCGAGAAGCTTCAGGAAGCCACGGCGCACACCTGGTCGCTCAAATACGGCGTACGCATCCTCGAAGGCTATGGGGCGACGGAGTGCTCGCCCTGTGTGAGTGTCAACACGCCTTTGACGCCCAAGCACGGCTGCGTGGGCCGGCTTCTGCCTGGCATCGAATACAAACTGGAGCGGGTTGAGGGTGTTGAAGATGGCGGGCGGCTTTTCCTGCGCGGGCCGAATGTGATGAAGGGCTATTTGAACGCCGATGCCAACGCCGCGTTTCAAGCGCTCGGCGGCTGGTATGACACCGGCGACATCGTGAGCGTGGATGCCGATGGCTATGTGCATATCCGTGGCCGGCTGAAACGGTTTGCCAAGGTGAGCGGCGAGATGGTGAGTCTGGCGGCGGTCGAGGACGCACTGGCCGGGGCATTTCCGCACTACGGCCTGCGCTGCCAGGTAGCCGTTCTGACCCGTCCGGATGAGGACAAAGGCGAGGCGCTCATCGCCGTGACCAACGAACCGAAGCTCACCCTTGCTGAAATCCGCGAAGCCATCAAAGCCAAAGGGCTGACGAATCTTTGCGTGCCGCGCGAGATCAAGGTTGTCCGTGAAATCCCCAAGCTGGGAACCGGCAAGGTGAACCATCGTGAATTGCAGAAATTTGTTTAGCCCATGCCTGGATTGATGCTCACGCTGGCCGCCCTGATGGGCTTCGCCTTATGGTGGACGCCGAAGGCAGGAGCGGCCCCCGGCGACGCGCCTGCCGCCGAATGTGTCGTGCTGCTGCATGGACTTGGTCGCACGCCCACTGCCATGAGGGTCATGGAGCACGCCTTGGTGCGGCAGGGTTACCGCGTGGTGAACATCGGTTACCCTTCCCTGCGGGTTCCCCTCGAGCAACTTGCCGACGTGCATTTGCACAACGCTCTGGCGACGCGGCTCCCTGCGGAAGTGGCGCGGGTTCATTTCGTCACCCACTCCTTCGGCGGTCTGCTGGTGCGGCAATATCTGGCCAACCACGATTTTCCAAAACTGGGCCGCGTCGTCATGCTCGCGCCCCCGAACCAAGGGTCCGAACTTGCCGATTCCGCGCGCCGGAATTCGCTTGCCCGGCGGCTGGCCGGTCCCAATCTCGCCCGGCTGGGCACATCACCCGGCGACGTTCCGAAGCAGCTGGGGCCGGTGGCTTTTGAGCTAGGAGTCATTGCCGGCGACCGTTCGCTCAATCCCATTGCCTCCGCATTCCTGCCCGGTCCGGATGATGGCAAGGTGGCCGTCACGAGCACACGCATCGCCGGCATGCAGGATCATTTGGTCGTGCATCGCTCCCACCTGGGCATCAAGTGGGATGCCCGGACGCAGGCGCAGACGGCGTATTTTCTTGCGCACGGCCGCTTTCAGCGTCCCGCGTTGCCCGATTGTGGATGAGAACCTTCAAGTTCGGTGTGCGCGCTGCCAGCCGGTTCTGCCACGGCGTCTCGCTGACGTGGCTGACGCGGCTGTTGTTTTTCTACGCGAAGTATGCGCGCTTCCGTCATCGGCAAGCGCCGAAAAACTAACTTACTTCAAATTCCAGGCAGGCGCGAACGTCCAGTTCCTGAAGGGAAGGATAGTCCTGCAAAATCTCACGGGTGGATTGCCCGGCAGCCACCGCGCCGACGACATTGGCGACGAGAACGCGTGTGCCGCGCACGACAGGTTTGCCGTGGCAGATGGACGGATCGAAACTGATGCGGTCGGACAGCCAGCTTTGCATGGTGCAAACCCTAGCGGCGGGCCGCCGGGTTGGCAAGTTTCTTGAAGACCGGTGGGGGAGAAAGTTGCTTCCGCCTCACCTCACCCCGCCGAACTTTTGCGCCACTGGAGGCGTTGAACTGGCGGGCGTGTTCACGCCGCGCTTGAATCCATCGGAATTTGATACCACGTTCGGCGCATGAGAACAGTAGTGGAGGGATATTTACAACAAAGCAACCGGGGAACGAAGAGGGGAATATCTTTCTTTTCGTTGCTTTGCTTCTTGGCTGTTCAGATACATGCCTGAAGAACTCCAACTGCGCATCCACGGCGACGCATCGCTACCAGCCTTGGTTTACTTACCGGGCCTGCACGGGGACTGGACGCTGGTGACCAGTTTCCGGCTGGCGCTGGCCGGGCGCGTGCGTTTCGTGGAGTTCACTTATCCGCGCACGCTCACGTGGTCGCTGGAGGATTACGCCAACGCCATCGAAGCCGCGCTGTTGGAGCAGGGCATCACGCAGGGCTGGCTGCTGGGGGAATCGTTCGGCTCGCAAATCGTCTGGCCCCTTTTGGGAAGGGCGAGGAATGAGGTGCGAGGAGTGAGCGTTGACGTGAGTCCTTCGCTCTTCGCCCCTCGCACTTCTCACTTCACTCCGGACGGCGTGATCCTCGCCGGTGGATTCGTGAAGCATCCGTTCAAGTTCGGTGTGCGCGCCGCCGGCCAGTTCTCCCACGGCGTCTCGCTGACGTGGCTGACGCGGCTGTTGTTTTTCTACGCGAAATATGCGCGCTTCCGTCATCGGCAAGCGCCGGAAACGCTGGCCAGCATCCAAGAATTCGTCGCCCGCCGCACGGAATTGGACAAGCAAACCGCAGTACACCGCCTCCACCTCATCGCCGCGAACGATCCGCGAGAGATCGCGCGGCAAGTCCGACTACCGGTGTGCCAGTTGAGCGGTTTGTTCGATCCGGTGGTGCCGTGGCCATTCGTGCGACCATGGTTGAAGCGAAATTGTCCCGGCTATCACGCCAGCAACATCATCTGGAAGGCGGATCACAATGTTCTCGGCACCGCGCCAAAGGCGGCGGCGGAGCAGGTGCGGCAATGGATGAACAGCGCGCCCCCGGTCACTGATCCGGCAATGGCGAACTAATTTACCGCGAGCTTCTCGAAGCTTTCCTCGATGAACGTGGTGTTCTGGATGCGCGCGAGCTTCGCATACAGGCCGTCCGCAGCGAGCAGTTCCTCGTGCGTGCCGCGCTCGGAAATTTCCCCGTGAAGCATGACGAGAATCTGGCTGGCGTTGCGGATGGTGCTCAGTCGATGCGCGATCACGAAGCTCGTGCGCCCCGCCATCAAATGTTCCAGCGCCTCCTGGATCAGCTTCTCCGTCGCGGTATCGACGCTGGCGGTGGCTTCGTCGAGGATGAGGATGGGCGCGTTCTTGAGCAGCGCGCGCGCGATGCTGACGCGCTGCTTCTCGCCGACGCTCAACTTCACGCCACGTTCGCCGACACGCGAATCGTAGCCTTGCGGCAGGCGCGTGATGAACTCGTGGCAGTTCGCGGCCCGCGCGGCGGCGAGGAGTTCCGCCTCGGTCGCGTCGAGTTTGCCGTAAAGGATGTTTTCGCGCACCGTGCCGTTGAAGAGAAAGGCTTCCTGGCTCACGACGCTGATCTGCGCGCGCAAGGTTTCAAGGGAAACGTTGCTGACGTCCTGGCCGTCGATGGTGATGCGTCCATTGGTGGCCTCGTAAAAGGCGGGCAGCAAGTTCACCAGCGTCGATTTGCCCGCGCCCGTGGGGCCGACCAGCGCGATCATCTCGCCGGGGCGGGCGTGCAGGGAAATATTTTTCAACACCACGCGTTCGGGGCCGTAGCTGAAACCGACATTTTCATACACGATCTCACCGCGCACGGGGAGGCGCAGCGTTTCCTTTCGATCTGTGCGTTCCGTGGGTGCGTCGAAGATGTCGAAAACGCGTTCGCCGGCGGCACGCGCCGCGGAGAGCATCTGGTTCAGCCCGTGCAACCGCCCGATCGGCTCGTAAAACAAGGCGAGGTAAAAGAGGAAGCCCACCAGTTCGCCCAGCGACATGGTGTGGGCCAGCACTTGCCGCCCGCCGAACCAGAGCACAAGGCCGGTGCCGAGCGCGCCCGCGAAACTCATCGCTGGAGAATAGATCGCCCAGACGCGCATGACTCCCAGAGTGCCGTTGCGCAAGTCGTCGGCTTTTTGCGCGAAGCGGGCGTCTTCGTGACGTTCATGGCCGAAGGCTTTGATTTGGCGGATGCCCTGCAAGTTGTCCATGAGCAAGGCGTTCATGGCACCTGCGGCGAGGCGTTGCGCGCGGTAGCGCTTGTGCGCGGTCATGGTGTAACACAAGGCTCCTGCCGCCAGCAGGGGGATGGGAATAAGCGCTACGGCTGCCAGGACGGGATTCTGCCAGAACAGGATGATCATCACGCCGAATATGCTCAGGATGGCGACCGTGCCTTGTTCCGTGCCGTCGATCAGGACCCGTTCGACGGCGTTTACGTCCTCGAGGACGCGGGTCATCAAGTCACCGGAGGCGCGCTGGTCAAAAAAGTTTACCGGCAGCCGTTGCAACCGGGCATAGACATCGCGGCGCATGTCGAAGATGACATTTTGTTCGAAGACATTATTGATGCGAATGCGCAGGCTGTTGAAGAGGTCGCGCAGGAAGAGCGCAGCGAAGAGTGCGGCCATGACGGGGGCGAGCCGGTCGGCGGGTTGCTGGCCGCTGATGATTTCGATAACGTATTGGGTAAGCTTGGGAAACGCGAAAGCGAAGGCAAGGGAGAGGATGGCGCAGCCGGTCGTGGCCACCGCCATGAGCTTGTAGGGCCGGAGATAAACGGAGACGCGCCGGAGGATTTCCCAGGTGGAACGCAGCTTGGCGGTGAACGTAGGATCGTCGCTGGTGGAGAGATGCGGATGATGGGCCATGGCGGGGGTGGCTTAACGGTTTAGCCGGGGCAACGCGTCGACCTCAAAATATACCCTGGCCGGCAGCGGATCGCGCGCCGGGTTTGCCGGGGCTTCGTGGGGCAGGCCAGTTAACCTTTCGTTCATCGGTTGGTTTAACCACAAAGGGTTGGGCTTGGATATGCTTTTCCCGGCTGGAAGCTGGCGGCTGCCGCAGTTCGGCACCTTATGCCGCGTGGCGGCGGGCATCCTTGCCTGCCGTCGAGCCGGGCTTCCCAGCCCGGCGGAATGAGTCGTGCGCAAAGCCAGGAACATTGAAATTGGTCCCAGCCTGGTTCGCGCGTCAGCACTTCCCCCCGGTGGCCGCGATGGCGGCTCTTGCGTCAGGCAGCGATACCGGACGCGACCCGGGACAGCTGGGGTAAACCTGGGGGGTGGCCCGCGTCGATCCCGATCAGGATTGACACCAATCCGGACAGGAATAAATCTGCGCGCGTGTTTACAAACCAGCAGCGGGACTCCGCACTTTGCGACGCGACATGAAGGCATTCCTTCAGCGGTGGTCGGCCAAAGCCCGGATCGATCCGCTCCCGGCGCTCACAATTTTCCTGGGTTTCATTACTTGGGGTATCGTGCTGGTTTACCACAACATTGCGGACGGGGATCTGTGGGCGAAACTGGCCATCGGCTCATTCCTGTTCGATCAAGGTGAGCTGATGCGTCAGGATTATTTCGCGTTCACGCCGGCTTTGGCGCACTACATCGAGCATGAGTGGGGGGCGGGCGCCATTTTCTATCTGGTGCTCGCTGCGGGCGGACCGACCGCCCTGCTGGGGTTGAAGGTGGCCCTGGCTTTTGGGGTCCTTGGGATTGGCCTGCACCTCGGCAGAATGATGGGCTGTCGCTGGCCGGCCCTGCTCCTCTATGCGGTTCCCTCGGCATTTGCCATTTTGCCGGCCTATATCATTGTGGTGCGCAGCCATGCTTTTACCTATGTCTGCTTTGCCCTGACCCTTTACTGCCTGGAGAGAATGAAGCGGGGGGCATACTGGCTCGGCCTGATGCTGGTGTTGATGATGGTGTTTTGGGTCAATGTCCATGGCGGTTTTGTGGCTGGTTTCGGCGCCATTGGCGTTTATACCGTCTTTGCTTTTTCCCAGCCGAAACTCCGCCGGGCGATGCTGTGGACTTCCCTGGGTTGTATCCTGGCTACTTTCCTCAATCCATACGGAATGGAGCTGTGGGATTTTGTGATCGAGTCGGTGCTTCATCCCTATCCGTACCTTTCGGAATGGCGGCCGCTGACACTCTGGGAGGTGGACGGCTTTATGGGTTTTCGCCTGGCCTTCTTTTTCACGGTGGTCGTGCTCGCGTTGGGATGGCGTAAAACCAGCCCCACGTCATGGCCGGGGTTGGTCATGCTGGCGATCACAGTGTACCTGGGGTGGCATAGTCGCCGGCTGGTGCCATTCTTTGGGATCTGCTCGCTGGCATTTGCCTCGACGTGTCTGCAAACAGTGTTGTCGTCCGCCGGTCAAAAGCTGGCGCAGAAATTCAAATGGACCCTCCGGCCGGCACTGGGAGTCAGCCTGGTTTATGTGCTGCTTTTGCTGATCGCGGTGCAACAATTGCTGCCGGCGTGCACGGGGCTGGTGCTTGCCCCCGTGGGGCAGTACCCCGTGCGGGAAACGGATATCTTAAGCCGGGCCGAGGCGCGCGGGAATGTGGCCGTTCCTTTTCAATGGGGGAGTTATGTCACCTGGCGTTTGCACCCGCGCATCAAGGTTTCGTGCGATGGTCGCTACAATTCGGCGTTCCCCGATTCAACCTTTGTAATGAACTGGGATTTCTTTTACAAAGTGGGGCCGCGCTGGGATCAGCTCCTGCGCAAATATCCGGTGGATTACGTCCTGCTAGATCTGACCAGCGATCCCCTCCAGCCCAAGGACCTGCAGGCCTATGGCTTTGTGCCCGTTTGGTGGCAGCCCGGCGTGTCAGCCTTGCTGGCCCGCCCGGAAAATGTCCAGGCCTTGCGCGCAGTGACGCAAAATCTCCCCACGACCTCCATCGAACCGTTGGACCTGAAGATTCCACGCCAATGGCCGATGGAACGGACGCGGGAAAAGCGTTGATCCGTAGTCGATGGAGCACCATCAAGGCTGGGGAGAGCGGCCCGATAAAAAGCCCGGGAACACAAAAAGCGTGCAATTGGCGGTCTTTTTGATAATTTGATTCAATGTACCTGCGGGTGAATACGAAGGACCCCATCGCTGTTCAGGTGGAGGCGCAGTCGGCATACGTGTCGATGTTTCCCAAGGGGGACCGTTTTTTTTTCCCAAAAGTCTTCGGTTGGGCGATCGATTGTTTTACCGGGGGACATCCGGAATACCGGCCCATTGACGCGCGTTACCATGATTTTGAGCACACGTTGCAGGTAACCCTGTGCATGGTGCGGTTGCTGCACCGCAGCCGGATTGCCCGCGCTGAACCGCCGTTGACGAAGCGGATGTTTGAACTGGCAGTGCTGGCGATCCTGCTGCACGACACCGGCTATCTCAAACGCCGGGGCGATCGCGGGGGCACGGGGGCGAAGTATACTTTGATCCATGTGGATCGCAGCGCCCGGTTTGCCGGCGAGTTGCTGGCCCAAAAAGGCGGGTTCGAGGAGTCGGAAATCCAGGCGGTGCAAAACATGATCCATTGCACGGGCGTAAACACGGATTTAGCTGCGATACCATTTCAAAGCAAACTGGAGCGGTGGCTTGGATTTGCGCTGAGCACCTCGGATTTGCTGGGACAGATGGCCGCGGAGGATTATGTGGAGAAACTGCCGGTGTTGTATCTGGAATTTGAGGAGTCCGCGCGCCATCAGGGAGGCAAGGTGGGACCGGCGGGCCGGTTTGAAAGTGCGGACGATCTGATGCGCAAGACGCCGGCGTTTTGGGAGAAATATGTATTGCCCAAGCTCGACCGGGATTTTGAGGGCATCTACCGCTATCTCAGCGTGCCTTATCCCGAGGGACCGAATGATTACGTCCGGTGTATCGAGTCCAATATCGCGCGCTTGCGCCGCCAACTCGCGGTCGCCGCGGCCGCGTAAGCGCTGGCCCGGGTAAGCCACCCCTGGCGCGCCCGTTTTCCGTTTGCGGTTTGAGGTTTCCCGACTAACGTGCCGCCATGTCGCGTGAGTATGTGCTGCAAACCTTTCAGGCACCCGTCAATTTGCAAATTGACTATGCTGGTGAATTGAATGAACAGCAGCACGCTGCGGTCACCGCCTTGCCCGGCCCGGCGCTGGTGATTGCCGGAGCCGGTTCCGGGAAGACCCGCACGCTCACGTATCGGGTGGCCTATCTTTTGGAGCAGGGCGTTCCCGCCGACCGCATCCTGCTGCTCACCTTTACGAACAAGGCAGCCAAGGAGATGATGCGGCGCGTGGCCGATTTGCTGGGCGCGGACATATCCTCGCTGTGGGGCGGCACTTTTCATTCGGTGGGCAACCGGCTGCTGCGGAAACACGCCGACCGGTTGGGCTATCATGCCGACTTCACCATCCTGGATCGCGAGGATGCCAAAGAATTGCTGAACGCCTGCCTCGACGAAGCGGCGATCGACGTGAAGGCGACGCGTTTTCCCAAGGCGGACGTGCTGGGGGATATTTTCTCGCTCGCCGTCAACAAGCAGAAATCCGTCCCGGAAATTCTGGCGGAGGAATATGATTACTTTTCCTCGCTGGCACCGGCGATCACAGATTTGCAGGCGCGTTACGCGGCCCGCAAGCGCGCTGCCAACGCGATGGATTTCGACGATTTACTCGTGCTTTGGCTGCGGCTGCTTCAGGACCATGCCGACCTCTGTGAACTTTACCAGCGGCGTTTCCAGTTCATTCTGGTGGACGAATACCAGGACACGAACCGGCTTCAAAGCGACCTCATCGATCGGCTGGCCGCCCGGCATCGCAACGTGATGGTCGTGGGGGATGATTCGCAGAGCATCTATGCCTGGCGGGGGGCGCATTTCAAAAACATCCTGGAATTTCCGCAGCGCTATCCCGGGGCGAAGACCTACAAAATTGAAACCAATTATCGGAGCACGCCGGAGATTCTAGCGCTGGCCAATGCCGCCATTGCGCCGAACATAAATCAGTTTGCCAAATCGCTGACGGCCGCGCGCCGGCCCGGTATCAAGCCGGTGCTGGTGGCGTGCGGCGACGGCCGCGAGCAGGCGTCGTTCGTGGCGCAGCGCGCGCTCGAATTGCGCGACGAGGGCGGCAGCCTGAATGACATGGCGGTGCTGTATCGGTCCCACTTCCACGCGCTGGAATTGCAACTCGAACTGACCCGGCGCAATATTCCGTTCAGCATCACGAGCGGCATCCGTTTTTTTGAACAGATCCACGTCAAGGATGTGGCCGCCTATCTCAAGCTGGTGCTGAATCCGCGCGACGAACTCTCCTTCAAACGGCTGGTGCGAATGCTTCCGGGCGTGGGTGGAAAAAGTGCGGATAAATTGTGGCACGGATTCAGTTCCGGGGTGCAGTTGCGCGGGGCGGTGGTGCCGGTCGCGGCGGCTGACGGGGGGCTGATTGTCCAGGGGGGGGGCGCCCCTGACCTGGCCCGGGCGTTTCAAAAATGTGCGGGAGCAGTGCCGAAAAAAGCGGCGACCGGCTGGGCGCAACTGGTGGCGACCGTGGGTCAGCTGGCAGCGGCGGAGGTGTGCGGGCAGACTGCTAAAATGATCCAGCTGGTCCTCGAGGCGGGCTACGAAGATTATCTGAAGGAGCAATTTACCAATTACCGCTCGCGCCTGGAGGATCTCGAACAGTTGGCCAATTTCGCCCTGCAGTTCAAAAGTACGGAGGAGTTTCTCACCCAGCTCGCCTTGCTCACCAATGTCGAAGCGGAAGACAACCAGACCGCCTCCAACGACACGGAGCAAATCCGGCTCTCCTCCATTCATCAGGCCAAGGGTCTGGAATTTAGGGTGGTGTTTGTCATCATGCTCTGCGACGGGATGTTTCCCTCGTCCCGATCATTATTGAATATCGAGGGGGAGGAAGAGGAGCGGCGCCTCTTTTACGTCGCCATCACCCGCGCCAAGGATGAGCTGTACCTGAGCTATCCGCTCCTCCGCATGACGCCGGGCAATACCGGCGATCTCATGCAGCAGCCTTCGCGATTTCTGAAGGAAATTCCCGAAATGCTACGCGAGGAATGGAACCTCAAGCCGTTCAATCCCTACGGGTGAATCCGAGCTGTTAATAGCAGGGCGGGTAACTTGTCCGCCGCCGCAGGAGGCAGCGGATGGCTGAACCATTTCATCCGCTCGCGCCGGCGCGCTCGAGGGGCAAGCTGGAAGCTCGCCCTGCGTGGGTAAATCCATTCCGCCTTTCGATTAAGCGCACGCTTGGCGGCGCGCGGTTCCGGGGTGTTTCAAACCGCATCCTGCAACGCGTCCAGGTCATGGGTCTTCACCTGCAGCTTCCCCGATGCATCGATCTGGGCCACCAGCGTTCGCATGCCCGGGCGCAAAGCCGTGATGGCCTGCTGCCCGGCAAAGCCGGCCGTGAGCAGCGCGGTGGAGAGCGCGTCGGTCTCCGTGGCGGACGGCAGCACGACTGCCGCCAGCACCGCGCCGTCGGCGGGTTCGCCGCTGCGGGGGTCCAGGACATGGCCAAATATTTTACCGTCCGTTTGAAAAGATTTGCCCCAGACGGCGGAAACAGAGAGCGATTCGTTGCGCAAAGAAACCGTGGTCAGGAGCGGCCCGCGGATATTCCGCGAGTCGTGCCCGCCCGTGGGTGGTGGGCCTTCCACCGCTATTTTCCACGCGTCGCCATTGGGTTGCGGGCCGAGGGCATGCACGGTGCTGGTGCCGCCGTGGAGCAGGGCGTGGTGAACGCCCGCTTCGTGCAAAATATTCGCGGCGCGGGCGAGGGCGAAGCCCTTGCCGATCGCACCCATGTCCAGCATGACGCCCGGGCGCGCAAATCGGACCGTGAAGTTATCCTCATCGAGCACGACGAGATTCATGCCGACATTGGATTTCGCCTCCGCCAGCGCGTCGGCCGCCGGCCGTTGCCCCGGGCCGCCCAGAAAGCCCCAGCAGCGCATCAGCGGCGCAACAGTGATATCGAACGCGCCGCCGCTTTCCGCGCTCAGTTGCTGCGCATGTTCGAGTAAATAAAATAGTCCGGGGGTCACGCGCACGGGTGCGGTGGCGGCGCGCTGGTTCAGATGGCTGATTTCGCTGTCGGGCCGGTACAGGCTGAGCTGGGCGTCCAGTCGCTCCACTTCGTCCAGGGCCTCCTCGCCGGCGGCGCGCAGGGCCACGAGGTCATCCCCATGAAGCATCAGTTCAAAGCGGGTCGCCATCGCATGGCGGGCCAGGGCTAGGGTTTGCATCAGGGTGGTTGCTCCGCCCAAAAACCGCGCCCGCGGACGCGGGGTGGGCTCAGGGCTGCAGCAAAACTTCGGCGATCTGCACGGCATTCAAGGCCGCCCCCTTCAGGAGTTGATCGCCGGAAACCCAAAAACAGAGGCCATTATCGAGGGCACAATCCAAGCGGAGCCGGCCCACGGCGCAGTTGTATTTTTCGGCCGTGAACAGCGGCATCGGATAACGCTTGTTTTCCGGCTCGTCGACCACGTCGAGGCCCGGCGCTTTTTCCAGCACGGCCCGGGCGGCGGCGACGGTCACCGGCTTTTCAAACTCGGCGCTTACGGCGATGGAATGGGCGCGATAAACCGGGACACGCACGCAGGTCACGCTGGCGCGAAATCCGGGCAAGTGCATGATTTTTCGGCCCTCGTTCTCCATTTTCATTTCCTCCTTTGTGTAGCCGCTGGGGAGGAACGAATCGACGTGCGGCAAAACATTAAAGGCGATCTGGTGCGGGTAAACCTCCTTGGTCACGGTTTCGCCGCGCACGACCTGTCCCACCTGGCGCTCCAATTCCTGGATCGCCTTGGCCCCCGTGCCGGAAACAGCCTGGTAACTCGATGCAAAAATTCGTTTCACACCGAACGCCAGATGCAGCGGATACAGCGCCATCAGCGTGACGGCGGTGGTGCAATTCGGATTGGCGATGATGCCCTGATGCCGTTTCACATCCGTGGCATTCACCTCGGGAATCACGAGTGGCACCGTGTCGTCCATGCGGAAAGCGCTGGAATTGTCGATCACGACGCAGCCCGCCCGGGCCGCCCCCGGTGCGAACTCCCTGGAGATGCCGCCCCCGGCGCTGAAGAGCGCGATGTCGATGCCGGTAAACGAATCCTTCGTCAATTCTTGAACCACGATTTCCTGACCCCGAAAGGCGAGCCGCTTGCCCACCGAACGGGCGGACGCGAGCAGCGTCAGCCGGCCCACCGGAAAGGCGCGCTGTTCCAGCGTTTTGATCATTTCGATGCCGACGGCGCCCGTCGCACCGACCACGGCCACATGCGGGTTTTGGTTCATAAAAGGCGGCAAATATACCGGTCGCGGGCGGGGTGTCAAATACTCGGGAAACCGTTGTCGGGAAACCGTCTGCCGGGCTCGCGAAGCCGGCCGGGTTGCCCGGGCGGGGTGGGGGCGGTCGCCCACGGGCGCACAAAGCATCGACTTTTGGCCGGCATGGACTATAACCACCGGCAGTCCGAGTATGATTCTCCTGTTGTTTTTTTGTTCGGGTGCGACGGCGCTTATTTATGAGGTCGTCTGGTCGAAATATCTCTCGCTCATTCTCGGCAGCACCGTGCAGGCGCAAACGGTCGTACTGGCTGTCTTCATGGGTGGCCTTGCCCTGGGCAACCGCATCTTCGGCGGGCGCGCTGGCCGTGTGCCTCAACCCCTGGCCGTCTATGGCTATATTGAGGTGGTGATTGGGCTGTATGCGTTTTTCTTCGCCGCGATTTATAAATTCGCCGATCTCGTCTTCATCAGTGTGGGCGCACGCATTCTCGAGCACAGCGGGCTCTTGCTGCTGCTCAAGGCCACGTTGAGCGTGGGGATGTTGCTCGGACCAACCATCCTGATGGGCGGCACGCTGCCCTTGCTGGCGGAGTGGTTGCAGCGTGACTCCACCGATGCGGGCCGCCGCTCGGCGCGATTTTACTCGACCAACAGTCTTGGGGCGGTCTGCGGCGCGGGGTTGGCGGGATTTGTGCTTGTGCAGGAGCTCGGTATGGGTGCGACCCTGCAACTGACCGCGCTGGCGAATGTGCTGATCGGCATCGTCGCCGTCGCGTTGGCCCGCCACCAGGCCCAGTCAGCGCAACCTTTCACCGACCAAGTGGCGGTGCCGGCGGAAACCAAAACCGCGCCGGTCAACTTCATGGGAGCAATCCTGTTGGTGACTCTGACGGGTGCAGTTTCGATGGGCTTGGAGGTGCTCGCTTCGCGCTGCCTCTCGCTGATTTTTGGTGCCTCTCTGCAAGCGTTTGCCACGGTGCTGATGTCATTCATTCTGGGCATTGGCTTGGGCAGCGCGGTGGTGGCGTCGCCGCGTTTCCGAAAATTGAAGCATGAAACCACGGCCATCGTTTTGTTGCTGGTCGCCGCTGGTTTGATCGGCTTGCTGGTGTTGACCATCGAGCAATGGGTCGAGCTATATCGGGTCGCCAAAAATGGGCTGGCGCGCAACTCGATGGGCTATCGCTATCACCAAATACTCACCGCGTTTGTGTCCTTGGTCGTACTGGGTTTGCCGGCGGGTTTGCTCGGTGCGGTGCTGCCGCTGTGTATCCGGGCGGTGTCTGGCGGCGAGGAGAGCCTGGGCGGGCGGGTGGGGCGTTTGCTGACCTGGAACACGCTTGGCGCGGTGGTGGGCGTGCTGCTTACCGGATTCGTTTTGATGCCGCACCTTGGCCTGCGTGGTTCTTTCGCCACGTTGGCCGCGGGATTGTGTCTCGCCGCGCTCCTGGCCGCCCGGTCCAAACAGCACCGCGCAGCCATGCTCGTTTCTGCGGTCGGGGCGGTGGCGCTGGCGACAATTGGGCTGACGGGTGGTGACGGCTGGCGCTACGTGCTGAGTTCCGGCATGTTTCGGTTCCGTGAGAATGAAGCCTCGCGGGCGTCGTTGGAACAGCGACGCCAGCACATCAAGTTGTTGTTTTACGAGGACGCCGCGGACGCCACGGTGACAGTCGAGCAAGCGGATACCAACGGCGGCACCAACCAGATCAGCCTTCGGATCAACGGCAAGGTGGATGCCACCACGCGCGGGGATTTGGCGACCCAATATCTGTTGGCGCACCTGCCGCTGCTGGCGCGGCCGGAGGCCAAACAGGTTTTTGTGCTCGGGTTTGGCAGCGGCATCACGGCGGGCGCGGTGCTGGGTCATCCCATTGAGCAGTTGACGATCGCGGAAAACTGCGAGCCGGTGGTGCGCGCGGGTAAGTTTTTTGAGCCGTGGAACCGAGGGGTGTTGACGAATCCACGCGCCCGGATTTGGAATGAGGACGCCCGCACCCTGCTCAAGCTCAGCCCGCAAAAGTATGACGTGATCATTAGCGAGCCATCGAACCCCTGGATGGTTGGCGTGGGCAGCGTGTTCAGCCAGGAGTTTTATCGGCTGGCCGGGAGCCGGCTCACGGAGGGTGGCGTGATGGCGCAATGGTTTCACCTCTACGAAATGCACGATGGCATCGTGGCTCTGGTGTTGAACACGTTTCGTTCCGTGTTCCCGTATATGGAGGTTTGGGATGCCGACAAAGGGGACATCATTCTGCTCGGCTCGATGCGGCCGTGGGCGGCCACCCCGGAGGAGTATCGGAAAGTGTTCGCCCGCCCGGCGCCGCGGCAGGATTTGGAGGAGATCGGCCTTAAAACGCCGGAGACGATCTGGGTGCGGCAACTGGCTTCCCAGCGCACCGGTTTTGCAATTGCTGATGAAAATGCCGCCCTGCAATCGGACGAATTCCCCGTGCTGGAATACGAGGCGCCACGGGCGTTCTACCTCGGCAAGGGCTCGCCGCTTTTGTTTCAATACGATGAGCGGATTCCGCAGGTGGAACTCGCGCCTGCCGACAAACGCTCCGGACTGGGCCGGTTGGACAAGGATTTATTGCGCTCCGTTTTTGCCCAATTTTCCACGATCAATCCGGAATTGCAGAACCAGCTCGCGGTACGTTTGAACCCCAACCTTTCCCCGGCAAGATTGGAAATGTACCTGGCTGAGAATCCTTTGCCCTCCATCTTTTTTCCCGCGACTGGCACCGGGACCAACCAGGTCAGGCCGCCCGTTGGTGCGAGCGCGGAACTGCAGCGATTGTTCGAAGCGGAATCGCTCCTGCGGAACCCGATCCGGTGGTCGGAGGGAGTCGCCCTCATCGAAACCGTCTTGCGCGCCCGCCAGTCCAAATCCGGGCCGGCGGTGCTGGACTGGTCGCCCCAAGCGGCCGCCGCCCTGGCCGCCAAGACCGCTCTCAAACAGGGCGCTGTTCAAAGCGCCAAAAATGTTTTGTTGCTGGGAATGCAACTGGAGCCGGAGGCCGCTGAACTGCGGTATCTTGCCCGGATTGTGGCGCGGGAAGAGCGCCCGGGGACGCCGCTCCACAACGCCCGCCGACCATGAGCGCACCTATTCGCCCGGCTACCGCTGCTGATTTACCCGGCATCCTGGAGATTTACAATGACGCCGTCTTACACACGACGGCGACGTACGACTACGAACCGCGGACGTTGGAGCAGCGGACGGCCTGGTTTGAGGAGCGGACGCGCGAGGGTTATCCGGTCTTCGTCGCGGTGGACGATACCGGTCGTGTGGTGGGTTGGAGTGCGCTCAATCCCTTTCACGCCCGAATCGGCTACCGGTTTACGGCGGAGAATTCGGTCTATGTCGCGGCGGACATGCGCGGGAAAGGCCTTGGAAAATTGCTGTTGCCGCCGTTGATTGCGGGGGCGCAGGCGAAGGGGTTGCACGCGATCATTGCCGCCATTGACGCGGAGAACGCGGCGAGCATCCGGCTCCATGCAGCCTTTGGTTTTGAAAAGGTCGGCCATTTCAAACAGACCGGGTTCAAGTTTAATCGATGGCTCGATGTCGTGTACATGGAGCGGCTGCTCTGAACGAGTTTTAGAACGCTTTCCAAAATTAGAAACCGGACCGCTGCGCCCCGATTTTGACACCTTTTTTGGCCATCACTCCAACGCCACCTTGCGGGAACAACCACCCCTCGCCGAAAAGCGCCGGAGCAGTCCAAAACCTGGCGGTGCCAGCACGTTCTTTGGACTGCGGGGCAGCGTTTTGGACTGCGTGCGCTGCTGCGCCGCCATCCGCGAGGGACTCGAAAGGCAGCCAAGCGGCAGGTTCGAAAGAAATGAATTTCGAGGACGTGGTGAAAGCGGTGGAACAAGCGGCGGCGCTGGTGCTGGTTTATTAATTCCCCGGTGGGCCGCCGCGACGTCCGCCGCCAAATCCGCCAAAGGCATTTTCCACCGGTTTGCCATCGAGCAGGTTTTGCAGATTCTTCTTGGTTTGTTCGACGACTCCGCCCAGGCGTTCATCGGTGACCTCAACCGAGTTCAGCAAACTCATGCGGGCGCGAATGACATTGGGATCGGTGGGCGATTCACGTTGGATTGGACCGAAGTTGCCGCCCACCAAACTCAACACGGCTCCGAAGCGACCGAAGCCGTTTTGTTCGTTGCTCATCACATCCTTGAACATTTCATTGGACTGAGGGTTGGTGCCGGCATAGTTAAGGGCAGAGGAGACAACCGAGGCTTTTTCCCATTGATTGGTGATGCGTGGGTCTTTGTAGGCTTGGTAAAGCGCAGGCATGGCTTGCTCCTTCAGCGTGCTGGTGAGGTAGCTGAGCGCGCTCTGGTCAATCCGCCCTTCGGCACTGACCATCTGGGCCTGGGCTGTGGCGGCAAAAGAGGTGTCGTTATAAGTGGTCAACACTGCATAGAGGTAGCTCTTGGACATTTGGTCCAGCCGGCTGGGATCGGAAATATTCGGTGGGTTCGTGAGCAAATCTTTCGCGGCGGTGATGGCGAGGTCGCGGTATTTGTTGGGGGCCATTTCTTCCAGGAGTTTGGCCACGGTGCCCACTTCTACGCCCCGGCCCGTGCTGCTCAACACTTCAGCGAGCGCCTGCTCGGCTGGTTCACCGCCAATTTCCCGCAACGTGCTGATGAGACCGAGTCGAAGCGAGGGCGGGTAAAGAAAGTCCGTTTGCGGCAAGGCATTTTGAAACGGTGCTGGTCCGCCAAAGCCGCCTCCCGCCCCCCCCGGTCCACCTCCGCCGAAACCGCCGAAACCGCCCCCCCGGCCCCCCCGGCCGCCAGTGATCGAAATGTTGGCGCCGCCGCTGTTGGTTCCTTCGCTGGCCCGCTCATATTCCACGTCCTGATTCATCGTCAGGAAACTGCGGATGGTGGGGACCGACTCCGCCCCGAGATCAGCAAGATTTTCCAACTGATGCACAATCTGGCGAATCGATTGGGATCGCGCCGCCGCCGCCGCGGGTTTGAGTTTGACCAATCGTTCCAGAATTTCCTTGGGTGAGGATTTTATGGCGACCGGCACCTCCACGGTGGTCTGCACCTGCTCTATTTTGGGGGCGCGGTTCCGGGAGAGTTTTAACTCCTTTTCCGCTTTTTCGCGTTCGACCTGCGATTTGCCTTCCATTTCGGTGCGATACCTCTTGAATTGTGCGTCTTTCTGGTTGGATACATAGAGATAGGCGGCGCCAAAGCCGACGCCGACGGAGACAAGCAAGGCAATCAAGGTTTTCATAAGGATTGGTTCGGACGTAGTTGTATCACCACCAGTCCGGTAAAGTTGCGGACCGTTAAAAAGTTCCTGAGTAGATTGAGGTCTAGCGTCCCGGCCGGGGCGGACCGCGACGTTCACCGCGACGGCCTTCCCCGCCGGCCACGGCATTTTCCGGGTTCAATTTGTTCTGTAGATTCTGGATGGTGCGATCCACGTAAGCTTGGATGCGTTCGTCTTGCAGGGTTGGCTTGATGGATTGGAGCAGGGGAATACGGGCTTGGATGACTTGCGGGGTGAGGATGCCATTGTCCAGTTGACCAATGATGAAGAACCGCCCCGGACCGGCGGACTCATTGCCGATGACTTCCTTGAACAGATCATTGGCGGTCGGGTTCGGGCCGGCATAATTCATGACCGAACTGAGGACGCGGGCCTTTTCAAACAGGTTGGTCACGCGGGAGTCCTTGTACGCCTGATACAGGGCAGGCAGCGACTGTTCCTTGAGCATGGTGGTCAAATAATTGAGGGCACCGCGGTCGATGTGCCCCGCCGCGCTGACCAGCAATGTTTGGGCGGTGGGGGCGAACGAGGCGTCCTGGTATTTCGCCAGCACCGCGTAGAGATAGGATTGCGAAGCCTCGTCCAAGCGGGATGGATTGGCCACCTTCAACGGTGATGACAAAAGTTCCTTGGCGGCGGAAAGCGCCAGATCGCGGTATTTGTTGGGCGCCAGTTGTTCCAACAGATCGGTCAGCGTGGCCACTTCCACGCCCCGGCCGGTGGTGCCCAAGGCCTCGGCGAGGATGACTTCGGCCTCGTTACCCCCAATTTCCTTGAGGACATTGAACAAGCCGAGCCGGAGCGAAAAAGGGTAGTAATTTTCAGTGCGCGGCAGGCCATTGTTGCCGCCCTCGCGGGGGCCGCCGCCTGGACGCCCCCGGTCGCCACCCCGCGCATCGCTCCCGGTTCCGGGGCCGGGGGGGGCGTCGCCCCGGTTTGAGTTTTCCTCTTCGCGTTCCCGTTCATAGGAGATGTCCTGGCTCAATTGGAGGAAAGCGCGAATGTGGGAGAGCGATTCTGGTCCCAGGTCGGCCAGATTTTCCAATTGATGCACGATCTGGCGGATGCTTTGATAGCGCGCGTTGCCGGCAGCCGGCTTGAGCTTTACCAACCGGTCGAGAATCTCCTTGGGCGTGGCCTTGAGCACGACTGGCACTTCCACCGTGGTCTGGATTTGCTCGATTTTTGGGGCCCGGTTCCGGGCTGATTTCAGATCCTTTTCCAGTTGCTCCCGTTCGGATTGCCATTTGCCTTCCAACTCCGCCTGTTCCCTCCTGGCCCGATTGGCTTGCTGGTTCGAAACGTAAACATAGGCGGCGGCGAAACCCACCCCCGCAGCCACCAAGATGGCAAGAAGCACTTTCATAAACCGGATGGGTTCTGGCTGACGTCGTGTAAACACCGCCCCGGGCTCAGGATTACGGAGGCGAATCCCCCGCGCGGCAACAAGCAATGACTCACAGGAAGTGAGACGTTGAACTGGCCCCCGGAGTTACAAAAGAAAATGGGCAATTCCGTGGGCGGCTCAAGCCAGAATCGACTCATTATTCTTTCCTTTTAGAGTGCCGGCCAAAGGCTGCTGGACCGGTTTCCCGTGGCTGGTTTCGAGCCCGGATCGGTTCGGCTCGCCTGACACGGGATTCGGCGCTGCCAGGGAGCGCAGCCGGGCGATGATCGGAGGAAGCTTTGCCAGCAGATAATCGACTTCCTCGGTTGTCGTGTAGATGCCGAGGCTGAATCGAACCGAGCCCCGCGCGCGCCGCGGGTTGAGGCCCATCGCGGAAAGGACGTGCGACGGTTTGAGGGAGCCGGTGGTGCAGGCGGAACCGCTCGACGCACAAATGCCCGCCTGATCCAGCAGCATCAGCGTGCCCTCTGCTTCGACAAAATCAAACGCGATGTTCGCGGTATTGGGCAGGCGAGGTTCCCGGGCTCCATTGCGGACGGTGTTCGGGATGGTGCGGAGAATCGTGCCCTCCAGGCGGTCGCGCAGGGCGCGGACGCGGGTGTTTTCCTCATCGATCGTGGACATCGCCAGCTCGGCCGCGACCCCCAGGCCAACGATGTAAGGAACATTTTCCGTGCCCCCGCGCCGGCCATTTTCCTGGTGCCCACCGATGAGGTAGGGCTGAAACTTGGTTTGGCGCTTCACGTAGAGCATGCCGATGCCTTTGGGCGCATGTAATTTGTGGGCCGAGAGCGAGAGGAAATCCACGCCGGTGGCTTTGACATCGATTTTGATCTTGCCCGGCGTCTGCACGGCGTCGGTGTGGCAGGGCACCCCTTTGCTGCGACAGATGGCGGCGATCTCCTCAATGGGGAAAATCACGCCGGTCTCGTTGTTGGCCCACATGATCGAAACAATCGCGGTGTCGGGTCGCACGGCTTTGTCGAGGAGATGCAGGTCCAGTGAGCCATCGGATTCCACTGGCAAGTAAGTGACCTCGTAGCCGCGCCGCGTCAGGAATTCACCGTAGTTGATGTTCGCCGAGTGCTCGACGGCCGTGGTGACGATGTGCCGTTTGGCAGGGTTGAGGCTCAGCGCGCTGTGAATCGCGGAGTTGTTGCTTTCTGTGCCGCAACTGGTGAAGACAATTTCATCCGGGTCGGCGTTGATGAGGGCGGCGACTTTTTCCCGGGCGGCATCCAGGTGCTGCTTGACCTGGGCGCCGAATTTATAGGCACTGGAGGCATTTCCCCAGTATTCACCAAAGAACGGGGCCATGGCCGCAACAACTTGGGGAGCAACCCGGGTGGTCGCGTTGTTGTCGAAATAGTAAATCGGCGGCTGACTCATACTGGCAAATTGGACTGACGACCGAACGAGCCGCGTGGGTTGGTTCAACCCCGACCACACGACCCGAAACGCCCTCGACTTTATAACCCGAAACCAGCGAAAGAAATGAGTTTTTTGATTTAATTATGGTTGAAGATTGGGCAAGGCTGTTGACACGCAGTTGCCTCACTGGTAACATACGTAAGTTAACTAAAACACTTATGATTGCAAATGAAGCGCCGATCAAGTTGACGTACAACGAAATTATCAAGGCGGCCATTCCGACTTTGGCGGGCAACATTGCCGCCACGATGGGTTCTGGCGCCGATCAATTTTCCGCGGATGACCAGCAGTTCACCAAGTTTCATGGCATCTATCAGCAGGACGATCGCGACCTGCGCAAGACCCAGAAGAAATTTATCATGATGATCCGCAGCCGTATTCCAGGGGGCGTGATGAGTGCGTCGCAGTGGATTGCCTTTGATGATCTTGCTTCCACGCATGCCAACAACACGCTGCGAATTACGACGCGGCAAAGCATCCAGTTTCATGGGGTGGTGATGTCGGGTCTGGGGCCGGTGGTGAAGAAAATCAACGATTGTCTGCTCTCCACGCTGGCCGCCTGCGGGGATGTTAATCGCAACGTTACTGCCTCCCCAACCCCGACCCAAACGGTGGCGCGCGCGGAGATGCTGGCGGATTGCCATCGCGTGGTGGCGGCGCTGGCACCGCAGACCAAGGCCTATCATTCCATTTGGATTGACGGGGTGCAACTGAACCTCGACGACGCGGCGAACAAGGATTTCGTGGACCCGCTCTACGGCCAGACCTATTTGCCCCGCAAATTTAAAACCGCCTTTGTCCTGCCGCCGGTGAATGACATGGATGTCTTCACCAACGACCTCGGCTTCATCGCCATCGTGGAGAATGGCCATCGGGTTGGCTACAATCTCGCGGTCGGTGGTGGCATGGGCCGGAGCCATGGCAACGAGGTGACCTATCCCCGGCTCGCCGATGTCCTGGGTTTTTTTCAACCCGAGCACCTGGAAGCGGTAGCCAAAGCGGTGTTGACCATCCATCGCGACTTTGGCGACCGCACCGATCGCAAACACGCGCGGCTCAAGTACGTCGTGGCCGAGCGTGGCGTGGATTGGATTCGAGCTGAAATCGAGAAACGTGCGGGGACCAAGCTGGGCCCAATCCGGGATTACAAGTTTACGACCACCGGTGACACTTATGGCTGGCATCAGGCACTCGATGGAACCTGGTTTGTCACCCTTTTCGTCGAGACCGGCCGTGTCAAGGACTTCGGCGGGGTGCGTCAAAAGACCGCGCTACGCCGCGTCGCGGAGCAGTTTTCAAACACCGAATTCCGCCTGAGCGCGAACCAAAACGTGATCCTGGCGAACATCCGCGACACCGACAAGGGGGCGCTTGCGGCCGTCCTGGCCGAGCACGGAGTGAAAACCGAGAATCAAGCGGGGGTGCTGCATGCCGCCTCGCTGGCCTGCCCGGCCTTGCCCACGTGCGGCCTGGCGTTGGCGGAGTCCGAGCGCATGCTGCCTGGCCTCATGGATCGCCTCGAAAAACTCTGCGCGGAAGTCGGACTGGCAGGCGAGGAAATCATCATTCGCTCGACCGGTTGTCCGAATGGCTGCGCCCGCCCCTACACGGCGGAGGTGGCCTTTGTGGGCAAGGCACCGGGCCGGTATCAGGTCTGGCTGGGCGGCAATGCCGCCGGCACGCGTCTCAACAAAATCTGGAAGGACGTCATGAAGGAAACCGACGTTGAGACCGAATTTCGGCCGTTGCTGGTGCGATTTGCGGGTGAGCGCCTCGCGGGCGAACGCTTCGGCGACTGGTGTGACCGGGTGTTTCTAAAGGAGTTGGTCATCACCGCCTGAGCGGTAATGGAAACGAATCGCACCGCCAACCCGCTCCTGCCATGCCCCAAGACAAACCTCAGCGCAGTATCGTCAAAGCGATTTCGTGGCGGGTCACGGGCACGCTCGACACCATTCTGATCTCATGGCTGATCACGGGCGAGATGAAATGGGCGTTGAGCATCGGGTTCGTCGAGCTGTTCACCAAAATATTTCTGTATTACGTCCATGAGCGCATCTGGAACCGGCTCGATTTTGGCCGGGTCAAAGAGAAGGCCGATTTTGATATCTAACCCGGCCCCTGCATTTCAATCATGACTCCCGAACAAATCATCCAAGCCAACGCGCACCTGCGCCACCAGCCGGCGCTCGAGATCGTCAGGTGGGCCATCGCGCAAGCGAATGGACGCGCCGTGGTCTCCACCAATTTCCGGCCTTATGAGGCGGTGCTGCTCCACCTCGTCACGCAGGTGCAACCGGATATTCCCGTGTTGTGGGTGGACCACGGTTACAACCGTCCGGCCACCTATCAGCATGGGGAGCAACTCCGCGCGCGGCTGGGTCTGAACCTCAAGGCCTATGTCCCCAGGCTCACGGCCGCGCATTACGACACCGTGCACGGGGGCATGCCGGAGCCGACGCCGGAAAATGAGGAGCGCATCAAGGCCTTCAGCACCGTGATGAAGCTGGAGCCGTTCCAGCGCGGAATGCAGGAGCTGGCGCCGACCGTCTGGCTGACCGCCTTGCGCAAGGTTCAAAATCCGAACCGGGCCGGTCTCGACATCGTTTCACCCGACGGCAATTTCGGCTCGTTGAAGGTCAGCCCCTTGTTTCATTGGAGCGACGCTGAGATGGAAGCCTACCTGAAGCAGCACGCGCTGCCGAATGAATGGGACTATTTCGACCCGGCCAAGGCGGACGACAAGCGCGAGTGCGGCCTGCACGCCGCGTGGGGAGGAAAAGCAGTGACGAAGGTTTAGACACGGATTGCACGAATTATCACGAATTGATTCCCATGCCTGAACTGCTTTACCGCGAGGAGACACATCATCTGATTGGGCTGTGCATGGAAGTCCATCGCGAGCTGGGCAAGGGCCACGACGAAGTCATTTACAAAGATGCGCTCGTGGTGGAACTGAGCCGCGCGAACATTCCGAGCAGCCGTGAGAAGAAATACGAAGTAAGCTACAAAGGTGTCATTCTTCCGCACCACTACCGGGCTGACTTCGTCCTCTGAGACAAAATCCTGTTCGAAGCGAAAGCCATCGATTCCCTCACCGACGCCCACGTGAAGCAAGTCCTGAACTACCTCGCCGCCTCCAAGCTCCGTCTTGGTTTGCTCGTGAACTTCGGCGGAAACTCCTTGAAATGGAAGCGCATCATTCTTTAAAAAACCATCCGTGCCAATTCGTGAAATCCGTGTCACTCCAATTCCGATGAAATTCGTAGCTCATGAGTAGTTATCATCTCGACCATCTGCAATATCTCGAAACCGAGGCCGTTCACATCATGCGGGAGGTGGCGGCGGAGTTTGAACGGCCGGCGCTGCTGTTCTCCGGCGGCAAAGATTCCATCTGCCTGCTGCGGCTGGCAGAAAAGGCCTTTCGCCCGTCGGACATTCCGATGCCTTTTCTCAACATCGAGACCGGCCACGAGTTTCCCGAGCTGCTGGAATTCCGTGATCGCCGCGCGAAACAATTGGGGGCGAAACTCATTGTGCGCACCGTTGACAGTGCCATCGCGAATGGCCACGCCACCGCGGTGCCAGGCCAAATCAGCCGCAACCAGCTCCAGATCCCCGTGCTGCTCGGTGCCATTGAGGAATTCCGCTTCGACTGCGCCATTGGCGGCGCGCGGCGGGATGAGGAGAAAGCCCGGGCGAAGGAGCGCTTTTTCAGCTTCCGTGACGGATTTGGCCAATGGGATCCGAAGAATCAGCGCCCGGAAATCTGGAACCTGTATAACGCCCGCCTCAATCCTGGCGAGAACATGCGCGTTTTCCCTCTCTCCAATTGGACCGAGATGGACGTGTGGGAATACATCAAAAAGGAGCGACTGGAAGTGCCCAGCATTTATTTCAGCCACACGCGCGAGTGTTTTCGACGCGGCGGCCAGTGGTTGCCCGTGCCGCCCGCGCACCTGGGCGCCACCCAGCCCGATCCGTATGCCGGTGCGCGTCCGACCGCGAA
Source organism: Verrucomicrobiota bacterium (assembly GCA_043742955.1). Lineage (GTDB taxonomy): Bacteria > Verrucomicrobiota > Verrucomicrobiia > Limisphaerales > JAYTXL01 > JAYTXL01. Next base: position 13,769 of record JAYTXL010000005.1, on the reverse strand, counting down.
AGAGCCGATTCAGAAAATGGTGGTCCGTGTTCGAACCATTGCCGACATGATTAGCACCGGCATGATTGAGTCGCCGGCCGACAGCGTGGAAGACATCATTGGCGAAGTCGCCGCCGCGCGCGTCACGGAGCGCGGTTCCCGCGCCGATGACAAGGCCAGCGAAGCCGCGATGGAAGATCGGAAGAAGGCGGGGTATTTTTAGCGGACGGAGCTGGGAGTTCGGAGATCGAAGATAGGGAAACACTATGGCAGCACCGAAATCATTTGAAGATTTGGACGCTTGGCAGGCCGCTCGTGAACTGACCAACGAAGTTTACGGCTACTGCCGTCGCGAACCTTTGTCTCGCGACTTTGGCCTGACCGATCAGCTTCGCCGCGCCGCCGTCTCCGTGATAAATAACCTCGCGGAAGGCTGGGAGAGCATCCATGTCGGTGAGAAAAAGCAGGCCTATGGCTATGCACGTCGCTCGTGTGGCGAAGTCCGCTCCATGAATTACCTGCTGCTCGACAATCATTTCATCTCCGCAGAAGAACAGTCTGCTCTGCTGGGCCGCTGTATCCGAACCGGTAAACTCATCAGTGGCTTGATCCGCTCATTGGACAACCGCACCTAACCAAGATCCGCTCATGCCCACCCGATCTCCCAACTCCGATCTCCGATTTCCGAGTTCGCATCCCATCGACCTGCTTCGTTTCAACACGTGCGGCTCCGTGGACGACGGCAAGTCCACGCTCATTGGCCGGCTGCTCTACGACTCCAAGAACCTGATGGAAGATCAGATCGAGGCGCTCGAACGTTCCGCGGACATCACCGGCGGCGGACAAATCAATCTCGCCAACCTCACCGACGGGCTGCGCGCGGAGCGGGAGCAGGGCATCACCATCGATGTGGCGTACCGATATTTTGCCACCCCCAAGCGCAAGTTCATCGTTGCGGACACGCCGGGCCATGTGCAGTACACCCGCAACATGGTCACCGGTGCCTCGACCGCCAACCTCTCCATTGTGCTGGTGGACGCGCGCCTGGGGGTCATCGAGCAGAGCCGCCGCCACACCTACATTGCCTCCCTGCTGCGCATCCCGCACCTGGTCATTGCGGTGAACAAGATGGATCTCGTCGATTGGAGCGAGGAACGATTTCTGGAGATCCGGGATGATTTTGAGTCGTTCCTCCCGCGCCTGAACATGAAGGACGTGAAATTCATTCCCCTCAGTGCTCTGAATGGCGACAATGTCGTTGATCCCTCCAAGCATACCCCCTGGTATGACGGCCCAACATTGCTCGGCCATCTGGAATCCATTTCCATTGCTTCCGATTGGAACCTGAACGGTTTTCGCCTGCCGGTGCAGTGGGTGAATCGTCCGAATAATCCGCGGGACCCCGGGTTGCATGATTTTCGCGGACTCAGCGGGCAGATCGCGGGCGGCATCGTGAAGGTTGGTCAGAAAGTAATGGCGCTTCCGAGCGGCCAGATGAGCACGGTCAAGTCCATCTGGACGTTTGACGGCCCCTTGCAGCAGGCCTTCTGTCCGCAGTCCGTCACCGTCGTGCTCGACCATGATCTCGACATCAGCCGGGGGGACATGCTCATTGGGCCGGAGGATTTGCCGGGCCTGAGCAGCGATCTGCGCGCGCGCATCTGCTGGATGAGTCCCCGCCCGCTGCTGAGCGGAAAGAAGCTGTTGCTCAAACACACCACCCAGACCCTCCAGGTCCTGGTCACGTGTCTCGAGAGCCGGATTAATTTTGAAAATCTGGAGCCCGAGCCGGGGCCGGCGGAGCTTACGGTGAACGATTTGGGGGAGATTCGCTTGCGCACGGCTCGCCCGCTGATATTTGATGGCTACGAAAAAAACCGGCTCACCGGTTCCTTCATTTTGATCGAACCAGGCACCAACCACACCGTGGGTGCCGGCATGTTGCAACCGCCCACCGAGTTGGTGAAACCCGAATACGATGACTTCACCATCTGACGCCGCCGGCCCTCCGCTCGACGCGCGGCAACCGGACAACAAGATCACGTTGATCCAACGCGAGCAGCGGAATGGTCATCGCGGTCTGGTCATCTGGGCCACGTCTCCCGGATCCTACTCGACCAGCACACCGGCCCGGCGCATTTGTTCGAGCGCGTGTTCGCCGTCGCCGGCCTGCAGGTTGACGGCGCGGCAGCCGGCTTGAAGGATGTGGGTGCGGAAACCGAGGTTGCGACAGTCGAGCGCGGTGAATTTCACGCAGTAATCCGTCGCCAGCCCCACGATGTAAACGTCGTCTACCTTTTGGTCCTTCAAGTAATCTCCGAGGCCGGTGTCCTTGCGGTGGCCGTTGTCGAACAGGCCGCTGTAGCTGTCCACTTCGGGGTCGGTACCCTTGCGAAAGATTTTTGTAATCCGGTCGGCTTGCAAGCCCTGGACGAATTGCGCGCCCAAGGAGTCTTGTACACAGTGATCTGGCCAGAGAATCTGGGTCAATCCATTGAGGCGGATGACTTCGCCGGGTTTTTTGCCGGGATGATTGGAGGCGAAGCTGCCGTGGTGAGGGGGGTGCCAGTCCTGGGTTGCGATCACCAGATCAAACCGGAGCTGCAAGTCATTGATCACGCCCACCACCTGGTCGCCCTCGGGGACGGCCAGCGATCCACCCGGGATGAAGTCGTTCTGGACATCGACGATGATCAGGGCCTTCTTGGTCATACGTGCCGTTTCTTCCGCGGGGAATCGGGTTTGATTTCAAACGCGAACCCATGCTCCTGCATTTTCTGGAATTTCTTCTTGTCAAACTTGTAAAGCTTGGCCGGGCGGCCCGGTTCGGTGGTGTCGAATTCGTTCAAGGGGGTGACGATGCCGGCGCCGAGAATCTTCTTGCGGAAGTTACGCTTGTCCAACGGGCGTTCCAGAATCAGCTCATACAGTTTTTGCAGCTGGGGCAGTTTGAACTTGGTCGGGAGCAGTTCAAAAATGACCGGGGCATAGACTACTTTACCCTGCAGCCGATTGATGGCCATGGTCAGGATGGTCGCGTGGTCGAAGGCCAGCCGTGGGAGCTTGCGGGTGGAAAACCAGCCGGCGTGCACGGCGTCCGATCCGGCGCGGATGGCGTGCTCGCTTAATTTGACCAGGGAATAATAGGCCACACTAATGACGCGCTCGCGCGGGTCGCGTTTGGGTTCGCCAAACGTGTAGAGTTGCTCTAGAAAAACTTTTTCGACGCCGGTTTCCTCGTTGAGCTCGCGCAACGCCGCCGCGTCGATGCTTTCATCGATCTCGACAAAGCCGCCCGGCAGTGCCCAGCAGTTCTGGTGGGGCGCTGCGCCGCGCTGGATGAGCAGCACCTTCAATTCGTCCTCGAGGAGGGCGAAGATGATGCAGTCCACCGTGACGGCCGGGTGCGGGTATTCGTAAGTGAATGGCATAATTGTTCCGGTGAAGATGCTTCAGCGTTTTCGCCGGGCCCGGCGCGGTCCGCTCGATTCGCCCAACGCCGAAAGCTCGCGCGCGTAGCCGCCGGATAAAATCGGGAAGCGACACCACGTTTTCGGATCCAGGTTCTCGTCGTCCAGATGGAATGACGGGGCGTAACGCTCCCGCTTCCATTGATTGCGGCACCACAGATTAAAAAAGCGTTTGATCCAGAGCTTCAATTGTCCCGTGGCATATTGGGGAAACGCCAGCTGCATTTGCTGCATTACTTCCACCGGACTAAGCTTGTTGAGAATCGCGGCGCGCTCAATCGCGTCGAGCAACTCGTAGGGCATTAAATCATCCTCGTCGGTCTGCTTATCACCGGGTGGGCGTAATTCGGCGGTGGGGGCCTGGCCATTGACCTGGCTAAGAAAAGGAAAGGCATGCGTGCCGTCCGGCCCGTGCTGTTCCAGCCAGCGCAGCCAATGGCGGAGAAAGGCTTTGTCGATCCCCGCAATGGGCGAGAGCCCGCCGCTCGTGTCGCCGTCCATCGTGGCATAGCCAACCGCCGCCTCCGAGCGGTTGCTGGTGGCGACGAGCAGCGCGTTTTTCATGTTGGCCAGCATCCAGACGCTCGGCGAGCGGACACGCGCCTGGATGTTTTGCAGCACGACGTCGTCCTGTTGCCAGGTCAGGCGGCGGCCGACCGATTTTTCAATCATGTGAATGTAGTTCTCGACGACGGGCGCGATGTCGAGTTCGTGGAATTCAGCACCGACCCCTTCCGCCACCGCGCGGGCGGCCTTCCGCGTGACGTCGCCGCTATTGGCGGATGCCTGGTAAACACAGGTCAATAACCGGCCCATGGTCTCCCGCACCGCGTTTTTTTGGGAAGGCGCGCCGGGCCGGGTCAGATACGGAAGCTTCCGGTAAAATCCCCCGGCGCCCAGTTCGCTGATCCCAAATTCCACCATCAAATGAACCAGACAAGAAATGGCCGCCGAATCCGCGCCACCGCTCAGAGAAACGACGAAGCCGTTGGAACGGCTCTTACGCATGTAATCGAACAAGCCCAGCGCCTCCGCGCGCGCGAATTCCTCCTCCTTCACAGCGGAGCCGGTTTCCCAATCCGCAACGTGCACCACCTCCGCTTCCGGCGCGATGGCCGGGTAGGCAAACTCGCGCACAAGACAATTCTTGACGCCCTCCTCGAGATTCGGTTTGAAGCTGGCCGTGCGGGACTGGCTCATGCGCGTCGCTTCCACATCCACAATCGCCGTGGTGACGTGCTGATCGGCAAAGCTGAAGCGCGGTCCCTGGCCCACCAAGCGCCCCTGGGTGGCGATGATGGCGCCGCCGTCGTAGATCACCCGGCCGGCATCATTTCCCAGCAGGTTGGCGTAGATGTAGCTGACCCCAAAGGCCCGCGAACCCTCCTGCACGAAGCGCTTGCGCACCTGCTGCTTCCCGAAGGCGAAATGCGACGCGCTCGGATTCAGAATAATGTCCACGCCCTTGAGCGCCAGTTCCGAGCCGGGCCGCGTGGAAACCCAGGCATCCTCGCAAATTTCAAAACCGATCGTCACCCCGCCGCAGTCGTAATAGAGATCGCCAATCGGAATCTCCTGGCCGTTGGCGCGGAGCGTGCCGGTGAGCTGGCGGGGCCAGGCTTTGAAGAAGCGGGGTTCGTAATGGATCCCGTCGCCGGCCAGATTTTGTTTGGCGGTCAGGCCCGCAATTTTCCCATTTATCGCCAGGCAGGCGCAATTGAAGAGGGCCTTTTGATGGAATACCGGCAACCCGATCGCCACAATGATGCCCTTGGTTTCCGGCAGAATTCCTTGCAGCATCTCCCAGGCAATTTTGTGCACGCTCGGGGAGTGAAAGGCATCCTCGCAGCCGTAACCGCTAATGGCCAGTTCCGGGAGGCAAAGGACCGAAACCTTTTGCGCCTTCGCGGCGCGGATGGCACCGATGATGTTTCGCTGGTTGTGCTCCCAATCCAATGCCGTCTGATTCAAGACCGCGGCGCCGACTTTAATCAGCTTCATAGGCTTTCCTTTAGGTAATCGGTGAGCATGCCAGCCACCGACTCTACATGAACCTGCTGCGGGGGCAACTCCAGAACATTCGGGTGCGTGTCGGTGCAGGCCAGGCCGTCCAGCAGGCCGGTGCCGGTAATCCGGTTCAAGGCGTCGCCGGGGAAAACGCCATGCGTTGCGACGGCGAAGACTTGTTGCGCACCCGCCGCGCGATAGGCCTGGGCCGCGTGAAGCAGGGAACTCCCGGTGCGGATCATGTCGTCGTAAATGACGACGCGCCGACGGTTCACCGTGGCGCTGACCCCGGTGATTTCGGTGCGCTCGCCGTCGAGCCGCCGTTTGTAAACGAAGGCGGTGCCGACTCCCATTTCGCCGGCGAGCGACTCCACCCACTTGGCCCGGCCCGCGTCGGTGCAGGCCAGCACGAACGATTTGCCGCCGAAGCGCCCGACCAGTTTCTTGATCAAATCCTTGGCGTTCAGGTGCACCGGCTGGATCCCGTCTTCAAAGTAATGCGGCAGACCCGCGTTGTGCAGGTCCACGAGCACGAGCCGGTTGCCAAACGTCGCCGCCGGGATCGAGGAGAACAACCGGGCGCGCGTTTTGGCCGTGACCACTTCGCCGGTCTTGACGGCGCGCTCCATCGTCGAGTAACCAAAATACGGCACCACCAGCGTGAGGCTGCGCGCCCCATATTTCACCAGGGCACAGGCCAGATCGTAGATTTCCAGCGTGTCGCTGTCCGCAATGGTGCCGCCCACCACCACGATGTCCCGGCCGCTGACGTCGTCCAGAATTCGCTGATAAAGTTCGCCGTCGGGAAATTCCTTCCGCTCCCGGCCGCCCCGCACGCCGAACCCGCGGTGCATTATCGACTCCGCCAGATACTGGTAGGCGGGCGTCGCGAACACGATGGGCCGCTGGCGTATCATGGCTTGAATCCGCGGGCCTGCAAAATCAACTCGGTCTTCAAATCGTGCAGCCCCTCTTCGAGGCCGACAGGATATTCGTGGGGATTCACGAACCGTTTGATCGTGGGATGCAGCTGCCTTTGTTGAGCCAGCGCGTGCGCGCGGATTTGCGGCAGGGGTGGCGGCTCATAGGCCGACTGGCCGGCGCGAAACACGGGCACAAGCAAATCCGTGTGGCGCGTGTCCGTGGTGATTTTCTTTCGGCGCGTGGTGTCGTTGTGATCGACGATGGTCGGTTCCGGAGTGATCCCAAGTTCAACATCGTAAATCATGTCGGCCAGAAACAAGCCGTCGTGCTCATACCTCCGAACCTGCTGGATCCCGGGAGTGGAGATTTTGATGGCTTGTTCGGATAATTTGATTTTGCGGTGCCAGGGCCCGCCGGCATCCCGGACTGCGGCGAGCTTGTACACGCCGCCGAGCGCGGGTTGGTCGTAGGCGGTGACCAGCTTGGTTCCCACGCCCCAGATGTTCACGCGCGCACCCTGTTCCTTCAGGCTGTCGATGATGTGTTCATCGAGATCATTGCTCGCCACGATGGCCGCGTCGGGAAATCCGCCGGCGTCCAGCAGCTTGCGCGCCTCAATGCTGAGGTAAGCGAGGTCGCCGGAGTCGAGCCGGATGCCGGCGAGTTGGTAGCCGCGTTCGCGCAGGCGCTGGCCGGCCTGGACGGCGTTGCGCACCCCCGCCAGCGTGTCGTAGGTGTCCACGAGAAAGACGCAGTTGTTCGGCATGGCCTCCGCGTAGGTTTCAAAGGCTTCGAGCTCGCTTTCAAACGACATGATCCAACTGTGGGCGTGCGTGCCCTTGACCGGGATGCCGAACAATTTTCCGGCGAGCACATTCGAAGTGGCCGCACAACCGCCGACATGCGCCGCCCAGCTCGCAGCCATGGCGCCGTCCAGGCCTTGCGCCCGGCGCAGGCCGAACTCCAGCACCGCCTCGCCGCGGGTGGCCTGGCAGACACGGGCGGCTTTCGTGGCGACGAGCGTCTGGAAATTGATGATATTGAGCAGCGGTGTCTCGAGGATCTGGCACTGGATGATCGGCCCGCGGAGGCGCACCAGCGGTTCGTGCGGGAAAATCACGGTGCCCTCCAGCACGGCGTCTACGTCGCAGGTGAACTGCAGATCCCGCAGGTAATCCAGAAATCCGGCTTCAAAAAGAGGCTGATCGTCATTGCCGCGCAACCCGGCCAGAAAGGCCAGGTCGTCCTCGGCAAAGCGAAATTCTTTCAGGTAACCCATCAGGTAGCTCAAGCCGCAGGCGACGCCGTAGCCGCCCTTGAATGGATTCTGGCGGAAAAACAGGTTGAAGACCGCCTCTTTTTTGTGGGTGCCGGATTTCCAGTAGCCATACGCCATGGTCAACTGATAGAGATCCGTCGCGAGCGCCAGGCTGTCTCGATACAACTTGCGCAGGACGCTCATGCGGCGGTTGACCTGGAGGACAGCGTTGCCATTTATTGGTGTCCATAAAACACTAATTAAGGGGGGTTGTCCACGACTGTTTCCGGCGGAAAGTGTCTTCAGTTGTCCTGCCTGATCCGATAAATTCGGATCATGGTCGGCGCATTGGTATCGATCAATTGAAAAATGTCGAATGCTGAATTCGTTGTCTGCGCCGCCACCCAATCCGTCAGGTTGGAGGAAAATTGCAGGGTGTAGATAATGTTGCTGCGACCCAAAATGCCAAGGTTCACAGTGTTGTTCGTTTTGGAAAGCAAGGATAAGCGGGCCCGGCGGTTCACGATTACTTGAAACGAGTTGGTCGCGCTCAACGGCGGCGTACCATTGTCCGTTACCACGGTCGTGAAGGTGTTCGTGCTCGACCCTTGTGCCGCTGTTGGCGTCCAGGTGATCACCCCGCTGCCGTCCATCTGCGCCCCGCTGGGGGCAACGAGCAGTTGGTAGCTCAGCAGGTTGGCCGGCCAATCATTGTCGCTCGCCGTGTTGGTCACCGTCAGCAAGGTCAGCTCGTTGCTCATCCGGTTCACCTGCGTCGGAAGTGCCGGGGCGTTGTTCGGTGCCTTCATCACCACAAAGGCGTTGAAGTTGGTGGTGGTGTTGTAAAAGCCGCCGGGGTTGGCATAATAGGGGTCCACGGCCAACGTCTGGTTGGTCATCGGCAGGCTGATGGTGCCGCCCGCATAGATTCCGCTCAGCACCGGCCCGGCAAAATAGTTCAAGGCGCTGCGGACCACGTAGTTATCTCCCGGCGCGAGGATGCTCGAAACGTCGACTGGCACATTGTTGGAGCCGGTGAAGTTGTAAATAATCACATGCCCGCGCTTGGCCTCATAAGCATTGGGGCGCACCACCACCAAGTCGGGCGGGTTCGACCCCGTAAGCGGATACCCCGCGGAATTGAAGAAACTGTGGACATCAAAACCGGTGGCGTTCGTCCACCCCGCGCCCAGAAAAGTATTGGTGTCCAATTGAAAATAATAGTTCCGCCCGGAACCGAAGTTCTGCTTGTAATACTGGTTGAAGTCCCAGACTACCGTGCCCGAGATGTTGGTAAAGCCCGGGGCTTTCACATTGAAATTACTTGAACTATCAACACTCTCCAAAATGTTATTGGTGAAAGTCAATTGGCTAAACTGCTGGCTCAAGAGTACACCTTGCCGACCATGAAGATAATTTCCCTGCACCAAAATATCCGCATTGGCCACGCCATAACCCAGACGCAATGCGCCGCTACCCAGCGGCGAGTATATGTAATTGCTAATCACCTGCCCGTCCGTGATGGGTTGCCCGCCGCCAAAGAGGATGGCGTATTTTTCCACCTGCCAGATGGTGTTGTGGAGCAAATGCAGCGACGCCATCCCGCCCGAGGAGCCGTAAATATGGATACCAAAACCGGACGCCCGGCCCACCAGGTTGTCTTGAATGAGCTTGGCGGGCTTCCCTACTTCATTTTGCAAATACATGGCATGTTCCAGACCGGCATCCTTCCCGCAGTTCCAGAGCAGGTTGCCGTAAATCAAATAGGCCCCGTGCGGGGCGATGCCAATGCAGCAATCGTGGATGAGACAATTGACGATGGCGGTGCCCGTGCCCTGCATGGTAATGGTGTTGTAGGGGGCGGGGCGGTTGGTCTTTTTGGAATCAATAAACTCCAAACCCCACAACCAAAGATTGCTGCTGGAGCCCGTGTTCAGGCTGCCATCCAGAATGGCCCGTTCCTCGTTGTAATTGCGGATCGTGATGCGGTTCGTCAAGTTGCCATTGAGCAATGCCGTATACGTGTCCGCATAAGTTCCGGCCCGCAGCCACAAGGTGTCGCCGGGGGCAATGGCGGCATTGGTCAGCGCCACCGGCAGCGACCACGGAGCAAGCAACGTGCCGTTGCCCGTGCCCGTGGGGGCGGCGTAGTATTGCGCGGCATGAATCGCATGGACTCCGAAAAGGCCGGCGAGCAGCAACCAGATGGCGAACCTCATCCCACGAGTAAATAGGTTTTCCCATGCCCCGGCAAAGCTATTTTGGGATTTCCATCCCTGAAAATGAAATGAGCCTCCTTCCGTCGGCTGCTACGAGATCAGGATTGGCCACCGCCGTCCGGGATGGCCGCCGCCGGCGAATCGGGCGGCGGGCGGGTGTGCGCCGGGCGCTTCCGTCGGCGCCGGCTTTCCGCGAAGGCGTGAATGTCTTTTTCTCCGGAGCGGAGGAAATCCAGAAAGTCCACGCCCATGTATTTGCAGGTCTGGCAGACGCTCAGGAGCACCAAGTAACCCTCAAGTCCGTTCTGCGTCGATGACCCTGACATGACATCTCGAAGCGCGGCGTACGTCTTGATCGCGTGCTCGGCGTTGTTGTTGTTCCACGGAATTCCATCGTGCTCGAGAAATGTGAAAAGCCTGTTGCGGTTCTTCTCGAAGCGATCCTTGCACTTTAACGCAGCCTCGCTCTGAACATCCGCTTTCTGGATTTGTCTGTAAAATCGTTCGACGGACTTGAGGTGCGGTTTCAAGAAGTGTTTTTTCAAACCGTAGCGATCCACGGTTTCAACCATCGTTTTCAGTATTCCCGCGAAGCCAGTGACAATTTGCTTTAACTCCTCATCAAACGGCCAGTTCAACACCGCGTCGTTCAAGTCCCGCATCAGATGAATAAGGCATCTTTGCTGCGGACAAGCCAATGAGTCGTAAGCTGAGTAGAAATCTGAGACAAGAACGCCCTTGAAACTGGCCAACGTCGCGTGGGCAATCTCTCCCTCACGAGAATCCGAGTAGAGGTAGGCCACTTCGTGAAGATTGGTGAATACCCAAACGTATCCGGTTTTGCCTTTGACGTTCGCTCTTGTCTCGTCCACATGGACGAGACCGCCGCGAGTAATCTTGTCCAGTATCATCTGCCGTGTCTGCACATAAAAGTCGGCGGCCCTCGCTTTGAGCCGGGGCATCGTGCATTGCACCAGGTTGAAGCCGAGGATTCTGTTGAGGCTGTGCTTGATGGTGAGTTGAGGAACGGCAAGCTCAATGGCTTGGTAAAGGATGTACGCGACCAGATTCCGTCCGAATTTTGTATCAGGCCAAAACGCGCTTGGCACTCCATAGCGCATCCGGCACTTCCCGCACCAGTGATGGCGAAAACGATACTCGACCACCCATTGTTTGAGGCTGTTTCGGCCAAAGTAGATGTCGTGCAGAATTTTGGTTGTGACGCCGAAATGTCGATATCCTCGAGAGCCACACTCGGGGCACGACGTCTGGTCGGGGCAAATCACGACTTTGTTGGTCCGCTCCAATCGCTCCCGGCGGACGGTTTTCACTGCCGCAATCTTCCTGATGCGTCGGCTCGAACGCACATACACTTTATCGCGCTGGTAATCCCACCGCGCTGCTTTGTTGATCTTTTCGAACTCAGAGATTGGGGTCGAAAACCTACCCCACATCGTCTCGCGTGGGATGGATTCAGCATGGACGGCGTCGGTGCTCCAACTTCCGCTCGGTTTGTCTGCGGTTTGTGCCGAACTGAGTTCGAGCGTTGCACGAACGAGCAGCTCCAATGCCTGACAATCCTGCGAGTTGTAGGTTCGGAAACGGGCGGCGTCGTTTGTCAGGACCGCCCAGGACTCCGCTTCGGCATGAGCACCAATGAAGAAATCAGGGAGCGGGATCTTAGGCGCCGGCGTGCTGGCCGTGCGGCGGGCCAGATAGATACCAAAGGCCCGGACAGCTGGACCGCATGCGGAAATGGTAAGAGGAGTGAGCTGTACTCCCATTTTCTGAAGGCGACCCTTAACGTCTTCCAAGTTCAGGCGCATGCTCGACTCCGCTTAGAGCCTGTTTGAAAACTCCGAGGGGTGCTGTTTTTGGGGAGAAGGTTGGCTGGGGAGGCGCGACGAAGGAGAATATCCCTGGCGGATCTTCGTCTGAGGAGCAACAAAGCCAGCCGGCCTTATCCGCGAAAACCCACCGGGCGGCGGGCCTTTTGTCCGGGTCCGGCGTTGGCTCAGTCGTCAGAGCCCACTGCGGGGATGCTCCTCTTTCACCGCCTTGGCCCCAGCCAGAATTCCTCGCCGCAGCACCCCGCGGAGTTTTCAAACAGGCTCTAAGACAACCGGATTAACAAAGGTGTCACCAGCACCCACCGCGTCAGCAATATTTTCAGAAGCCCAAACATGCCCGGGCGAAGCCGCATCCAGACAATCCAGAATAGTGGACGAGTCAATCAGCGTCATGGTCCCGGGTTTCCTTGAAAAGTTCCGCTTTAGAAATATCATTTACCACGCGGCAACCGCAGGCAATCTCCCGGATCTCGGCACCGGTGATTTTTTTCTTGATGGGCACAGGAACCAATTGCACCTGAACCTCGCCGTGACGGGTCAAAAACACCTCCTCGCCACTCATAGCCCGATCCATTAAAGCTCCCAAGTTGTCTCTTGCCTCATGCACAGCTGCTTTCATGGGGTTAATTAGGCACAGAAAAACCAAATTTCAAGCGGATTTAGCCCGGATTTCGGAACGATCAAAGCTCCTCTTTCTTGGCCAAGTCACGTTCCAGGCGGCGCCAGGCGGCGACGGTGATGAAAACCGAACGGTTGGTGACACACCTTTACACCTGATTGCACCTGGGAGCAAGCGGATTGCTACGCGGATTGCTACGCGGCCGCGTGTTTTGACGCTTCCGCTTCCGCCCGCTCGGCGATCCAGCCGTTGATTACGCTTTGGTAGGGCTGGCCGCGCCGGGCGGAAATCCGCCGCACCTTATCCAAGACTGGGACCGGTATCCGAAGGGCGATTTGTTCCCGGCTCGGTTTGAGATTCGGGAAGCTCACCTTCCGGCCCTGCTCCGGGCTCGTCGCCGCCAGTTCCTTCTCCTCCGCCTTCGTCGGCGGCCGGATTGTCTGTTTCGTTGGCATACTGTTTCCTTTCTTTCCGGCTCATGGACCGGGACGAGATGGGCCGCAACAACGTCCCCCGCACGGTGAACACCACCGCAATAAAGCGCCCATCATCCGTCTGCCCGTAAGCCGCCCAGCGCTTCTCTCCCGAGCGCTCAATCCCGGCCACCAGTGGATCATTCAAGAACATCTCCTCCACCTCCCGGCATTCCACCGAATGCTTGGCCTGGCTTTTGGACCGGTTCCCGTGGTCCCATTGAAAGCCGGTGATGGTGCGGAGGTCTGGCTCGCTCACGTCTGTATATCTCGCAGATACTCAATACGCTGTCAATGCCCTTTGCATTTCGGAACGGTCAAAGCTCCGATTTTCTGGCCAAGTCACGTTCCAGGCGGCGCCAGGCGGCGACGGTGATGAAAACCGATCGGCGGTTGCCTTCGGGCCTCCTCCGGCGGGTGTGATGTTGCCGGGAAAGGATATTTCGATTCTCGCGAGCGCGGCGGCGGCCAAAGCGGACGTGCGGGTTACCGGTGACGATCATTTTGGCCAATACTTTGGCCGGAAGGTGGGGGGCGTGAAGATTGTCCTTCCCCGGAACCTGGCTTCCGAACTTTAGAACCCATCCGCTCAAGGTTCCGCCCGTGTTCCGGTTGACCGCGTAGCACTGGCCGTTGGGGAGAGAGGCGGACATTCGGAGCATCGCCCCGCGCTCCGGCTGGGGCTTTGCCCACGTTCGCCCCGGGTTGGAACACCAAAATATTCGATTGCCGCCCTCCGGCATTGCGCTACGATGCGGTCAATCCAGCAAACGCAACAGGGTGTTGACTGACCGCATGAGCCAACTGAGTGCCATGTTGTGATTCTAACACGCCTCTCCGGGGGGAGAAGTCAAAACCCTTTTTATTCAAGGCGGAGCCTTCTGATTGAATTGACGGTCGAACTGGCATGCGCCTCGCGGACCGTTCGTCGGCGTGGGGGGGTCAAAACCCGGGGGGCACCCCCCCTTTG
>JAYTXL010000004.1:0-9539 GCA_043742955.1 Verrucomicrobiota bacterium | reverse complement strand
GTCGCCGCCACGACGATCACACCGAGGTTAGTTTCAAAGCCGTCCATCTCCACCAGCATCTGGTTCAAGGTTTGTTCGCGCTCGTCGTTACCACCACCGAGACCGGCACCACGCTGACGGCCAACTGCGTCGATTTCATCAATGAAGATGATGCAAGGGGCGTTCTTCTTGGCGTTTTCGAACATGTCGCGAACGCGGGCTGCGCCTACGCCGACAAACATTTCGACGAAGTCGGAACCGGAGATCGAGAAGAAAGGCACCTTTGCTTCACCGGCGATCGACTTGGCGAGCAGCGTTTTGCCCGTACCGGGAGGACCGACCAGCAACAAACCACGCGGAATGCGGCCGCCGAGCTTTTGGAATCGTGCGGGGTCTTTCAGGAAGTCGACGACCTCCTTCACTTCTTCCTTGGCTTCGTCGCAACCCGCCACATCGGCGAAGGTAACAGTGTTGGTGTTCTCGTCCATCATCCGCGCCTTGCTCTTGCCAAAGCTGAGCGCGCCCTTGCCGGCCATTTTGATCTGGCGAATGAAGAAGAAGTAGAACAGCGCCGCGAGCGCGAAGAAGGGCAGGATATTGAATAAAAAACTCACCAGCAACGTGTTCGGCTCGGATGACTCGAACTTGCCGGTGGCCAGCAACTTCTCGACCAGCTTGGGGGCCAGCGCCAGAGGCACCTTGATTTTGAATGGCACTTCATTCTTTTCTGACTTCTCCGCCACCGCCACACCGTCCTTGTCGACCTTGTAATACCAGCCGGTGATTTCCCGGAGGTCGGAGGACTGCGGACTGAAGCTGATGGTCCCCGATTTGATCAAATCATTGTCCACCTTCTGGATGAACTCGCTGTAGCTCAACGTGGGGCGCTTGGTTTCGGTTTTCTCCTTAAGCACCAGCAGCAAGGGAATCGTCGCCAGAATGGCCAGCCAGATGATCCAAGGACGCGCGGGCGACTTAAACTCGCCGTCTTTGTCGTCGCGATCACCGTTGTTTTGTTTATTATCGTCAGCCATTTGCTTTAATTTTGGCTCAGCCTAACACGCAGGTAGCCGTCCCGCAACCATGGTTCACCCTAATCTTTTGCCAGCGCGCCCGGCGCGGCGCCAGCCTGACCCACCGCCCCGGGTCACCCGGCCGCCACCTCCGGCAAACGCCGCCACCTCCATTTCAAGATGCGGACGGTCGCTTTGTCGAGCTTGAATTGCTCGGCCATCCGCAGGCCCTCGACCCAGATGACTTGGCCCCGGAGCCCTTCGGCAACCAGTAACTCCCGCCGTTTCTCCTGCGGAACCTTTAGATTCGTGAACAAATCCTGCAGCTTCGCGGATTGCTCCAAACCCATCGGCTGGAAGCGATCCCCCGCCCGCCAATGTCGCAAACAGACGAACCCACCCACCTTGTCGGCGTCAAACCATTCCTGCCCCGGGCGCGGGACAAATCGCGGCAGCCGACCCGCCCGCGCGACGATTTCCCAATGAAGCTGCACCCCGTCAAACCGCCGGCCACCACCGTCGGAGGCCAGTTCGAAAATGGTTTCATTCGGATTAAATCCCGCTGCCTCAGCCGCGCCATCCTGGCGAAAAACCCAACCACGCTGGTCGCGAAATACCCGGCGCACCCGGCTCACCGAAACCGGCTGGTCGGGCACGGCGCGCAATCGCTCAATCAAATCGAAATTGTGGGGAACCAGCAGCGCCTCCAACTGGAGGCGCACACACTGCCGTTGCACCGCCGGATCCAAACGCGCAAATGAAGTGGGGCGCTTGCTTCTGAACCACCGTTCGGCGGCTTGCTCAGCAAACCTGGCCTCGGCGTCGATGATTTCCATGGTCCGCAGGATGACCGGCACCACGGCCGGCTCATATTTGGAAGCCAGCAACGGAAGCAGCTCACCCCGGATTCGATTACGAAGCATGGCCAGCGAGCGATTGCTGGCATCTTCGCGGAAGCGGATTCTGCGATGCCGGGCGAAGGCCCGCAGGCCGGCTTTCGTCTGATCCAACAGCGGGCGAACCAACTGAAGCCGCTCCGAAACCGGCGAAGGATTGCGCCACTTCATCCCGCTCAACCCTTGTCCGCCCGCGCCGCGCAGCAACCGGATCAGGAATAGCTCCGCCTGATCATCCGCATGGTGGGCCAACGCAACGGTCCCGATCTTCAGCCGCCCTGCAGTCTCCTGGAAGAAACGGTGGCGCAATCCGCGCGCCACCATCTCCAGGGACAGTTTGACCTTTAACTGGTGAGCGCGCACGTCGCCGCGCTCGCTGATGCATTCCAAACCCAGCCGACCCGCCGTCGCTTGAACCAATTCCTCGTCCGCGTCACTCGCCGCCGATCGGAGTTGATGGTTAAAGTGCGCGACCGTCAGCTTCCAGCCTTGCGTGGCTGAGAGGTGGTGCAGCACATGCAACAGCACCATCGAGTCCACGCCGCCGGAAACCGCGACCAGGATGGCTTGGCCACGACGAAAGAGCTTCCGCGTTTGGATGGATTTCCCGACCTGTTCAAGCAAATGACTCACTGGTGAAATCGAATGATTCTAGATACGCGGGCAGGCCACCAGCGGTACGGCAGCCCGGCCCGAGGATGGTTGTTGTTTCAAGGACTTCACGCCGTTTCATTTACCGCTTCGTTGTGAGCAGCGCCGTCGCGGGGGGGCCTTTAAAGCGTTTTCGTTCGTAACCAAACCAGACCAGCAGCAGCAATCCCACCGCCCCGCCCACTATGTTTACCGCCCGTTCATTCGGCGGCTGCATGCCAATGACGATGAGAAAGACACAGCCGAGCACGGAAATGACGGCGAGCGGACGGTAGAGCCGGCCAATGTGCCAGGGGCCCATGCGGGTCCAAGTGCGGCCGTGCGCAAAAAAACCCGCCGCAGCCGGCAGAACGTAGGAGATGTAAAGGAAGATTACGCACACCGCCGCAATCGTGATGTAGGGCACCAGAATCGTAAAGAACGCCGCCGCGATGGCCGCGAACCAGACGGCGACCGAGGGCGATTTGCTAATCGGATTCACCCGGCACAACGCCGTCGAAAACGGCAACCCGCCGTCACGTGCGAAGGCGTAGGTCATCCGCGAGGTGGACGTGAGCGCGGCGAGACCGCAAAGGTATTGCGCGACGACAATAAGCACGAGCAATGTCCATGAGAATAAGGGTGCGAGCGCTGCCTTCATCGTCCACGGTACAACATTCGCACCCTGCTCCACCCCTTCCTTCAGCGACGGCATCGCCAATAGAATGGCGCAGATCATCACCCAGCCAAAAAGTCCGGACACCAGCACCGAGCGCACGATGCCTTTGGGCACGTTCATGGCCGCGCTAACGGTTTCCTCGGAGGTGTGCGCTGAGGCGTCGAAGCCGGTGATGGTGTAGGCGGGAAGCAGAAACCCGAGCGCGAAGAGCCACAGGATGTTGTCCTGCTTCGGAAACACCGCATTTTCGCCCGCCGGAAGTCCACTGAAGTTCGTAAACGTCCACAGTCGCGACCACTCAAGCTGCTGCGTCGCGACCAGCAGCGCCACGGTCAAGACCGTGGCCACGCCGAGGATGAGGTAGCCGCTGAGATCGGTGAGCCGGGTCGTCAGATGAATGCCATAATGATTCAGCAGGCCTTGTGACAAGGTCATCAGGACAATAACCATGGTCTTGAACACCGGGGTGTTGAGGTCGGCGGAGAGCTCGAACGCGGCGGTGGTAAAGTCGTATGTGCCCGCATTGATGGCCGCCAGCACCGCGATCAGGCCCGCCAGATTGAACCAGGCCGTCACCCAACCGCAGGCCCGCCCGCCGAGGATGCTCCCCCAGTGATACAATCCACCGGCCGTCGGAAACGCACTGGCCACCTGGGCCATCGTCGCCGCCACACACAGCGAAAAAAGGCAGACCAACGGCCAACCCAGCCCGATGGTCGCCCCTCCCGCGCTGCCCAGCCCGACGTGAAACGACGTGATGCCGCCCGCTAGGATGCAGATGATGGAAAGCGAGATGGCGAAGTTGGAGAATCCGCTCATCCGCCGCGAAAGCTCTTGCGGGTAGCCCAGTCGCTTGAGGGTCCGCTCATCCTCGGCCAGGATTTCAAGACCATCCGGGGTTGGTTTTAGGTTGGCCATTTCCGGATCACACCTAAATTTGCTCGAAATAACGACGCTTTTCCCAATCCGTCACGGCATTACCAAAAGCCTGCTGCTCCCACCGCGCGTGCCGCACGTAAAACTCCACCACGCCATCACCCAGGGCCGCACGGGCAAACCGGCTTTGGTCCAGCAAATCCGCCGCCTCGCGCAGGCTGCCGGGCAGGCGAGCGAGTCTTTCGTCCACGTAGGCGTTGCCCTGATACTCAGGTCCGCAATCCAGGCCTTCGCGCACGCCCGCCATCCCCGCAGCGAGCATCGCGGCAAAAGCAAGATAGGGATTCGCGTCCGCGCCCGGCATGCGGTTTTCAATTCGGAACGCCTTGCCCTCGCCCACAACGCGGAAGCCGGTTGTGCGATTGTCCACCGCCCAGGCCAGGCGCGTCGGCGCCCAGCTGCCGGGCTGATAGCGCTTGTAACTGTTGATCGTTGGCCCAAAAAACAGACACAGATCAGGCGAGTATTTCATCAGCCCGCCCAGGAACTGGCGAAAAAGTTGGGACCCGGTTTCGCGTTTCGAGTTCTTCCCGCTTTGAACCTTGGACGTTGCACGTTGCACGTTTTCGGCCGCAAACAGGTTTCGTCCACCTTTCCACAAACTCATATGTAGGTGGCACGAGCTGCCCGCCTCGCCAGGCGCAACCTTCGCCATGAATGTCGCCGCTTTGCCGTGCTGCTCGGCGATCTCGCGCACGCCCTGCTTGAATAGCGCGTGCAGGTCCGCCATCGGCAGCGGCGCGCCGCACGTGAAATTGATTTCGTGCTGGCCGCGGCCCCACTCCCCCTTGCTGCTCTCCACGGGGACGCGCGCCGCCGTCATGCCGTTGCGGATCGCGCGCATCAACGCCTCGTCGCGCGTCGGCTGCATGAGATGGTAATCAATCCGGTAATCGCTTGAGGGCTGCAGGTCGCGATAGCCCGCCGCGTGAGCCGCGTGGTAGGTCTGGTTGAACAGGTAAAACTCCAGCTCGCTCGCGCACAAACACGTCAGCCCGTGCTCCGCCAGCGCTTCCAATTGCCGCTGCAACACCGACCGCGGCGCCTCGGCCACCCGCGACCCGTCGGCCTGGCGAAAATCCGCAAACACCAACGCCGCCCCCGGCTGCCATGGCAGCACCCGGATCGTGCCGAGGTCCGGCCGCATCTCGAAATCACCGAAGCCTGCTTCCCAGCTCGCCATTTTGAAACCGTCCAACGGATCCATTTCCAGATTCACCGTCAACAGATAATTGCAACCATGCGTCCCCTGCTTGGCCACCGAGTCGAGAAAGTAATCCGCGCGAAAACGTTTCCCCACGAGCCGCCCAAACGGGTCCGGACAGGCGACGAGCACGGTGTCAATGCTTCCGGAACGGACTAGGCGGTGAAGTTCGGTGAGTTTCATTCGGAAATTCAACAGGCACTTTGCACGGCGCGGACATCGGCTAAAACAATTCCGCCAAGGCCGCTTTGCTGAGTCCCGTCTGATTGATAATATCGCTCAATGTCCCGGGCCTGATTTCCCGGTGCAGCGGCACCACAAACCCGACGATTTGCAGTGCGCGCACCAGTCGGCGGCCTGACACCAAAGGCAGCTGGCGGCTTATGCGGCCACTTCGATTTGCGAGAGGTAAACCTCGGTCACCGGCTTGCCAGGATGCTCGTCGCCCCAAGTTTCCAAATAGAGCTCCACGGCTTCCTGAAGGTTCTTCCTGGCGGCCACGAGCTTCTTGCCTTGGGTCGTAACGGGGAAATCAAGACAGCGCGCAATGAACCAATCGCCGTCATTTTGAAACACTGCGTGGATGGTTTTCATGCAGTTACGGTATCCCAATTTGCCCACCGATGGCAAGCGGCGAACGCTGCCGAGCGGCACAGCATCCTCCGGTTACTCCGCCACGTAAACATTCTTCAACTCCGTATACCCTTCCATCGCCGTCATTCCCAAGTCGCGGCCAAGCCCGCTCTGTTTGAACCCGCCAAACGGCGCCTCGACATGCACGCTGGAATGGCTGTTGATGCTCACCACGCCGCTTTCCACGCGCCGGGCCACGCGCAACGCGCGTTTGAGATCGTTGGTCCAGACCGATGCGCTCAGGCCGTACGGCGAGGCGTTGACCTCCCGCAACATTTGCACTTCGTCCTCAAAGGGCCGGATGCACACGACGGGGCCGAAGATTTCCTCCGTCCAAATGCGATCGTCTATTTCCGCGCCGAGCACGACCGCCGGGTTGAGGTAATAGCCTTTCCGTCGGGCGCGATCCCCGCCGCAGAGAATCGTGTGCCGCGGTGTTTTGACGGTTCGCAGATATTCCTCGACCGATTCCCGTTGCGACCCCGAAACAAGCGGGCCGACTTGGGTTGCTGGTTTGGTCGGATCGCCCACGGTGATGTTGCCCGTGGCGCGCACAAACATTTCAACAAACTTGTCAAACACCGGCCGCTCAACAAACACGCGGCTGCGCGCACAACAGTCCTGACCAGTGTTCGCAAAGACACTCATCGGCGATGTCGCGGCCGCCTGGTCGAGGTCGGCATCCGCAAAGATGATGTTCGGCGATTTGCCGCCGAGTTCGAGCGAGACGCGTTTCAAATCGCGCGCGGCGAGTTCCATGATGCGGACCCCCACCGCCGTCGAGCCGGTGAAAGAAATCTTCCGCACGAGCGAGTGGCGGACGAGCGCATCCCCCATCTCCTGGCCGGCGCCAGGCAGAATTTGCAGCACCCCGGCCGGGAGACCCGCCTCGGCGGCCAATTCGCCCAGCCGCAGGGCCGTGAGCGGCGACAGCCGCGCCGGCTTGAGCAGCACGCAGTTGCCCGCGGCCAGGGCCGGAGCCACTTTCCAGCAGGCGATGGGGAACGGGAAATTCCAGGGCACAATCGCGGCCACCACGCCCATCGGCTGCCGGAGGGTGAAATCAAATCCCCCGCGCGCCACCGGAATGGTGTGTCCACAAAATTTTCCGATGGCCCCCGCATAATACTCAAACACGCGCGCGCCAAGGCGGATTTCATCCCGGGCATCGGAAATCGGTTTGCCCACATTGAGCATTTCAAGCCGGGCCAATTCCTCCGCGTGTTGCCGGATCAGGCGGACGATCTGAAAAAGAATATCCGCGCGTTTTCCCGGCGCCAGATCCCGCCAGCCCTGCTCGAAGGCGCGCTGGGCGCCGGTCGCGGCAAGCTCCACGTCACGCACACCAGCAGCGGCCACTTCCGCAAAGACGGCTTCCGTCGCAGGATTTATCAGCGGCAGAGTTTGACCACCGGTCGCGGCGCAACCGCGGTTGTTGATGAAAAGCTTTGACGGAATTTTCATGGGCCTCACAGCGCTTGTTGATAGAGCTGCCGCAAATCGTCGCGCGTCACGGGCACCGGATTGGTCAAATGACAACTGTCCTCCCACGCCTGCGCGGCGAGGGCGTCGAGGTGCGACTCGTTTACGCCGTGGGCGCGCAATCCGGCCGGCAGTCCGATCTCCACGAGCAACGTGCGGATGAATTGAATCGCGGCCGCATCGCCAGGCTGCTCCAGCCCGCACGCGATGCCAACCCGGCGATAGAGCCCGGGTTGACGCGCGGCGTTCCATTCCATGACAAAGGGCAGGCAGAGCGCATTGGCCGTGCCGTGATGCAGACCGCAGATCGCCGAAAGGGGATGCGCCAGCGAATGCGTGGCACCCAGGTCCTTTTGAAACGCGATGCCGCCCATCATGGCCGCCAGTTGCAGGCGACCCCGGGCGGCGAGATCCTCGCCGCCGCTAACGGCCGATGCCAGCGACCGGACGATGAGGTGAATCCCCTCCAGGGCAATCCCGTCGCACAGGGGTTGCAGTGTGGGCGAGGTGAAGGCCTCAATGCAATGAGTGAGCGCGTCGGCACCGGTCGCCGCCGTCAAACGCGGTGGCAGACCGAGGGTGAGCTCCGGATCCAGGATCACCAGATTCGCCAGGAGGGCGGGATGGAAAATTACCTTCTTCTTTTCATCCATAATGAGGACCGAGCTGCGCCCCACTTCGCTGCCCGTGCCGGCCGTGGTGGGAATGGTGATGCACGGCGCCAGACCGCTCCAATCCGCATTGAAATCAAACTCGGCCAAGGTCTTGTCGGGACGCTTGAGGCATAAACGGATCACCTTGCCGACATCCAATGCGCTGCCGCCACCCACCGCGATCACAGCATCGCACCGACCCGCCTGGTACGCAGCGGTGGCAGCTTCCGCGTCCGCCAGCGTCGGGTTGGGATGAACTCCGGAGAAAATCGACCATTGGCCACCGGCTACGGCTTCGACCCGGCGAAAGGCCCCGGTTGCCACCAAGCCGGCATCCGTGACAACCAGCGGCCGATGAACGCCCAGTTCCGTGAGCCGGCGGGGAAGCTCCTGCACCGCCCCAGCGCCAAACACAATTGGGGTCGGAAAAGAAAATGTCGTCGTCATGGTTTGCTACACTTGCGCCGACCAGCCAGTTGGCCCGCCCTTCATTTCACCTGCTCCGCGCCAACCCACCCGATTACAATCGTTCACGGCCCGCGTAACCGGAATCCAAATCATGCCAGAACTCAATGTCCTCATCGTCGTGTTCCCAGCACAGAAAAACTTCCCGGCCGCCGATGAGCGACGGAAAATCGATCAGCCCGCGATCCAGATCCTTGATTTGAATCTCCGCCCTTTCAAACCAGCCCACCGCGTGTTGAATGGCGGCGACCACCGTCACCCAGCGATTGACCCGGGGCCCGCCCTGATCGTTGTCGGCCGGGCTCTGGTCGCGCAAAATCTCGTCCACTTTCTGGAGTTGCAGCCGGTATCCAACCAGGGCCTTAAGCCGTTTGCGGATCTCGGGCAGCAGCTGGCGCGCCTCGGCAACGGTGTAATGCTTTTGAAAATGGTGGGCCATGGCTCACTTCGGTGAGCGGCCGGGCGCCGACCCAGCCTCGATCTTTTTCTGGATGGCACCGTTCGGCTCAATCGCCAGTGACTTCTGCCAGGAGGCGCGGGCCAGGTCCATTTTCTTGAGCGCCGCGTAAATATCGCCCAAGTGGTCGTGCAGCGTGGCATCCGGTTTCTCCGAATACTCCAGCGCCTTCAGCATCGGGGGCAGGGCCTCCTGCGGCAGTTTGAGCTTGTAGAGCACCCAGCCCAGGCTGTCGAGGAAGGCGGCATTTTTCGGCTCCGCCTTGACCGCCCGCTCGATCATCACCCGGGCCTTGTCCAGCTTGATCCCCTGCTCCGCGAACATGTAACCGTAGTAGTTGAGGGCCTCCGTGAAGTCAGGCGAAAGCTGCAGGCACTTGTCAAAATATTTTTCCGCCTGCTCGAAATCCTTGTGGCGCTCATAGGTGGCGGCGAACTGGAAATAAAACACGTGGCTCAGGCGATTCGTTTCGCCGGTCTTGCCCAGCACCTCGGCGGCCGTATACCGGGCCA
>JAYTXL010000003.1:0-5639 GCA_043742955.1 Verrucomicrobiota bacterium | reverse complement strand
GAGGATGCCGCAGCCGCGCTGGCCAAGGAATATGGCCAGCCGTTCTACACGGACAAGAACGAGCGCGTGACGGGCATCAATGAACGGTATTGGGCCGCGCTCTTCGCGCGCGAAAACCGCGTGCTCTATGACCCGGATGAAAAGGCGTTTTACCTTTACCACGAGTCCAAGGGACTGTGGCAGCCAGTGACTCAGGAGTTCATCCGCGAGACAATTTCGGCGCGGATTCTGGAAATCAGCCGTGAGTCGCGCCAATTCACGCTCGAAATCCAAATCACGCAAACAAAGCTCAGGGCGGTGGTGAGCGCGCTCATGGGCATCGCCGAGAAACGGGGCGCGTTCCGGGTGAAGGAACGGTTCATCCACGTCGCCAACGGCGTCGTGCGGTTGGACGATGACGACGTGAAGTTCGGCGGGTTCGCGTGGGAGGACTTCTCGCGCAACCAATCGCCGTTCGCTTTCGAGCCGGAAGCGGAGTGTCCGCGTTTCCTCAATGAACTGATTTACCCGGCGGTGAGTGCTGACGATGCGGATCTGTTGCAGCGGTGGGCCGGGCTGGCCTTGTTCGGTTACAATCTGCCGCAACGTTTCCTGATTCTGGATGGCACGCCCAACGGCGGTAAGGGGACGCTGGTGCGCATCAT
Source organism: Verrucomicrobiota bacterium (assembly GCA_043742955.1). Taxonomy (GTDB): domain Bacteria; phylum Verrucomicrobiota; class Verrucomicrobiia; order Limisphaerales; family JAYTXL01; genus JAYTXL01. Next base: position 4,995 of record JAYTXL010000003.1, on the reverse strand, counting down.
CCAGGCGTTGGTCGGCGTCGAGAACACGTATCAACTCCGGACAGAGTTGTTGCAGGAGCGGTTTGAAACGTATCGGTATCGGGGCAAGACGCTGCTCATCGGGCCGGATGTGCCGGGCGATTTCCTGATGCGCAAGGGCGCGAGCATGCTGAAGGTGCTGGTCGGGGGCGACCCGATTTCGGCGGAAGGCAAGGGGTTGAACGGCGACTTTGCCATGTTTGGCAACTTCAACGTCGTGGTGACGTGCAACTCGCGTCTCCGGATCCGGCTCGAGGATGACGCCGGGGCCTGGCGCCGCCGGCTGCTCATCGTGCGATTCGAGAACCCGCCGCCCGCCAGGCGCATCCTGGACTTTCACCACACGCTGCTGCGCGACGAGGGCAGCGGCATCCTGCGCTGGGCGCTGGCCGGGTTTTTGAAGCTGCAGGCCGAGTTCGCGGCCTGCGGCGACTTCGTGCTGACGGACGCGCAACGCGGCCGGGTGGATTCCTTGCTGGCGGAATCGGACTCGCTCCGGCTGTTCGTGCGCGAACGACTGGAGCGGCACGAATACGGGGACGTGACGACGGCGGAATTCCAACAAGCTTACGCGGAGTTCTGCGCGGACAATGGCTGGAACGCGCTGCCGATCACGGTGGTCGAGAGGAACACGGCGGATGTGATGCTCGAAGTCTGGCAGGTGGCGAAAAGCCACTGTGTCGAGCGCGATGGCAAGAAATCGAATCGCGGCTGGAAAAAGGTGCGCATCAGCGAGCGGGGAGGCGAAGCATGAGCCTCGACGTGCGATTGCTGGAAAAGGTGCGCGACCTGGTCAACGGCTTGATGCAGGCCCGCTGCCCGGCCTGCGCCGAAGGCGGCGGTGACCGGGCCGCTGAACACCTGCGGATTTACCCCGATGGCCGGTTCGGGTGCTGCGTGCATCCGAAGGATCGCGAGCACCGCAAGCGCATCTTCGCCCTGGCCGGGGACAAGTCGATCCGCCGGTTCAAGGTCAAGGTCGCCAGCCGCAAACCAGTGGCCAAACCGGCGAGCTCGGTCAACGCTTCCCTCACTGGACTGCTTAGGACGCTTAGGACGCCAGTTTACGAGTCGGTTTCGACTTCGTCGGAGTCGCAAGAAGTTATTAGGACGCTTAGGACGCCTATTTCAATCCCTCACACATACACGAGAAAAGATACACAGATCATGTCAGATGACGCGCATATATATAAGGGGTTTCAAGAGGGCGTCCTAAGCGTCCTAACCGCGCCGACGGCGGAACGGCTGCCCTTTCTGACGCCGGTCGGTGATTTGAGCATTCCGTTTGATTCGCCGGAGCGGTTTCATTGGTGGAAAGGTGGGCAGTCAGTCGCCGATACAAGGGCGGAAGTGGAGTCGTGGATGCGTGCAGGCGCACGAAAGGAGCATGATGGCACTGGTTTTTGAACAACAGCCGAAGGAATCGGACAAGGCGTTTGCGGCGTTCGCGATCTATCTGAGCATGGGGCCGGAACGCTCGCTGGTGTTGGTCGGGCGGAAGTTGGGCAAGAGTGTCGGCCTGATGGAGCGCTGGTCGAAGCGTCGCGACTGGCCGGGGCGGGTGGCCGCGCACTCGGCGCACCTGGCGATCGTGGAGCGCGAGGCGACGGAGGCGCTGACGCGCGGGAAGGCGGCGCAATGGGTGAAACGGCAGGAGGAACATCGTGACGAGGAATGGGCGTTGCGTGGGGAACTCATCGCCGCCGGGCGCAAGGTGCTGAAGCGGTTTACCGAGCAAGATCGCGGCGCGACGCTGGGCGATGTCGCACGGGCGCTCGAACTGGCATCCAAGTTGGGTCGCCTGGCGGCGGGCATGGCGACGGATAAGACGGAGTTGACCGGCGAGGATGGCGGGCCGATCCGGGTCGAGCTGGCCGCGGCGCTGAGTAAGGTTTATGGGGTGGCAGCGCCACCTGGCATTATCGAGGCGGAAGCGACGGTGGCGCCGATGAAGGAGATAGGGAATGGGGAATCGGGGATCGGGGGATTTCGGCAGGACGCCGAAATGGGCGGTCGGGACGACCGCGCTACCCTGGGCGGGGATGGGGAGGGTCGAAAGCCATGACGCCGCTGGAACTTTATCTGGCGGCGGGGCGGGATGCGGGGTGCCCCATGGAGCAAATGGAGAAGTTCGCCCGGGCGGGTGTGGTGCTGCAGCCGCGTCAGCTTGCGGCGAGCGCGGCGGCGCGGTTGTGCGATCACGCCGACGGGCCGACGGCGGTCGGCTACGGCGGCGCGCGCGGGGGCGGCAAGTCGCATTGGCTGCTGGCGCAGATGGGCGCGGATGATTGCCAGCGCGTGCCGGGGCTCAAGTGCCTTTTGCTCCGCAAGGTGGGCAAGTCGGTCATGGAATCGTTCGATGACCTGCGGCGGCGGTTGTTCGTGCACCTGCCGCATGAGTTCTCGGCGCACCGGGGCACGCTCAAATTCCGCAACGGTTCGCGGATCATCGCGGGCCATTTTCAAGCGGAGAAGGACATCGACGCCTACCTCGGGCTGGAATACGACGTGGTGGGCATCGAGGAGGCAACCACCCTTTCCAGCCGCAAACATTCGGACATCTCGACGTGTTGCCGCACGTCGAAGCCGAACTGGCGTCCGCGCATTTATTCGACGAGCAATCCCGGCGGGATTGGCCATGCCTGGTATCGGACGAAGTTCGTGCTGCCGTTCGAGCGCGGCGGGGAACGCGACACGCGCTTCATCCCGGCGCGCGTGGGCGACAACCGCTTCAACAATCCCGAATACACGAAGGTGCTGTCGAACCTGAGCGGCTGGCAACGGCGCGCGTGGTTCGAGGGTTCGTGGGACATCACGGCGGGGCAATTTTTCACGACGTTCCGGAGCGAGGTGCACGGGCTGGAGGATTTCGATGACACGCGGGCGCGGGAATGGTTTTGCGCGCTCGATTACGGGTTCACGCACTACACGGTGGCGCTCCTGGGCTGCACGGATGGCGATGGCAACGTGTTCGTGGTGGACGAACACGCGGAGCGGCTATGGCTGCCGCAACGCCACGCGGCGGCGATTAAAGCGATGCTGGCGAGGCGGAAGTTCGGAGATCGGAGATTGCAGATCGGAGATTTGAAACGTTTTGTGGCGGGTGCGGATGTGTTCTCGCGGCAAAGCGACGGGTCAACGGTGGCGGCGCAATACGCGAAGCTGGGCATCGCGTTGAAGTGTGCGAACACGGAGCGGGTGAACGGCTGGGCGGAAATCCTGCATCGGTTTGGCGAGCCGAGCGTCGGCCTGGCGGAAGGCGGGAGCACGCCGACGCTGTTCATTCACCGGCGCTGCGGTCGGCTGCTGGAATGTCTGCCGGCGTTGCAACACGATCCGAACCGACCCGAAGACGTGTTGAAGGTGGACGCGGACGAGGACGGCGTGGGTGGGGATGACACGGCGGATGCACTGCGCTACCTGGTGGCGACGCGGACGCGGAGCGTGGTGCAGAGGAAATTGAGGGGGGTGTGAGGGCGGACAGTGCTTAGGCACAGCCGCTGGGATTCGTTGATCGGTCCTGTGCTTTTATTCGATTAATTTGCGCTGATAATAACAGAAACTCACTCGGTATCCTCAACCGACCTAGATTGCGCTCTGTCCGCTGGTTCCGCCTTCCCTTTTCGAAGCCACACCACGCCTCGTATCGGATCTTGAGATACCACGACGCGAAATGGACGGCAGCGACAGTATCACGTGGTAAAGAATCCTGCCCCTCACATTTCTGCACCGCCTCCTCCAGAAGCTGCAAATAGGCGTCCGTCCAGGTGTCGCTGAGCACGCCGGTATTCAGGAGAATGGGATGAGATGCCCCACTGCCAAGCACATGCTCATACAAACGTGCCTCGATGGAATCTGGAGCATTCATACAAGTCTCCTAAACCCTCAACCAGATTGCTTCCGGCAATCTTCCTCGCGTTCATGCTGTCTACCCAATCCCTGCGTCCTTTTTTGTCCAGAAGAGCTCAAGTGATCCATGATGCTTGCTGGTAGAGTTCAGGTAGACCACACTGGGGGCATCGGACATTGAAGGATCCCCATTCCTTTACGAGGGCATCCGCCCTGCCGCAATGATTGCACTTCACCCCTTGCAGATCGAGGAAGTCCTTCATGAATGCATATTTGCTTTTCGGGCACAGTTCGTGGCTTATCTTGCATTCTTTCCAATCTGACTCCAACCACCAAGAGTCTTTAGGCTCTGCGCTGTGCTTGTATTGTGGGCCGGCCTCCGCCATTAAGCGATCAGGTTTCTTCGGTTTGCCCTCCTTACTGAACAAGCCACCCAGCACTGGTATTCGCACGAGGTCGGGATGTTCAACCATGTGTCCGGTTCCACAAGCAGAACAGACAAGGTGCGTGTAGCCCCAGAAACCATCTTGACTGCCGTGGTAATGTCCACGGCCAACAACAAAAACCACTTTGCAGGCCTTGCAGTGGTATCTTTCAGGCATGGGATCCTTGGGCTATGGAACACTTTACTAGATTGCGCCCTGCAATCTTCCCTAGGTTCATGTTCACATCCTAATTCCCTTCCCCCACTTTTGTCCAGCCGGAGTCCAGAGGGCCAGCCCTCTGGCGCCGGGGCTTGGGGACGGCGCGAGTCCCCAACTCAAAGAAGCGCATTGCGCGTTCACGCCTCGAAGCCTACAAGGGTACGGCTCGGCGCGGGTCGTTTCTTCAGCGGGCATCCACTGCCCCACCTCCTTGGCGACTTGCACCGGGCTACTTTCAACCTTCAATCTTCATCCTGCCGGCTCCTTGCGGGTGAACCGGTGCCGCTATTTGCGGCGGGCGTGGGGGCGGGTGCTGGCGTCGGCGTAGGCCAGACCATTTCCCCAGCCCAGGGCACGGCGACAGGCGGCGACGGTCGCGCCGGTGGTAATGACGTTGTCCACGAAATGCACCGGCCACGGGTGCAACGGGCCAGCGGTGCGCCGGATGGCGTGCTCCTCGACGGTGAGCCCAGCCAAGCCGCGC
>JAYTXL010000002.1:0-7209 GCA_043742955.1 Verrucomicrobiota bacterium | reverse complement strand
GGCAAAGCCGATGGCTTCACTCAAACTTGTGCCAGCATTGATATTCGTCAAATTGGCCGGAAGACTGGCCAGGCGGCTGACTTGCATCTGCGCGCTGCTCGCCGACTTGTCCACGGCCGTCGGCCCGAAGTGACCTTGCCAGCCAATGTTCGGATCGTTGAAGGCGCGAACCGCGTTCGTGGTGTTGCCAAAGTTTTCACGATAAAGCGGTTGGGCAGCGGCGTTCGGCAGAATGAAAATACTCGGACAGAGGACGGTGAGAAGGAAGAAGACCCAGCGGGTGTTTCCGAGTGCGGCGCTCAGCTTGCGGAAGGTTGTCGAAAATGGACCTAACATCGCCATGGTTATAATGGGCTAAATCCCGGCTCCACAAGGAAAATCCCCGACAGGAGAATCCAGACCTGCCGCGCATTTGAAACTGAAAGGCCATCCACGAATGAGGAACCAATGGGGTTCTTGATAGTTGCTTCTCTTCGCCAGACCTCCTGCAATCCACCGGGCGCGCCGCGGCTGCTTTTGAAATAACCCCGACGACTTACGTTCACCATCAACGGGCTCCCGTTTTTTTGACTGAACACCACCCGCCACACCCCCGGTAGCCGCAACCTTCAGGTTGCGCCGGGGCGCGCGCAATCCGCCATGGGCAGCACGCCAGCGCAGCCTGAAGGCTTCGGCTACCGGGCATTGGGGCGCGGCAGGAATGGGAAACTCGGGAAGCGGAATGAAGGCGTCATTCATGAGAATAGGTGAATTTCGAATCCAAGGTTCACCCGTTGGCGCATATACAAAAGCCCGATGAAATTGACCGCTGAATCAGCGGCCCGTTGCTCAGCCCACAAATAATTCGCACATCTTCAGCCGGAGCGCAGGTGGCAATGGCTTGGTGCATTTCTCGGGGTTTCCCCCCTGGCAAAATCGCCGCTGCGCCGCTTACGAAAAATTCGGAGGCCTTACGATTGGAGCCCCGCCTTGAACCGGCGCCAGCCGCAGGCCACCGCCAGTCCCAGCGGCAGCAACACACCGACCGATGGCTCGGGCACTACGGTTACCGAGATGTCGTCGAGCACCGGGCCGCCGTTGAGCGAGGGCGTGGACAATCGCAGTTCGGTCATGCTGCCCGACGCAGTCACCAAGTATTCGTGGTACGACCAGTGTGTCGGCCCCGCGCCGGCGGGATACGGAATGATGACCGGCGACAAGGCCGAACCGCCCCAAAGGACATCAATCTGAACATAGGGGTTGGGATCGGTGTGATACGGATGAGCCATGCTCCAAAAGTCGAGCTGGTATTGGGCACCATTGGCCGTCGAGATGTTCTGAAAAATGCCGCCGCCTTTGTCGAAGCCGGCCAAGTCCAACGAACCAATGCCGGAGTGCGCCGTTAACGCAGTGTCCGCAACATACCCGTGCAGATCGACGGATTCACCGGACACCGTCCATCCCGCGAAGGACTGGCCACCGAGATAATTGATGAAGCTTTCCGTCGGCGGCGCGGGCGGGCCTTCAAAGCCGGGATTGACGACCAGATTTTGCCCCACGGCGGGAAGCATCCCTGCCATCACGAGCGCTCCCAAAGACACCAGTCCACGGAATTTCATGGCTGGCTCTATATAAACATTGGTGGATCGTTTCAAGCCCGATTTTGACTGAAAGAAGCACATTTCTTGCTCCCACCGGATACGGAGAATCACGTTTCCTTCGGATTCATTGAATGCGGTCATTACCGGATTCCATCCGCTGATCGAGCACCGCTTTCGGATCTCCTGGCGCTGGGGGCGATCCACATCACTTGGCATGTAATAACCCAGCAGACGAAGCAGAAACTAAAGCGCAGATTGCGCGGGCCGAAAGGCCTCACCGAAATGTGAGCCATGCTTGAATTTTTCGTCGCAGTTTTTTATCTGCGTTTATCTGCGGTGGGCTTCTTTCCGAACTGAACTGTTCCATATCGCTCCAGAGCAGCGGCCCGCGTATTTGCCGCCCGCTGCTCAGCCCACAAACAATTCGCACATCTTCAGCCGGAGCGCGGGCAACAGCGCCTCCGTCAATTCCTCGCGACCAGCCAGGATTCCCCTGAGCATCAGGCCATGCGGGCTGGCGTGATAAATTTCCACATTGTCGTAGCGCGGATCGATCATCCACAGGCGGGGAATTTTTCGATCCTCGTACAGTTGCTTCTTGGTAACGGTGTCCCAGCGGTGATCGACGGAGCTGACGATTTCAGCCACCAGCCAAACCTTCCCCGTGGCGGCAGTGACCAGGGCGAGGTCGGGTCGCAAAAGCGTGCCGGCAGATATTTCCACGAGCGAACGGGGTGCCAGCAGACGGGCCGTCGCGTTGCCGGCAAGGCAGGACGCCACCTCCGCGTGCAGGCGGTCGCAGATGGCTTCGTGCCGCGGCGGCGGCGGCGAGCGCAGCAAGGATTCGCCCTGAATAATTTCCTCATATGAGGCGCTCATGACTTGACCAGCAGACTGCGCAAAAATCGGCCCGTGTGCGAGTCCGGATTTTGCGCCACCTGCTCCGGGGTTCCCTCCGCTACCAACTGCCCGCCCCCCTCGCCCCCCTCCGGCCCGAGATCGATGACCCAGTCCGCCTCCGCGATGAGATCGAGGTTATGCTCAATGACAATGACCGAATGCCCCGCGTCCACCAGGCGCTGCAGCACCTCCACCAGCCGTCGCACGTCCGCCATGTGCAAGCCGATGGTCGGTTCCTCCAGGATAAACAGACTGCGTTTCTGCCTGGGATCCAGGGGGTCGAACACCTCGTGCCGCTCCTGCAAGCCGGCCAGCAGATGGGTCACCAGCTTCACGCGCTGCGCTTCACCGCCACTCAGGGTCGGACTGGTTTGGCCGAGTTTCAAATAATCCAGACCGGTATCATGCAAGGCCTGGAGCGGCCGCCGGATGCGCGGAAAGGCCGCGAAGTATTCCATCGCCTCGGCGACGCTTAAAGCCAGCACCTGCGCGATGTTTTTGCCGTTCAATTCGATGTCGAGCGTTTCGCGATTAAAGCGCAGTCCGCCACAGGTTTCGCAGCGCACATACGCCGGCGGTAGAAAATTCATTTCCAACTTGATCGTGCCGGAGCCTTCGCATTCCGGACAGCGTCCCGCCGCGCTGTTGAAGGAAAACCGCCCCGGCGCGTACCCCCGCAACCGGGCTTCCGGAATTTGCGCGAATAATCGGCGGATCTCATCAAAAAATCCAACGTAGGTCGCCGGGATGGAACGTGGCGTCCGGCCGATCGGCGCTTGATCGACTTCGTGAACCGCGCGAATGGTTTCGTGCCCGGTCACCGCGCCGGACGGGGCGCCGGCTTTCAATCTTGAATTTTGATTTTTGAATTTTGAATTCAAGCCCGGCAGCAGACATTCGCGGACCAGCGTGCTTTTCCCCGAGCCGCTGACCCCGGTCACCACCACGAACCTTTGGAGCGGAAACCGGACGGTGAGATGCTTGAGATTGTTAATCGCGGCACCTTGGAGGGTCAGCCAGCCATTGGTAGGCGCCGACGCGAGGAGGCTCTGACTTTTCGGAGCATTTGATTGGCGCCTCCTCACACCGGCGGTTACGGAAACCGGCCGCCGCTCCCCTCGCGCCGGGCGGCGCTTTGCTTTCTGCGCGCGCAAACACTGGCCCGTGACGGAATCTTGATGCCGCATCAACTGCGCCAACGTGCCCGCCGCGACCACCTCCCCGCCGCGCACACCGGCGCCGGGTCCGAGGTCAATGATGTAGTCGGCGCGGCGCATGGTCTCCTCGTCGTGCTCCACCACCACGAGCGAATTGCCGCGCGCCTTCAAGGCGGTCAACGCGGCCAGCAGCTGCTCGTTGTCCCGCGCATGGAGCCCGATGGTGGGCTCGTCGAGCACGTAGAGCACGCCGCTAAGATTCGACCCCAACTGCGCCGCCAGCCGGATGCGTTGCGCCTCGCCTCCGGAAAGCGTTGGCACCGCCCGGCCCAACTGGAGATAGCCGAGTCCGACTTCGTGGAGAAATTTCAATCGATCGCGGATCTCCGGCAAAATATCGCGGGCCACTTCCGCCGCGCGGCCGGTGAATTTGATTTGGCTGAATAAGGCGGCGGCTTCCGTCACCGATGCCTGGGAGAACGTATCGATGGTTGGAATGCTGGGCTCCTGATCCGCAGGTTGCCCGGATCGCCCCTTTCGCTCCGTACCGGAACTGGGCGCAGCAAAATCAAGTCGCACCGCGCGGGCCAGCGGATTCAACCGCGCCCCATGGCATTCCGGGCACGGCTCGCGCTTGCCTTCCTGCCACTCGAACCAGGATTCCTCGATGGCCTCCGCCCGCGCGCCGCGCTCGACGTCCGGCAGATAGAATAATTCCCCGAAGCCGCGACACTTCGGACACCAGCCCTGGGAGGAATTATAACTGAACATCTTGGGATCAAGCGCTTCGAACGAGCGACCGCAGTCCGGGCAGGCGCGCTCGGTGGAATGAATCGAAACGCGACCGTGATTATCGAGTGCGAGCAGGTTGCCCTGACCCAGCTTCAAGGTCTCATCGACCAATTGCTGGGGGAGTTTGACCGTGGGCGAATTGCGGTGGCGCTTTTTCTCGAGCACCCCCGTGACGATCTCGACGTCGTGTTCCCGGAACCGATCCAGCCGGAATTTCCCGGCGGTGGAGTGCATCTTGCCGTCCGCCCGGAGCTCGGAGTAACCCTGTTTCGCAGCCCAGGCGGCCACCTCGGTGTGGAACCCTTTGCGATGCTTCACCACCGGCGCGAGCAACAGCAGGTCACCACGAGACCGCAGCTCGGATTGGAGCCGCTGGCCCAGTTGATCACGGGTCTGTGCGGCCACAGACACCTGGCAATCCGGACAGAACTGCGTGCCGATCCGCGCGAAGAGCAGCCGCACAAAATGATGGATTTCTGTAACCGTGGCCACCGTGCTCTTGCCGCCGCCGCGGGAATTGCGCTGCTCGATGCTGACGGTCGGGGGAATTCCGGTGATCAGATCAACATCCGGCCGCGCCAATTGCGCCACGAACTGACGGGCGTAGGCGCTCATCGCGTCCAGAAACCGGCGTTGTCCCTCCGCAAAGAGCAAATCAAACGCGAGGGTGCTTTTGCCCGAGCCGCTGACCCCGGTGATGACGACAAACTTGCCCCGGGGAATCGTGCAGGAAAGATTCTTGAGGTTGTGCTCCCGCGCACCGTGAATGGCGATGACGTCGGCGCTCGCGTCGGCAATGTCTGGAGCTGGGTGTCTCAAGTGTGTATTGATTTATTTTACAACGGCAACGATCCGCTCACGCGGGTCGGGAGACAAGAAATTTTCAGGGAATTATCCTAGCATACCTAAACCTTAGACCGCACTGGCATCTGCACCGCACGCTTGCGGGTGAGATGCCGGATTTGATACTGTTCGCGGCGTGCCTATCTCCTGGAACGAAATTCGCCATAACGCCATCCGGTTTTCACGCGACTGGACAGGCGCGCGGAGCGAGAGCGCGGAGAAACAAACCTTCTGGAATGAGTTTTTTCAGGTTTTCGGCGTATCTCGTCGGGCGGTGGCCAGCTTCGAGGAGCCGGTAAAAAAGCTCTCCGGCGACTACGGCTATATCGACCTTTTCTGGCCGGGCATCGTCCTGGTGGAACACAAATCCGCCGGCAAGGACCTGGGCAAGGCGGAATCCCAGGCGTTCCGTTACATTCAGGATCTCGCACGCGATGGTCGCCACAAGGAAATCCCACGGTACGTCATCGTGTCCGATTTTGCGCGCGTGGCGTTGCATGATCTCGAACCCGAAGACGGGGAGGCTCTGCAGCTATCTGGCAGCAGCCGCGTGGCCACGATCCAATTCACGCTCGCGGAATTTCACAAGTGCGTCCATGCCTTCGCGTTCATTCCCGGTTACAAGCAACACAAGTTCCAGGAGCAGGACCCGATCAACATTGAAGCCACCCAGATGCTCGGTGATCTGCACGACACGCTTGAGGCGGGCGGCTACACCGGGCACGACCTCGAACGATTCCTGGTCCGCATCCTGTTCTGCCTGTTTGCCGAGGATACCGGTTTGTTTCAGCGGGAAGCTTTCCGCCTTTACCTCGAAAACCGTACTGCGGCGGATGGCAGCGACCTTGGCGCCCGCCTCGCGCAACTCTTTGCCGTGCTCAACACACCCGAAAGCAAGCGGCAAAAGAACCTCGACGAAGAACTGGCGCAATTTCCGTACGTCAATGGCGACCTGTTCTCGGAGAATCTGGGTTTTGCGGAATTCAACAGCGACATGCGCAACGCGCTGCTCGGCTGCACCCGCTCCGACTGGTCGCGCATTTCGCCCGCCATCTTCGGGTCGCTTTTTCAATCCGTCATGGAGCCGAAGGCCCGGCGGCAGATTGGCGGGCACTACACCAGCGAGCGCGACATCCTGAAAGTGATCCGCTCGCTGTTCCTCGACGAACTGCTTGACGAGTTCGCGACCATCAAGGCCGACCGATCGAACCGGCGCACCGGCCGGCTGCGGGAATTTCACGCTAAACTCTGCCGGCTTAGATTTCTCGACCCGGCCTGCGGCTGCGGCAATTTCCTGGTCATCACCTACCGCGAGCTGCGTAAACTCGAGCTGGCGGTGTTGCAGGAACTCCACAAGGGACAGCGCGAGCTGACGCTGGATGAGATCAACCGGCTCTCGCAGGTGGACGTGGATCAATTCTACGGTATTGAGATTGGCGAATGGCCCGCGCGCATTGCCGAGGTGGCGCTGTGGCTCATGGATCACCAGATGAACCTGCAGGTGTCCGAAGCCTTCGGGCAGCTTTACCAGCGGTTGCCGCTCAAAAAATCCCCGCACATTCACTGCGCCAACGCGCTACGGCTGGATTGGAAGCAGATTCTGCTGCCGACTGAATGCAGCTATGTCCTCGGAAACCCGCCGTTTGTGGGCAAACATTACCAAAACAAAGACCAGCGCGCCGACTTGGTTCACGTTTTCCGCGACTTTAAGAACACGGGCGACATTGATTACGTCACGGCATGGTTCTATCGAGCGGCGGAATACGTTCAAGGCACGCAAATCGACGTTGGATTTGTTGCGACGAACTCCATCACACAAGGCGAGCAAGTTCCGGTGATTTGGGGGCTCTTGTTTAGCCGGTTCAAAATTAAGATTCACTTCGCCCACCGGCCTTTTCACTGGGTGAGCGAAGCACGCGGCAAGGCACACGTCCATG
>JAYTXL010000001.1:0-3402 GCA_043742955.1 Verrucomicrobiota bacterium | reverse complement strand
TTCCCGGCCCGCTGCCTCAAGTCGGGCGCTCTCACTTTACTCGTCCGTCAATAGACAAGCCGGGGGTAAAGCGAGTGAAACGAGCGGCACCCCCGGATCCCGCCCCACCATTCCATGCACCCCGGAGGCGGTGCGGGAAACCCGCAGCGCCGTCTTGCGCGAACGGGTTTATTCATCAAGACTCGCCCACGATGCGCCGCCGCCCTCCCTCGCAACGACAGATGATGACAACCGCCACTGCCGTGGATTTGTTCTGCGGCGCTGGCGGCCTCACGCGTGGCCTGATGGATGCAGGCATTCCAGTCGCCGCCGGTTACGATGTGGATGAAGCCTGTCGCTTTCCTTACGAGCATAACAATCGCGGTGCCGAGTTCCAAAAAGTCAGCGTTGCGGAACTCACCGCCGATGCACTCGCGGCGCATTATCCGGCAGGCCATACACGCATCCTCGTAGGCTGCGCGCCGTGCCAGACTTTTTCAAAATACACGCAGGGTCTCGATAACGGCGATGATCCGAAATGGACGTTGCTCGACGAATTTGCCCGCCTCGTGCGCGAGGTGAAGCCCGACATCGTTTCCATGGAAAACGTGCCCGAACTCCAGCGGCACGACATCTTCGTCCGCTTCCTTGTCACGCTGGCGGAGGAAGGCTTTCACTTCACCGACGATGAGGAAAAGTGGGTCGTCTATTGCCCCGACTACGGCATCCCGCAGCACCGGCGGCGGCTTGTCCTCGTCGCATCGAAGCTCGGCCCCATCGAATTGATTCCGCCCACCCACACTGGCAAGAAGCAACGCAACGTCCGCGCCGCGTTGGGCAAACTGCCGCCGCTGAGAGCGGGCGAGCAATGCGATGCCGACCCGCTCCACCGCACCAGCGAGCTTTCCCCGCTGAATCTCAGCCGCATCCAGCACTCCACTCCCGGCGGCACCTGGCGCGACTGGCCTCACCGCCTCGTGGCCAAGTGCCACCGGAAAAAAACCGGCACGACCTACCCCGGCGTCTATGGCCGCATGGAGTGGGACAAACCCTCGCCCACCATCACCACGCAATTCTTCGGCTTCGGCAACGGACGTTTCGGCCACCCCGAGCAGCCCCGCGCGATCTCACTGCGCGAAGGCGCAATCCTCCAGTCATTCCCTGGGGATTACGAGTTCGTGGAAGAAGGCGGTGCCTACTGCTTCAAGACCATCGGTCGGCTCATCGGCAACGCGGTGCCGGTGCGGCTTGGCGAAGTTGTGGGAGAAACCATCAAGCGCCATCTGGAGGAACATCATGCCTGACTCGAATCAAAATATTGAACCCGAACTGGGGCTAAACTTGCAGGCGTGCCGGAAGCAACCGAGCGAGCTTCTAAAAGCCGAAGCAGAGGAGGAAATCCTCGAAAACCAACGCATCGTTGATTACGACACCAAGGAGTATCCGGTGGAAGTCATCGTGGAGAAATACCTCACCGGAAAGGATGACGACGAAAACGAAATCTTTGTTCCAGACTACCAGCGTGAATTCGTTTGGCCGAATGACCGGCGCTCAAAGTTCATCGAATCCGTCCTCATTGGTCTGCCGATTCCATACATTTTCGTGGCTGATGTTGGCAGAGGTGAAGGACGCCTTGAAATTGTGGATGGATCGCAGCGGATCCGAACTCTCGCCGCATTCGTCGGTGGCGAGTTCGAGCTGGGCGGGTTAAAGAAACTCAAGAAGCTAAATGGCTTTCTATTTTCAGACCTGCCTATTGCGCGCCAACGCCGCTTCAAACGCCGCACGATTCGGCTTATCGAACTGACTGAGCGTGCCGACGAAGCAGTTCGCCGCGACATCTTCGAGCGCATCAACACCGGAAGTCTTCTGCTCAACGACATGGAGCAGCGATGGGGCATCAAGGAAGGCCCGTTGCTGAACTTCATTCGCGAGTGTGCGTCTGACCCGCTATTCAAGAAGCTGGCTCCGCTTTCAGATTCCGTGGAGTTGCGACGCGAGCGTGATGAATTCGTCCTCCGCTTCTTCGCCTATTTGGACAACTACCTGAACTTCGACAAACGGGTCGTCGAGTTCCTTGACGAATACCTTGAAACGCACCAGCCGGGATTCGACACGGCGAAGGCTGAAAGTATGCGAGCTGAGTTCAAACGCATGCTGGAGTTCGTGGATCGATATTTCGCGCGGAATGGATTCAGGAAAGCAGCCGCTCACACCAGAACTCCACGCATTCGTTTCGAGGCCATCTCGGTCGGCGTTGCGCTCGCGCTGCGTGAGAATCCGTCACTTGTGCCCGTCAGCCTCGAATGGCTCGAATCTCCTGAGTTCAAGAAGCACACAACATCCGACGCCAGCAACTCGCGCCCGAAGGTGAAGGCGCGAATCGAGTTTGTGCGTGACCGACTTCTCGGACGCTGAAGCTACATGACCACCGTCCAGCAAGACTTCCAGACGCGCGCTGAAGAGATCGAAAACTATTTCCGATTCGTGGAGCGACTTGCGGAGGGTGACATTCGCCTTGCCGGTATGGACTCATCAGCAAATCCGTTGAATCAGCAGGATCACGATTCGCTTCTGAAGACGCTCAAGGCGAATGGATTCATCCTGCTATACAACCTCGTCGAATCCACCATGAAGAACGCAATCGAAGCGGTGTTCGATGAGTTCCGAACGACTGGAGTGTCATTCGACGATTGCCGGGAAGAAGTAAGGCAAATCGTGCTTTCCAACTTGAAAGCTCACAACCCAGACAAGGTGTTCAACGCCCTGACACCTCTGGCACAGAAAATACTCACGGAGACTTTTCGGAAGGAGAAGGCTTTCGCCGGGAACGTGGATGCCAAGAAAATTCGGGAGGTCGCTCGCGACTACGGCTTTCAACCTCCATCTGGAAAGAGCGGGAATCTGCTGACCGTCAAATCGCTCCGAAACGACCTTGCACACGGAGATAAGTCGTTTGCCGAGGTGGGAAAGGATTTTGGCGTCGAACGATTGAGGGACATCAAGAACGAGGTCTTCGACTATCTTCGG
Source organism: Verrucomicrobiota bacterium (assembly GCA_043742955.1). Taxonomy (GTDB): domain Bacteria; phylum Verrucomicrobiota; class Verrucomicrobiia; order Limisphaerales; family JAYTXL01; genus JAYTXL01. The sequence continues at coordinate 393 of JAYTXL010000001.1, read as the reverse complement.
GAGGTTCTCGGCAACATCGCCGCCTACCTCGCGAACCGGGATTATCTAGCGAACCCTTCGCCGCCTTCGTCATCAGCCGTGGCGGTTGCATCGCTATAGACTGCGGCGCAATGCCAGATTACCTGACGTCGGCGCAGCACTCGCGTGCAATGAAGCGCGTAAAGTGAAGCTGAGGAAAAGCTCGCGAAAGAAAATTGGCGCAATGCGAACTTTGCGTGCAGACGGCTGACGGGTCGTGCGGATTTGGCAGTTTTCCCGCGCCCCTGCCGGGGCGCATGGTTTTGTGGGGCGGGATCCGGTGGTTCCCGCTCGCCGCGCTCGCTCCACCCCCGGCTTGTCTATTGACGGACGAGTAAAGTGAGAGCGCCCGACTTGAGGCAGCGGGCCGGGAAA